>JBDHFS010000256.1:0-4469 GCA_039590285.1 Gemmatimonadota bacterium
CTCCGCGGCGGACACCTACGCCTGCGGGATCCGCGCAGACACGGCCGCGATCGAGTGCTGGGGGACCCCACCGGCCGTGGATCCGGCGGGCACTTTCTCGGTTCTCTCCACAGCGAGCAACCACTTCTGCGGCATCGCCACGGACGGCTCACAGCAGTGCTGGGGTACCGCGCCCGGTCCTCCGGTTCCGCCACGGGTTTCCTTCCCGCAGCTCGCGGCGGGCTCGAACCACGGGTGCGTGATCGGGAGCGACGGCGAAGAGGTGTGCTGGGCCAGCGACCCGGATATCACAGCCGGCCCGGTCTACTCCGGTCCCTACATGCAGATCGATTCGGGCACGGGCTACGCCTGCGTGGGTGAAATGAGCGGGGGTGCCCGCTGTTGGGGCGACTGGGATCAGCTGATGGCATTGGGTTTAACAGGCAAGGGGAGGCTTCTCGCGGGCCACTATGGGACGCAGGTGGCGACCGGCGGATCTCACGCCTGCCTCCTCGCCGTCGACGGCACGATCGCCTGCTCGGGAGACAACAGCTTTGGGCAGATCGATGCGCCCACCGGCAGCTTCGAGCAGCTGAGCGCCGGATTCCAGCACACCTGCGCCGTGGACACGAACGGCATCGTCAACTGCTGGGGCGACGATCAGTACGGACAGGACGCCAACCAGACGGGCCCCTACGAACAGGTCAGCGCCGGCGCCTTCCACAACTGTGCCCGGCGGGTGAGCGGAGAGGTGGACTGCTGGGGCCTCGACACGGATGGGTCGGTGCTCGACGCACCCGCGGGCAGCTTCGCCGACGTGGACGCCGACTCGCTGCACAGCTGCGGCCTGCGCGATGGGGGCAGCGTCGAGTGCTGGGGCCTCGATACCCAGGGCCAGGCGACGCCGCCGAGCGCGCTGCAATTCGCGGCGCTCGACGCGGGCGGCACGGAGATGAACCCGGGCTTCACCTGCGGCGTCAGCACGAGCGGCTCGGTGGTGTGCTGGGGCGACGACTCGGACGACCAGTCGCGGCCGCCCTTCGATGTCGACACGGACGGTTTCGAGGCGCCGGCCGACAACTGCCCCGCCGAGACTCCCCCCGGCAGCCCCGATCAGGCCGATGCCGACGACGACGGCGTGGGAGATGTCTGCGACAACTGCCTGAGCGTGCCGAATCCCAACCAGTTCGATCGCGACGGCGACGGCGTGGGCGATGCCTGCGACAACTGCCCCGACGTGGCGAACGCAGGCCAGACCGACACGGACCTCGACGGCCTCGGCAACGCCTGCGAGCTTCCGATCCTCTCCGTCGTGGGCGTCGGGAGTCAAGCGGCTGCTGCCGGGCCGATGCAACTCGCGGAGTCCTCGACCAACGGCTACAGCATCCTGCTCACGTGCGCGAGTGGAGACGTCGTGTCGATGGTTGCACGGGGCATCACCTTCCCGCCCGAAATCGATCCGACGAGCGAGATCGTCTTCGGGGGCGGCTGTACGCCCGGAGGTTGCCCCCCTCCGTCGAACGGCGATCTTGGCGTCACGGTGGACCCGGCGGCCTCCTCCGTGTCGGATCCCGTGGATTTCGATGGAGACGGCTACGCCGATACACTGCCCTTCTCGCTCGTGGGCCTGCCCGATTCATCCTATCCCAACAACCTCTGCCCGGAAGCTGGAGGGGATGACCAGCTGCTGGCATTCGTCGCCGTCACGGAGACGCTCCCGGCCGATGATGTCGCGGTGCTCAACCTGGATGTGGGAGCGGGTGTCTTCGGCGAGGACCTGGTCACGGAGCTCACGGAAGACGAGTACATCGCGGCGGTGGGTTCGAATAGCTCGGACGTGTTGCTGACCATCGACCGGGTGCCCAACGAGCTCGCCGAGCCCGAAAATTTCGATGACTATCTCATCAAGCTCGAGTCTACGCTCGAGGTCCACCAGTTGACCGTGGGTTTCCGCGATCTGGCCGCGGGATACGAGCTCGTCGGCTGCGTCCCGCAGACCGCGTATCCCCCGTCACAGGGATGTTCAACACCGGGCGACCTCGAGCCTCGGGTCGACGGGGGCAACTCGCTCGTCTTCGGGCCGAGCTCCGGGTTCGCGCAACATCCCGACATCGCGTACGTGACGCTCCAAGGGAATCTACCGTCGGGCGACTCGGAAATCGTACTGAAGACGCTGATTCAGATTCCCGACTCGGACCCGAGCCCCAAGGTGGTCTTGGGAACGCTCCGGGTTCTCGAGGGCTCCCCGATTCCGCAGCCGACCTCCGAGGGCACGGCGGCGTTTACGGCGGGCGCGGGGTTGGGCGAGCCGGTGACTCTGACCAGCGGCTCCTACGAGATTGCCAGCGCCTTCCTCGGCGGAACCGGAGCCCAGACCAACGATTGGGACGGCGACGGGGTTCCGGATGACTCGGAGAACTGCTTGTACGCTCCCAACCGCAGCCAGGACGACCGCGGGAGCGTGAATGACGCCAGCATGTTCGACGGAATCGGTGACGCGTGCCAGTGCGGCGACTTCCCGGTCCCGCCTCTGCCCGGAGAGCCTCCGGTTCGAGACGGCGCGGTGCTGTCGGACGACGTCGAGGGAGGGCTGGATTGGCTGGTGGGAGCGACGGGCGACCAGACGAGCCCGGAGTTCTGCAGCGTGGTGGCTGATCCGGGCGACGGGACGGCGTGCAACATCAAGGACGTGGTGGTGCTGCGGCGGGAGATCCGCGGCCTGGCCACGATGCTGCCGCAGGAGTGCATGCGCGCCAGAGCTTTCTAGGCAAGAGCTGCGAGTGAGGTCTCTTTCGTGTCGAGACAGAGATGGATCGATCGATGACGTGCAGAATTGCGATGTCATCGAGTGCCTTGCTCCTGGCGCTGCTGCTGGCCGGGGCGGCTTCGGGTCAGGGTACCGATCCCGCCACGATCGTCTTCGACGGCTCTCTCGGCGAGGCGGGTGAGGCCCCGTCGACCCAGGTGGACGGCATACGCGCTTACGAGATTCCCGACGCCGTGACCCGAGTCGATCCAGGAACCGGGGAAGAGACCACCGAGTGGTACGGGCGATACGCCGGATCCAATCTATTCCACAGCTTCAGCCTCTTCGACATCCTGAGCGGCGACAAGGCCACGTTCACGGCGACGAATGGAACTCCCGAGCGCGTGATCGCCCGGGTCACGGGAGGGAGCCTCTCCGTCATCGACGGCACGTTCGCCTCGGAGATCCCGGGAGCGGATATCTTCTTCGTCAACCCGAGCGGGATCACACTGCGGGACGAGGCGCATTTCGACGTCTCGGGCTCGCTCTATCTGAGCACCGCCCACGCGCTCCGGTTTCCAGAAGGCGCCGAGTACGACTTCTACACGGGGACGGACGCGGCTCCACTTCTCCTGAGCGCCGCTGCGCCGACGGCTTTCGGCTTCGTGGGCGAGAGCTTCAACAACCGGATCCTGCTCTCCGCTGCGCGGAATCTGGGCGTGGATCCGGGGGAGACGCTCGCCCTCATAGGCGGCGACCCAGAGGGCAGCGTGGGCGGCGTGCGTATCCAGAGAAGCTGCGGCACCGGCTGCGCCACGATCGATGCGTCGGGTGCCAGCCTAGAGATCGCCAGCGCCAAGGGCGTGGTGGACGTTCCCGTGGATCTGCAGGGCTTCGATCCCGAAACCGTCGACGCCGGTGCACTTGGCGAAGTGGAATTGATCGCGTCCTCGACGCTCTTCGCGGGGGAGACGGATGGACCGTCGACGGGCAGGGTCGTGATTCGCGGCGGGCACTTCGTGTTCGAGAACAGCGCCCAGGTAATCGGCCCCACCGTCGATGTGGCGATGAGCGATGACGTCGAGATCAAGAGCGGTGCGCAGATGCTCGGTGGGAACGTGTCCATCGTCGCTAGAGACGTGTCGATCGGGACGGCGAGTGCGAGGGGAGGACCGGTCCTCGGCGGGAGCATCTCGATCAACGGGAAAAGCGTAGCGGTCGAGGGCGTGGGCAGCGGCATGGAGGTCAGCACGGACTACGGGTCGGATGGCGGCATCGACATCCGGGCGGATGCGCTCGACGTGGGCGGCGGTGGACAGCTAGTGAGCATTGCACCGGGTGCGGGTGCCGGAGGCGACATCGAGATCCGGGCGAGCGAGCGCGTCCGCGTGAGCGGCTCGGGGTGCTCGGCGGAAGCGGGCTGCACACCGTCGGCGATCGTGTCGCGGTCCGAGGCCGACGCCACGGGAAACGCGGGAATGATCTTCGTGGAGACGCCCGTTCTCGAGGTTCTGAACGGCGCGACGATCGAGACGGTCACATTGGGGAGCGGTGACGCCGGGGCGCTGGCACTCGTGGCCGGCACCGAGGTACTGAAGGGCGTCGAGATCCGGGCCTCTGAGCGCGTGACCATCGAAGGGGGAGCGGACGGCTTCTCCTTGATCGGATCCAACACGAAGGGCGCGGGGCGGGCCGGAGGCCTGTCGATTGCGCCGATTCAATCGACCGACGCGCTCGCGCTCGA
>JBDHFS010000257.1:0-4456 GCA_039590285.1 Gemmatimonadota bacterium
TTTTTTCGCGGTAGGCGTTGGCGATTAGCCTAATCGGCAACGCGAAACGGTCGAAACGTTGCCAAAACCGTTGCCAAAACCGCTCCGAGCGGCACCGTGTAACAGCCTAAGTCGTTGTCAGGAAAGACTAGAAGCCGACACGCAAAACCTCACGGGCGCCGGAGGCGGATTTCGACGCCCTGTTCCGCGAGCAAGCGGAGATCGAGGCTGAGCTGCTTCACACGATGAGGCACTCGGGCCGAGTAGGCGCTTTCGAGGGAGCCATGTACGAGGCCCACGGGCTGTATCGGTCGGAGACGGACTGCATAATGTTCACGCGGACCGACTATTTCTGTCGTGTATGCCGGCGCGCGATCGAGCGAGTGATAGACCTGTACGCTTCCTGATCCGCTACCAGGTATTCCGAATCGATGAGTCCACGAATGTCTGCTGGATGACGATCGCCAGGACCCGATCCGTCCGGAAGGTGCTCGTGCCCAGGCGAAGCACTTCGGTGCCCTGAGCCATGGCCGTCGCCAGCTTCTGTTGCGGGTCCTCTTCGTCCGGAACGGACACGACGATCGGGTGGATCGTGTCCGGGCCCTGAACGAGCACTTTGATTTCCATTCTATGCCCTCCGCCGTGAAATCGTCGGTCGCTCCCCCGGCGCGCCTCCGGGGGAAAATGATCTCCTGCCCGTGCCCGTCTATGGTAATCTCAACGCCTCCTCCTCCGGAAGGAGGGTTATCCCGAGCTCTCCAATACCCTCCCGAAACGCGGCCATCTCGCTCGCCAGCAGGTCGTTCAGCTCCGACACGACACCGGCTGCCGCTTCCTCGGCCCGAGCAAGGTAGCTCAGCTGCGCCTCCGTGGGTGGATCCCAGGACGACTGCATCGAACGGAGGGGGTATTCCGTCATACTCCAAACGCGATCATCCGAGTACACGATGCCCTTGGTGTCTTCGGATACCCATAGACGCTCCTCGATCTCGCTCAGCCTTCGCTTGATGACCCGGGCCTGCTCCCGTAGCTCATCACCGGGGCTTTCCGGGTCACCCGTGTCCGACGGCTCGCCGTCTCCGTCGGATGAGCGCTCTCCGTCCCTCACATCCTCCGACCGCTTCAGCATGGCCACTGCCGCATCGACATCGCCGCGAGTCGTGTAGATGAGCGAGATGGCGTCGGCAACGATCTCCTGCAGAGCCCCCGCCGCCAGCAGAGCATCGTACTTCTCCCTGCGCCCCTCCGATGTCGCCGTCTCTCGCGGATCCGCCGACACCCGAACCTCGCTGGAAGCCCTCTCCCCGTCAAAACTGAGGGTGACGGTGTACGTTCCTGGCAGAACGCGGATGCCCCCCGGTTTGAAGTCCTGATCGGCCCCGCCGCTCCCGGTCTCGGGCCTGCGGAACGCATCGCGTCGCAGGTCCCAGGTGATACGATTCAGGCCCTGATGGACTTCCTCCTTCCACGTCCGGACTTCCTCGCCATCCGAGTCGGTCACCCGAATCTCGACACGCTTCCGATCGGTGTCAGCCTCAGAGTCCTCCGCCTCGTTTCCGACACGCCCGGTCTGCTCCGTGTCCACAGCCTCGCCGGCGCGCTCCGCTTCCTTGCGCACGCGCTCGGTGTCCGGGTCGGGGTGAGGCAGATCGGTGCCGGAGACCGCGAAAGTGATGAGAGCGCCATATGGCCGAGTCTCGCCACGGAACTCCCCGTGTCCCGGAAACCGGCTGGCGCCCGTCTGACGGATTCGATACTGGACGGCGTCGGCGATCGGAAAGAGGTGCAGTCGACTGGCCAGCACCTCGGGAGTCAGGTTCCGCAGCGGACTGATGTCGTCCAGCACGAACGCGGCTCGACCGTGCGTCCCAACCACCAGGTCGTGGTCTCGGGGATGAACGATCAGGTCGCGAACCCCGACCGTCGGGACACCGTGAGTCCATTTGAACCAGCCGTCTCCGCCATCGAGCGATAGCCACAAGCCGAATTCGGTACCCAGGAATAGAAGCGCGGAGTCGACCGGATCCTGCGCGATCGAGAGAGCATAGCCCCACACATCACCCTCGCCCGCGAGGCGCGTCCATCCATCCCCGAAAGCATCCACGCGGAACACGTACGGTGTCCAGTTGGACCGCCGGTGATCGTCGAGAACGATGTAGGCAGAGCCGCCATCGAAGAGTGACGGTTCGATGTGTGGTATCCAGGTGTTGGCCGGCACATCGGGTATCCGGTCTTCCAGGTTCGTCCACGTACCGCCGCCATCTCGGGTCACGTGAAGGCGGCCGTCATCCGTGCCGACCCAGATGACACCGTCTTGAATCGGGCTGGCAGCGATGGCGACGATCGATGTGAAGTTCTCCGCTCCGGTGACGTCCGGAGTGAGGCCGCCGCTCCCAGCCTGGTTCTGCCACTCCGGGTTGTCGCTGGTCAGGTCGCCGCTTATGAGCTCCCACGTGTCCCCACGATCTCTCGAGCGATGAACGAACTGACTCCCGTAGTAGATCGTCGCCGGGTCGAACGGGTCCTGCGCAAAGCCCGCGTTCCAGTTGAAACGAAGTGCCATGCCCTGCGGAGGAGCCGGACGAATGTCCTTTCGCTCGCCGGTGCGGAGATCCCAGCGGCTCAAGTAGCCCTCCTGACTCATGGCGTAGCCCCGCATGGGATCTTCCGGATCGGGCGACGTATCGAATCCGTCTCCAAAGCCGACTTCGTGCCAGTGTAGATTCCGGATCCCGCCGTTTTCGAGAACCGTGCTCGGTCCCTTCCAGGAGCCGTTGTCCTGCATCCCCCCGTACACGTTGTACGGCCGTTCCATGTCCACGCGGATGTGGTAGAATTGCGCGAGAGGGAGATTTCGCACGAAGCGCCACGTCTCGCCTCTGTCGTGGCTGATCGCGACCCCACCATCGTTTCCGAGAATGATGTGTCGAGCGTCCAGGGGATTGATCCACATCGCGTGGTGGTCGGGATGAACGTCCCAGCCGACGAGACGATCGAAAGTCTCTCCCGAATCGTCGGAAACACTCACCACCGACCACAGGCTGTACACGCGGCCCGCCCGCTCGGGGTCCACGTAGATGTCCGCGTAATAGAAGGGTCTGTTGCCGACGTTTTCCCCGGAGCTGACGGCTCGCCAGGAAATGCCGCCGTCCTCCGAGCGGTACAGCTGATTCTCTTCGGCCTCGACGTAGGCGTAGACGATGCGGGAATCCGATGCGGCGATGGCCAGGCCGATTCGTCCGAGCTCACCCTCGGGCAATCCATCGTCGGGTGTGATCCGCACCCAGGTGTCGCCGCCGTCCCTCGACACGTGGAGACCGGATCCGGGGCCACCCGACTTGAAGAACCACGGCCAGCGTCTAAACTCCCACATCGCGGCGAACAGCTTGTCCGGGTTGGCCGGATCCATGACCAGGTCGGCAGCTCCCGTCCGGTCATCGATGTACAGGACCCGCTCCCAGCTCATTCCTCCATCCCGGGTCCGGTACACCCCCCTCTCCGGGTTCTCTCCCCATTCCTGTCCGAGCGCCGCCACGTACACGGTGTTCGGATCCGATGGGTGGATAATGATCCTGTGAATGCGCTCCGTGCCCACGAGCCCGAGGTGCTCCCAGGAGCGACCGCCATCGCGTGTGAGGTAGATGCCGTTACCCACCGATACGCTGTTTCGGACATTTCCCTCGCCGGTCCCCGCCCACACCACATCCGGGTCGGACGGATGCACGGCCAGCGCGCCGATCGCTGCCACATCCTCATCGTCAAAGACCGGCTCAAACGTCAGGCCGCCGTTGGTCGACCTCCAGATGCCGCCGGTCGCCGCTCCGACGTAGACGATGTTCGGGTCGCTCGGTGCCCCCACGACCGCCGCCACTCTGCCGCTCATCCCCGCGGGACCGATAGAGCGCGCCTCCATGCCGGCCAGCAGGCTGGGATCCACCTGGGCCGCCCCCGACCGGAAGAGAAGAACCAACACGCCGAGCGACAGACCGACACTGCGCACCAGACGATGCCACGGGCGTGGGAGACTGGGTCTCATCGTTTACCTCGAATCGGTGGTTGCGAGGGGTTCGGGTCGGCGATCACGGTCCTGTCGCGTCCCCATGGCTCCGCGAAGATATGCAGGCGGTCGTCTCATGGGCCAGCCACGCGGCGTCCGCTGTGGACTCGGACTGCCCACGGGTGCAGTTTCACGCGGTCATGACTCGAAGACTGAGGACGTGTCGGTCTGCGGTGGGGCCTTTCCCCTGTGCTGCCGCGCGCTCGAGGAGATGGCACGTGCTACTGGGCGCCGGCTGCGGCCTCGTCCTTCGAACCGGCACCGTTGTGGCTCAGGTGGGTCACCCTCCGGCCGACACGGTGCCGCGCACGCTCGAGCCCCTCGTGGCAGCGGTCGCGAGACCTGCCGTCATCGGATCGTCCAGCTCACTGAACGTCGAGCTGGACTCGGCCCGTCTTCCACCGGCGCCAACTCTGGGAT
>JBDHFS010000258.1:0-5775 GCA_039590285.1 Gemmatimonadota bacterium
CAACCGTCAGGTCGAAGCCGGCTCCCGGGAAGAGCACCCGGGGACCCTCGATCGCCGCTCGAGCTTGACCCGGGTCTGGCGTCGTTTCCTGCGCTGCGGACGGGGACGCGATAGTCAGGAACAGCGCGGCGAGTCCGAGCCAAGAGCGCGACATGACCTCTCCCTGAGCGATGAGCGCCGCCCGGAAGTCCGTCGAACGCCTCCGGAGCGGCCGCCAAGCTAGACAGCAGACCCTTCGGTTGTAAAGCGGAACGCAGCCCCAAAAATCGCTCAAAGACGGGCGTTTTCGGGCCGTTGATCCGCCGGCAGCCCGTCGGTATACTGCGCGGAGCGCGGCCCCGTCGATCCACCGCGACCTCGCCGCTACACTGAAAGGCGCGCCTGAATGACGAGCCCCGAAACGACGACTCCGCTGCTGGACGGCGCGGGCGTGGAGCAGGCCCTGGACCGTCTCGCGGACGCGATCGCGAGCGGAGGCGCTACGGAGGATCTCATGCTCGTCGGGATCCATCGCCGTGGGGTCGAGCTGGCCAGGCGTCTCGCGGAGAGAATCCATCCCTCCTCCGGCGACATACCCACGGCCAGTCTGGACATCACCCTGTACCGGGACGACTTCGATCAGATTGGTCCCCGACCGGTGATCGGAAGGACGGAGGTCCCGGGCGATGTCAACGACCGCCGGGTCGTCATCGTGGACGACGTGCTCTACACCGGCCGGACGGTAAAGGCTGCCCTCAACGAGCTGGCGGACTTCGGTCGCCCACGACGCGTGGAGCTGTGCGTTCTCGTGGACCGGGGCGGTCGGGAGCTTCCCATTCAGGCCGACCACGTAGGGCTCACGGTCGAGGTTGGGGAAGGGGAGCGGGTGGAGGTCCGCGTGCCTGAGTTGGACGAAGAGCTGTCCGTCACGCTCGTCGCATCCGCGGAGAGCGAATGAACCAACCCAGGCCGGAATTCGATCTCGGCAAGGACCTCGTCGGTCTCGAAGGGCTGTCGTGCGAGACGATCACGGCCATCCTGGACACCGCCGAGCCGTTCAAGGAGATCAGCGAGCGGGCGATCAAGAAGGTGCCTGTGCTGCGCGGCAAGACGATCGTCAACTTGTTCTACGAGCCGTCCACCCGGACCCGCATTTCGTTTGAGTTCGCCGAAAAACGCCTGGGAGCTGACACCGTCAACATCAGCTCCAGCGGCTCGTCGGTCGTCAAGGGAGAGACGCTGGTGGACACGGCCCGGAACCTGGAGGCGATGCGGATCGACATGGTCGTGATCCGTCACAGCTCTTCCGGGGCGGCCAGCTTCCTGGCCGACCGGATCCCATCCAACGTGATCAACGGCGGGGACGGGCAGCACGAGCACCCCACGCAGGCCCTGCTCGACATGCTCACCCTGCGCGATCGACTCGGCCGCATCGACGGTCTGAAGGTGTGCATCGTCGGCGACATCCTACACTCACGGGTGGCGCGCTCTAACATCTTCGGCCTCCAGGCGATGGGTGCCGAGGTGGCCGTCTGCGGTCCCCGAAGCCTCATTCCCTACGGGATCGAGGAGATGGGTGTGCAGACCTTCTACCACATCGAGGAAGCGATCGAGTGGTCGGACGCCCTGAACATCCTCCGGCTGCAGCTCGAGAGGATGAAGACGGGCTTCATCCCGTCGTTGCGCGAGTACAATCGCGTATACGGTGTAACCCGTGCCCGCCTGGAAAGGGCACCGCGTGATATCGCCATCCTTCACCCCGGTCCGATGAACCGGGGCGTGGAGATCGACTCGGCCGTCGCCGACGGGCCGCAGTCCGTGATTCTTCCCCAGGTCACCAACGGAGTGGCCGTGCGCATGGCCGTGCTCTATTTGCTGGCGGGTGGTGCGCCGGGCGGAGCCGAAGCGGCCAAACAGGAGAGCGCATGAGTCGACCGATCGTTCTTCGCGGCGCGCGCGTGGTCGATCCGTCGCAGAATATGGACGGCCCGGGAGACGTTCTGGTGCGGGACGGCCTGATAGAGGCCGTCGAACCGGTCATAGCGGGCCCGGATGAGGCCGAAGTGATCGACGTCTCCGGGATGACCGTGTGCCCAGGACTGATCGACCTGCACGTCCACCTCCGGGAGCCCGGCGGCGAGCACAAGGAATCGATACACACGGGATCGCACGCCGCGCTGGCGGGCGGGTTCACCACCGTCTGGGCCATGCCCAACACCGATCCGCCGATCGACGATCCGGCCGCCGTGGGCTACGTGCGTCTGGCGGCGAGGGCTGCGCGGGGCACGCGAGTGATGCCGATCGGCGCGGCCTCCATTGACCAGAAGGGCGAGCGGATGACGGAAGTGGGCGAGCTCGTGAAGGCCGGCGCCGTTGCCGTGTCGGACGACGGCCACCCGGTGTGGGACACCGGCCTGATGCGCCGCCTGCTCGAATACACGCGGACGTTCCACATCCCGGTTCTCCAGCACGCCGAGGACAGGGCCCTGGCCGGAGGCGTCATGAATGAGGGCGTGGTCGCGACGGCCATGGGCCTGCGCGGGCTTCCCAACGCCGCCGAGGCGTGCATGGTGGCTCGGGACGTGCAGCTCGCGGAGCTCACCGGGGGTCATCTGCACGTGTGTCACGTGTCGGCCCGGCAGTCGGTCGAGCAACTGCGCATGGCGAAAGACAAGGGGCTGCGTGTGACGTCCGAGGTCACGCCGCACCATCTGATTCTCACGGACGAGATGTGCCGCGGCTACAATACAGAGGCCAAGGTGAATCCGCCGTTGCGGACGCAGGAAGACGTTGAGGCCGTGACCCAGGCCCTGTTGGACGGCGTGATAGACGTGATCGCCACAGACCACGCGCCGCATACCTACGAGGAGAAGGAACAGGAATTCGATTACGCTCCGTTTGGCATCAACGGCCTGGAGACTGCCCTCGGTTTAAGCATGCTGGCGCTCGTCGAGACCGGTCTTCTGTCGTTTTCGGAGCTGATCGACAGGATGTCGTGTGCCCCCGCCCGTATAATGGGACTCGAGGGGGGTACGTTGCGGTCGGGGTCCCCGGCCGACATCGTCGTTCTCGACCCCGACGAACGCTGGACGGTCGATCCGGCGGAGTTCCGCTCGCGTAGCCGTAACACGCCGATCGCCGGGTGGGAGCTGGCCGGTCGCGTGCACCGGACGATGGTGAGCGGGGAACTGAGGTTCCAGAGAGCGGCGACCTCCGATTGAAAGGTACGCGCGGCCGGTGATCCCGGAGCCGGGGTCTACCGAATGACGCGATGAAAAACATGAGCACCGAGGACGTCATGGAAGACGGACACGTGATTCCCCAACAGATCCGGGACTTGCTGGACCGCCGCAGCACGTTCCAGGAGTGGCTGCGCAAGCTGAACGAGCTGGGCTCGGAATTCCGGGCCGAGGTGGCGGACAAGGTTCGATCGGACTACGAGGTTCGGCTTCGTGACGTGGAAGGCGAGCTCGAAGGCCACCGCGCTGAGCTCGAATCGGCGCTGGCCGGACGCCGGGCGGCGGTCGAGGAAGCGGCCGGTCGCCACGACGCGCGGGCGGCGGAGCTGGAAGAAGCGGAGCTGCGCTTCCGGGTGGGCGAGTTCGATGAGAAGGAGTGGGACAAGCAGCAGAGCGGGCACAAGACGAAGCTCGACGAGTTGGATGCGGAGCTCACCGCCCAGCGCTCAGCGGTCGCTTCTCTCGAGACCGTGCTGGACGAGCTGGCCGGGCCGGACGCCGGTAACGCAGCCGCCGCGGAGCCGGATGTGGAAGAGGTCGTCGAGTCGCTGGAGGACGTGACGATCGAGCCCGCCGTCGAGCCTCCGGTGGAGCCGCCGATCGACCTCGCGGAGGAGTCCGAGGCCGAGGCCTGGATGACGCAGCCCTTCGCCGCCGAGGAGGAAGCCGCCGAGTCTGAGGAGCCGGATGAGGTGGAGGAAGAAGACGAGGAGACGGAGCCGGCAGAGCCGGCGGAGCTGCTGGCCGAGGAGGAGATCGTTCTGCTCGAACCGGAAGACTTCGAGGAGGTGGAGGCCCTGGAGGCGGACGAGGCCGCCGAGGAAGAGGCCGTCGCGGTTGAGGAGGAAGAGGAAGTCGAAGTCGAAGAGCCAGAGGCAGAAGCGAGACTCGTCCCGGACGTCAAGGAGCCGGCCGAGTTCATGGACGAACTGGAGTTCCTCGAGTCACTGTCCCTCGACGATGCGGAGAGTTTCGACGCCGTCTCCGCGATGTTGGACGAGGACGAGAAGAAGGATGGGGAAGAGAGCGACTCGGAGTCGAAGACGGGGGATTCCTGAACGCCGACAGCCCGCGACTCAGGGGGCACGACGGGCTGGATTCGGGTCGACGCGCCGCGGAAGGCGCGCCCAGCGTCAGCTCAGTCGCTCAGGCCGCGAACGTACCGCGCGAGCCTGGACTTCTTCCGAGACGCGGCCTGCTTCGAGACGATACCCTTTCGGGCGTGGCGCGCGTGCGGATCTCGGATCGTACGGTCTTGTTGCGCTCCCGCTGCTTGCGGGACTGCCTGAGTCGCTTGCTGGCGCTCTTGATGTTGGGCAATTCTCTATTCCTTCAGGTAATCGCGTTGTATCGCGAGGGTCCAAAGATCGAACAGCTTACACTGGTTTCCCCATGAGATCAAGGTCAGTCTGACACGGCATGAACCCCGTTGCGCCGCCCCCGGATCAGGCCACCAACGCGCCCGATACGTTCCAGATCGAGCTGGAACGGTTTCAGGGCCCCCTCGATCTCCTGCTCCATCTCATTCGCTCGCAGGACATCGACGTCTTCGACATCCCGATAGCGCGGATCACCGAGCAGTTTCTCGCGGCCCTTTCGGACGGGCTGGGAGACATGCCGCTCGAGCAGGCGGGCGAGTTCCTGGAAATGGCGGCGACGCTGGTTCGCATCAAGGCGCAGCTCCTTCTTCCAAGACCCGAACAGATTGAATGGGAGGAGGATCCGCGAGCCGAGCTGGTACGGCGTCTTTTGGAGTACGAGCACTTCCAGGACGTCGTGCACGTGCTGGAAGGAGCCGAAGCCCAGCGAGGCCGCCACTTCGCGAAGGGATTCGTCGAGGACCGTCCGCCGCCCATGGTCTCACCAGTGGAGCTGGAGCTCTCGCTCGACGAGTTTCTCCGCATTGCGGCCCGGATCCCGGAGCCGCTGCCGCCGGCCGCGGTGAGACCACCGACGCAGACGGTCACCGTGGATGAAAAGGTGTCGCTGCTGCGCCGTTTGCTGAGCAAGGCGAAGCGCGTGCCGTTCGAGAGGCTGTTCCGCCCCTGGGGCACACGGGCCCACGCGGTCGCTGCCCTGCTGGCCGCACTCGAGCTGGCACGGCAGCAGGCACTGCGCATCGAGCAGGTGAAGCCGTTCGCGTCCATATGGCTCCTGCCCGAAAAGCGCCGACGGTCGGGCAGCAAACGAATCAATATCGAGCCGCCAGACGTGACGCCGGACGAAGCCACCGTACCCGTCATGGAGCCGAAGGGAGAGGAAGCTTGAGGGCCGATCAGATCGTGGAAGCGACGCTCTTCGCGAGCCAGACGCCGTTGACGCCGGATGAGATCGCACGCGCCGACGGCGATCTGGATGTGGAGCAAGTCCTGGAGGCGATCAGGCACCTGCGTGATGCCTATGAAGAGGCGGAGCGGGCTTTTCAGATCTACCAGCTGGGTGACGGCTATCAGGTCCTCACGCGCCCCGAGTACGCCCCTTACCTGGAGCGTTTCGACTCCGTTCCACGTGCCCCCCACCTGTCACCGGCCGCTCTGGAGACGCTGGCGATCATAGC
>JBDHFS010000259.1:0-4408 GCA_039590285.1 Gemmatimonadota bacterium
GACCGGTCTCGAACCGGCGACCTTCAGCTTGGGAAGCTGACGCTCTACCAACTGAGCTACGCCCGCAATGTCTACGCCCATGAACCTGACGAATGGGGCGGGAGGGACTCGAACCCCCGACTTCTGCGATGTGAACGCAGCGCTCTAGCCAGCTGAGCTACCGCCCCAAGCATTCCAAGTCTCAAGCGGGCAACCGGATTCGAACCGGCGACCTCAACCTTGGCAAGGTTGCGCTCTACCAGCTGAGCTATGCCCGCATGAAATGGGCCGTTGAGGCCAAAAACGGAGCCGACCCGGGGGCTGGCTCCGTGCGTCGACGATACTACCCGGAACCAGCGCCCTCGTCAACCAACTGCCACCTCGTGGAGCGCGCGTTGGCGTACCCTTTCGTCGGGGCCCGGGCTCCGTTCCCAAAGTGGGAATGTGGGAATGAAACACAAGGGCCGGAGAAGGAGATGATACGTTTTCGTCGAGAGAGGCGGACAGGCACGAAGAAGCCGCCGGGCTCCCGTCCCGGCGGCTCTCGATTGGTCGACGAGCTTCAGGTGGTGACGCCCGTCACGTACCCCACCTCCACGGCTGGACCATCTTGCGGAGGATCGGTCCGTTGTCCTGCAGGAATTCCGTGAACGTCTTCTCCGTGTTGGCCCGGGTGGCGATGTAGCATGCCTCGCAGGTGTTCTGCTTGGTGAAGTTCTCCAGCATGTCTTCCTGCTTGTCGAAGTACGCCATCACCATCGCGCACGGGGTCATGCGACCGTCCGGATTGATCACCAGGAACTTGCGTCCCGCCTGGCAGCCCGGAAAACCGCCTTCGGTCATGAAGCGGTGAAACTTCCACAGCACCCGGGGCGACGTGTAGACCGGATAGCCCCGGTTCCTCAGATCGATCACCTCCTCGATCTTCTGCGCCATCAGGTCCCCACCACCGTTCCCGTCCACCAGTCCCGACCGGTCCTGCACCCGGAGGTGGCTGTACACGGAGAAATTGATCGGCAGCCCCCACTCCTTGGCCTTCTTCACGAGACCGGGCAGGTCCTGGTAGTTCCAGTTCGTGATGCAGACGTTGAGCAGGATGTCGTCCTTCTCGGAGTTTCTCGCCAGCTCGGGAAGCGTGCGTGACATCTTGTCGAACAGGCCAGGAATGCGACGGAACTCGTCGTGACGCTCATCGGGGAAGTCCAGCGAGATCGAGAGCTGGTCCATTCCCGCCGCCTGCAGCTTCCGGAATCTCTCTTCGTTCAGGTTCGAGGCGTTGCTCACCACGATCATGAACGGCAGCTTGCCTGGATTGGCCAGCTTCTCGACGATCTCGTACACGTCGCCGCGCGCCAGCGGCTCTCCGCCGGAAACGTGGGACACCACCGGCCGCAGGTCCTTCTGGATCGCCGCGTACTCGTCCGCCGACAACCGCGTCTCCTTGATCGGTCCGCCCCAGTTGCAGTGCCAGCAGTTGGCCGTGCAGCTGTGCGTGATCTCGAACGAGATCGACAGCGGCTTGTTCTGCAGCTTGTTCTGAAAACCACGCGCCAGCATCCTGGCGGCCATGGCTCCGGATATGTTCATGCACTTCCCCCCAGGTACGCATCTTCAGTTACGAAAGGCGACAATCTGGCCCAGAACCGGGCCCTGAACAAGAAAGAGCCCGCCGCCCGGACTCTCTTCAAGGACGCCTCAAACCCCCCAGGTACCCTCTTGGTTCCCGTCGCCAGCCGGCGCTTCCATCTCCATCTTCGCTCCGCCCGCTCTGGTCCGGTTTGCCTTGATGTGGGCCACTGCCTGTGGGATCGCCTTGGCCGCATACACGAGGACCACCACACCGAAGAATGCGAACAGGGCCCAGGTAGGAATCTCGAGCAGGCTGCCGACCCAGGCCAGCATCACGTATCGCGGGAACCGACCGGTGAGGAGGGCACCAAGGTACTTCCATAGCGGATAGTGCACCGAGAACGCGAGGAATTTGAACGGGAAGAAGGGGATCGGAGTGAAGCCCGTTACGACGATGACGAGGTAGGGAAAGCGCATGAACAGTTTCGCGATCCTCTGATACCAACCCTTGTCCTTGTAACTGCTCAGCGATTGGAGGTTCATCACCGGCACGAAGACCGAGTGGTCCAGAAAGCCGGCTATGAGCGTGCCGATGCTGGCCGCGATCGCCGTGTACCAGATGTTGCCGGCCGAGCCGAAGTAGATCACCACCGGCTCGTGCGGGAAGACGGAAACGGCGCTGTTGGCGGGAACGGCGTAGAACACCAGGTACAGGTAGCTGCTGGACGAGAACTCCTGGAGGATGAACACCAGGGTGACCAGGGCGGTGAGCACCATGATGCCCGCCATCACCCAGACTTTGGGTCCCAGCTTCTTGTACGTCAGCGGGGTCCTCACGCCATCAGCGAACGTCAGATCTTCGCGGGGTGAATTGGTGCTCAAGGGAGCTCTCTCCGTTCATCTGTCCCGTCAGGTGCGGGCGCGAAGGTATTGGCGGGAGCTTCCGGGCGCCAGCATACTGGCCAGAGCCGGGCACATTCGTGTAGCTTGGCGGGTCTTCCGAGCCGGCGCGATCGCCGCGCGATTCCGCAGGCCGAACCGAGTCAGGAGTGTGAGAGTGACGAAGACCTCTGTGTGCCCCGAGTGCGGGAACGAGCTGGCCGCGTTCGACCAGACCTGCCAGAAGTGTGGAAAGGCCCTGTCCTACGAGGCGGGCGAGGAGCACGTCGGCTGCGCGGTGTGCGGCGCCGACATCGGCGCTTACACGGAGACGTGCCCGGAGTGTGGGGAATCGGGTTATCCGTCTCTCAGACCGAGGAAGGGCCGCAAGTTCAAAGGATCGCCGGAGCTCGAGTCGAGGAGGGAGGCGGCGGAGTAGAACCGCGGCCCCTCCGCAAAGGAGCGCGTGATCACTTCCTCGACGGATCCCGTTGATCGGCCTGCCGGCCAGGAAGCGTTGGCGCGCTTCGTAGTGGTCCTCTACCAGCCACAGGACCTCGTCAACATCGCGCTCGTGACACGGGCGATGAAGAACATGGGCTTGACCCGACTCCGGCTCGTGTCACCCGCCGAGTTCGACGGCTACCGCATCACCGGGATCGCGCACGACACAGAGGAAATCGTCGCCGCGACCGAGCTGTACGATGACTTCGACTCCGCCGTGAAGGGCGCCGTGCGGGTCGTCGCCACAACGGCTCGCCGTCGGTCCAGCCGACAGACGTGGAGCGATCCCGAGAGCGGGGCCAGGACGCTGTTGGAGAGATCCGTCGACGGAGACATCGCGCTGGTGTTCGGGCGCGAGGATAGGGGCCTGCCGAACGAGATCCTGGATCGGTGCCAGGAGGCCATTTGCGTCCCGACCAACCCGGCGCATTCCAGCATGAACCTGGGGCACGCGGCGGTGATCGTGTTCTACGAGATACGGAAGGCCGTGAGCGTCGCTCTCGGTCTCGAGACCCGGGACCTGGGCGGCAAGCCGCGTGATCAGGCGCCACCGGCCACGGCGGAGCAGATGGAGGCGTTCTTCGGAGTTTGGGAGGAGGCCATGGAGACTCTCGGCATCTTCCGGGGGGTCGAGCCGACGCAGAAGATGCGGAGCTTCCGGAGGATTCTGAAGCGCGCCGAGCCGGATTCGAGGGAGCTGCGCCTGCTCGAGGCGACAGCCTACCGCATCGTGCACTTCGCGCGGCGTACGGAGAGCCGGATTCGTGATGCACTGGGACTCGACACCGAATGACCTCAGCCGGTGACCTCAGCCTCTGACCTTCGGTCCATGACCCTCAGGCCGGCTTCTCAGTCCTGCTCTTCGGATTCCATCCCCCGCGCCTTGCGTGCCGCCGGCACGTAGTACCGCTCCGTGTACTCCTTCAGCATGCGGCGAGCCGTGAACCGGGCCCCGCCCGTGCGCATCGCCTGCTTCATGGTGCGTACCCAACCGCGCGGGACGCCGTCGGCATCACGCGCATAGTACAGCGGCCGCACCTCCTTCTCGATCACGTCGTACAGAGCCTCCGCATCCGCGGCGTCTGCCGCCGCCCAATCCTCCGGCGTCGCTCCATGCAGGTCCTCTCCGATCGCCCAGCCGTTGAGGCGAGTGAACCCCTCGGCCCACCAACCATCCGGCGTCGACAGGTGCGGCACGCCGTTGATCGCGGCCTTCTGGCCGCTCGTTCCGCTCGCCTCCATGGGCGGACGGGGCGTGTTCAGCCACACGTCCACGCCCGACACGAGATCGCGGGCCACGTTCATCTCGTAGTCCTCGACGAACGCGATGCGGCCGGCGAACACGGGGTCGGAAGCCATGCGGTAGACCTCCGCGAGCAGAGCCTGGCCGGGCTCGTCGGCCGGGTGCGCCTTGCCCGCGAGGACGACCTGCAGCGGCATCCACGGATCCAGCATCATGTCCTTCAGGCGGTCGATA
>JBDHFS010000260.1:0-7067 GCA_039590285.1 Gemmatimonadota bacterium
CCCGCGTCCAGCGCCGTACGAACCACCGTTCCGAGAACGGAGTCGTCGGCAAAGGGGCGCAGGAGCTTCGAGGTGCCCGGCATGCGGCTCGAGCGGCCCGCGGCGAGTACGATCGCGGCGAAGGCAAGGTCCGCATCGAGGGACCTGGATTCCCTCAACGGTCCGCCGCCTTCCCCCCCCCCTTCAAGGCCAGGATCTCGGCCAGGATAGCGACAGCGATCTCCGCCGGTGTCGCCGCCCCGATATCGAGGCCGATAGGACCTCGAATTCGGTTAATATATGATATGTTAACACCTTTGTCGATCAGATGTTGTCGCCTAAGCTCCTGGGTGCGTCGGCCACCCAGGAGACCCACATAACGACAACCGGCCGTGAGCGCGGCGTGCAGGGCCGGAACGTCCAGTCGATCGTCGTGCGCGAGAACCGCCACATCCGTCCAGGCGTCGAGAGCGAGGCGGTCCATGGCGACCTCGGGCCACTCCCGCACGAGGGTCGCGTCCGGGAACAGCTCATCCCGCGCGAGGCCTTCCCGCGGATCCACCACTGTCACGCGAAAGCCGGCCACGGCCGCGAACCGTGAGAGAGCGCTCGCCACGGGAGTGGCCCCCACGATCACCAGGCGCCGCGACGGAAGAACTGGATCCAGGAACGCCACGGTTCCCTCGTCGGTCTCGACCGGACGACCGCCTTCCCTGGCCATCAACTCCCGCCCGCGGGCCAGGAAAGACGCATCGAGCTCCGGCGAGCCGAGCGAGCCCGTGGCGGAGCCATCGGACGCCACCAGCAGTCTGCGACCGCGGATGTCCTCCGAGACACCCGTGATCAGCGCGCCCGCGTTCCCGGTCTCCAGAAGACCCACCAGCACCGGCCACACGGGATCGTCCCATTCGTGCGGCCGGACGAGCACGTCGATCTCGCCGCCGCACGCCAGGCCCACGCCCAGGGCCATCTCGTCCGTGATGCCGTAGCTGACGACGCGGGGCTCGCCGGCCCTGATCGCGGCCAGGATATGTTCCCTGAGATCCGCCTCGACGCACCCGGCGGAGATCGTTCCAGCCATGGAACCGTCGGCCGCGGCGGCGAATCTCGCGCCGGGAAGACGGGGAGCCGACCGGCGGACACCGATCAGGATGGCCTCGCCCCATGGCTGACCTTCGCTCGTCCACCTGCTGGCGGCTTCCCGGATCTCTGACAGGCTCATGGATTCAATCTAGGGGGAACGTCCACCTGCGGCACCGGAAGCTTGACTCAGTGTGCCGGCCCACACACGTTGGCGCCCCGCCGGCCGGGCCGGCCCGTTTCCGAGGAGTCCGCGATGTCCATCACGCTGGAGCGAGCGTTCGAGGTGCGGCGCCCCGTGGAGGACGTGTGGCTCTTTCTCACGGACCCCCACAGCATCGCCGGCTGCATGCCAGGGGCCCATCTCCTGGACATCGTGGACGGTTCCTTCACGGGCGAGGTCGACCTTCGTCTCGGGCCGATCGGGACGCGACTCGAGGGAGAAGCAGCCTTTCACGACATCGACTCCGAGGAGCATATGGTCCTCATGGCCGCGGACGCGTACGAAGTCGAGGGCAGCGGCCGCGCCGAGCTTCGGATGCGAAGCCAGCTGCTGGAGCTTGGCACGTCGAAGACCCGAGTCGATGTCCGGCTGGGAGTGCGACTGTCCGGTCGCCTGGCCGGACCGATCGTGAGTCACGTGCTCGGGGGGGCGGCCGAGATTCTGTTTCGGCGCTTCGCCGCATGCGTCAGGCACCGCCTCGAAGCCCGATGAGAGGTCACGGCAGGTTCCGTGTCGGTCGCTTGCGGCGCCACGCGGTTACACCGTTTCGCGGATTTCCCTCACCTGTCCGTCCGAGTGAAGAATCACCATCCCGGGTGCCACCAGCGTCTCCTCCGACGCACCCTTCGAGATAACCACCCGCTCACCACCCATTCGCTGCGCCGTCTCGAGGGCCTGCCGGGCCTGCGCGACCAGCGTCTCCGACGCTTGCATGGTGGGGTCGTAGCCCGCGGCACCCCCGCTCAGCGTGATTCGACCGGACCACGGTACCGGCTGAAGGGTCGCCTCCTCGAGGACACGGTTCGAGAAGGCGTGCGCCACCGCGAGTCCTTCGCCCTGCAGCACGACGATGAGCGTTCGGTCGTCCACTCGCCCATACACGTTCGAGGCCCTGGTCTGAGCCTGCAGCGCATTGACCGCGACCTCCATGGCCGCGCAGGCTTTGGTCTCGCCATACAGTTCTGTGTATTCGTCATACCGGTCGACCGCGAACAATATGATGGACAAAGGGGGGGTGCGCCGCGCCGCCTCGAACAGCTTGTCAAGAAAGTAATCGAGGATCTCGCCCGAGGGCAGGCCTTCGGCGCACTGCCTGTCACGCTCCGGGGCGGCAGGAACGCGCTGGGGTCCCTCAGCCCACCACTGGCGCTCGAGGCCCGCCGCGAGCGCGGCCGAGGCCGTAACCGCCACCACCACCCCCGCGAGCGACCATTCCGGCGAACTCCCGGCGAGCAGCGCCGCGAACAGCTCGGCCAGCACGACCATGGCCGACGTCCACACGAGCCCGAGGAGGGCGCCGCGCCACCCCATGTACCGGGTGAGAAGGAACACCGGCACCAGGCCCGCGAGCCATATCAGGAGTGCCAACGTGCCGACCTCTCCGTGAAGGGCGATGCGGGCCACCGCGGCCAGCGCCGGCACGAATGCCGATAGCAGAAAGGCGTGCGTTGGCACGGGAAACGATCCCGTGGCTTCCGGTCCAGCCGAGTCTCCCTTCATCACTTCATCCGTCCGATCCGCGCGCGCCCCGGATCTCGGCAGCCAGCCTCGGGACCACCTCGAACAGATCTCCGACGATCCCGTAGTTGGCCACGCCGAAGATGGGCGCTTCGGCATCCTTGTTCACCGCCACGATCACGCCCGCTGTACGCATACCGGCCAGGTGCTGGATCGCTCCGCTGATCCCCACGGCGAAATAGAGGCCCGGAGACACGACCTTGCCCGTCTGTCCCACCTGCTCGGAGTGGGGTCTCCAACCCGCATCCACGACGGCGCGGCTGGCACCGAGCGTGGCATCTTCACCCAGGGCGGCCACGAGATCCTCCAGGAGACTCCAGTTCGCCGGGTCCTGCAGGCCCCGGCCGCCGGCCACCACTACGCCCGCCTCTCCAACATCGAGAGCTTCCCGGTCACCTTTCTCGATTCCCAGTATGCGCGTTCTCGGCTCCGGTGGGCTCAAGTCGAGGCCTTCGACGACTCCGTCGCCGTCGTGCTCGGACGCCGGGAACACGTTGGGCCTGAGGCTGATGAGCGCCGGTGAGGCCAGGAAGCGGAAGCGGCCGTACGCCTTCCCCGCGTACATGGGTCGCGTCACCACAAGCCCACCATCTTCCACCGCCAGCTCCGTCACTTCCGTGGCCAGGCCCACACCCAGCCGTGCGGCCACTCTGGCCGCCAGGTCCTTGCCCTGGGCCGATGCCGGGAACAGCACGGCCGCCGGCGCGACATCTTCCGTCATCAGCGCAACGGCCTTCACAGTCGCGTCAGGGCTGTAGTTGGTATAATCCACGGCCTCGGCGACGACGATCCGGTCAGCCCCGAACCGACCCAGCTCAGACGCCGTATCCGCGCATCCCGGACCTCCGACGACGATCGCGCATACCCGTCCGCCGAGCTGATCTGCCAGCGAGCGGGCAGCGGACACGACTTCGCGGGCCACCGGTCTGAGCTTTCCTCCACGCTGCTCCGCGTATGCCAGCACGTCCGCCATCAGAGCACCTTCGCTTCCTCTCGGAGTCGACGAACCAGCTCGGGGACGGCATCCGGACCTTCCCCGACGATCTGTGGCTCGGGACGAGCGGGGGGACGTGTCAGCTCGAACAGCTCGATCGTGGCCGCCGGGAGCTCCACCTCTTTCTCCTCGATGGGTTTCTTCTTGGCCGCCATGATTCCCTTGAGACTCGGATACCTCGGCTCATTGAGACCTTTCTGGGCGGAGACCACGCCCGGAAGATCGAACGTGACGATCTCGTGGCCGCCCTCCACTTCCCGCTTCGCGCTGGCCGATCCGCCGTCGATCTCCAGTTCCACGACGACGGCCGCGACCGGAAGGTCCAGCAATTCCGCAACCATGGCGGGAACCTGCATGTTATCGTCATCGATGGCCTGTTTGCCGAACAGTAGGAGGTCATAGTCCCTGCTTTCGATCTCGGCGGCCAGAGCCCGTGCGACGGCGAGTCCATCCGGCGATCCTTCGGCCTTTAGAAGAACTCCGTCATCGGCTCCCATGGCGAGGGCCGAGCGCAACGTCTCCGCCGCATCGGCTGATCCTAGCGTCATCGCCGTGACGCTGCCCTCCCCCGCCCCCTCTTTCAGCCTGAGCGCCTCCTCGAGCACACGTATGCGGGCCTCCGAATCGGGAACCCGCTTTATACAGACGATGGATCTCACTCTGTGACCTTTCGGTTGTGACGCGGGGGGACGGCCGGGTCGCCGGAAACGTGGCGGCGAGGACCATCGGACAGGAACAGGTTCCCTCAACCCGCCAGTTTCTCGATGTCCCGATCCGAGATGCAGTACAGTCGATACGAGATCAGATCGATGAGCTCGTCCGTGATCTGCACCTCACGCTGGATACGGGATCGGTCGGCCCCGTCCTCGGGCTTCTGGACCCGGAGCTCCACCAGACGGGACGCGAGCCACAGCAGGAAGTCGTGCGTGACGTCCCTGTGTTCCCGATCCCGGTCGGGCTCTCCGTTTTCGGACCTCGGAAGCCAGGCGCTCACCAGGGCCAGGAGGCCCGGAAATACCATCTCCGTGAGCTCGCCCTCCGCACAGAGCTCTTCGTCCGTGAGCTGCTCCCAGTTGAGCTCGTTCCAGTAGAGCTCACACGCCTCCTCGAACAGGTGCCGGCGGGCCGCCGGCGCGGTCGGGCGCAGGACGACGTCGTCTGGATCGAGCTCGCGCTGCACCAGGCGGCGCAATGATCGCACCCTTTCCTCGACCAGGGTTCTCGCAGCCAGATCGAGAGCCCTTGATTCCGTGCCTTCGGTTTCCATGCTCCGCTCTGCGTATGTTGCTGAGTATGATGTGTAGTGTACCGCCGGCAAGATGCGCTCCGCGATGCGAGCGAGCAAGCAATCCGGAGAGGTCGGATCAGCGTCGTCTCGCCTGGCATACGGCGGCCGTCCGGTTCGGTGATCGGGTCGGCGCTCGTGCTTGCCGCTCGCCGGGCGAGGTCTCTAGCATCGGGACCGAACAGTGTGCAACGCCTGACACGGGAGACGTGTTAAGAGTGGTGCGAGGGCGGAGTCCGCGAGGCGGTGGAAGGGCTGCTGACGGCGGCGCCGGGGCGCCGCGGGGCCTGGCCGAATGAGGTCGGCCGAATTCCTCGCGGAAGAGCAGGCGCTGGTCAGGGCTGTCCACGCCGGCAATGAAGCGGCGTATGCCGAACTGGTAGGCCGTTACCTGGACACCGCGTATGCCACGGCAATGTCGGTGCTGGGCAACGCGCACGACGCGGAAGATGCTGTACAGAACGCGTTTATCCGTGCGCTGGAACGAATCGACCAGTTGAAGCCGGGCAGCCCGTTCGGGCCGTGGTTTTACCGCGTGCTCAGGTCGACGTGCCTGAACCTGAGACGCCGCGAGGCGTTGAGGAGCCACGACGAAATTCCGGTTTCGGCGGCGGGCGGCCCCGACCCGGAACGAGACCTCCACAGGGAGATGACTCGGGAGCGGGTGCTCGCAGCGCTGGGCGGCCTGCCGGAGATGCAGCGCCTGGCGGTCACGCTGTACGACCTGGAGGGCTACAGTCACCAGGAGATCGCCGGGATTCTGGGCATCGCGCCGGGAACTTCAAGAGCGCACGTACACCACGCGCGCAGGGCGTTGCGGAGGCTGTTCGGCGTCTCGGCAGGGATCGACGACCGCCCGTCAACGGAGTGAGAGATGAGTATAGACGACAGATGGCCAGCCTGGTTGCGCTCGCTGCGCCCGGACGACGTGACACGCAGGCGGCTGAGCCGCGACATCGCTGAGGAGGCCCGACCGCTCCTGGCCTTGCGCCGGGACAGCTGGCTCGATGCGATCTCCGATTGGGCCACGATCCTGAGCCCGGTGGCGGCTGCCGTCACTCTGGTGTTCGCGGGATTGGCTCTCCGGCAGGCGGCCAACCCGGCCGAACCGGGCGAGGAGCTCGCTTCGGCGCCCGGGGTGGTGGAGCTAGTTCAGCCGGGCGGCGCTCTTCCCGCGGCTTTCGAGGGCGAGAGCCAGCCCGACCTAGATCAGGTGATGACGGTGCTGTACGAGGCCGAGGCGGAGTGATGATCAACAGCCGCGGGCGGGCGGTGGTGCTTCTGGGACTGGTATTCGCCGCGGGCGTAACCGGCGGTCTCGTGGTGGAGCGATACGCCCTCCACGACGTACGGGTCGGAGCCGACCGGGGGCGGGACGGCGATCGTCGCAACGGCGAGTCGACGATCGAGCGTTTCGCCGACGAGCTCGGCGTGACGCCGGAGCAGCGGGCCTCGATCGACCCCATCCTCGTTCGAACGCGCGAGCGCATGTCCGGCATCTACGACCGTTACCGGCCCGAATGGGAGGCGGTGATCGATTCGGCGAGGGCGCAGATCGAGGCTGTACTGTCCCCGGAACAGGTCGAGCAGTATCGGGCACTTCTGGAGAAGCAGGGGCGCGGGGACCGGAATCGTGGCCGACGGGGAGAAGGGGACCCGGAACGAGATCAGGATTGATCGCGACCGATGACCGATCCCTCAGGGAGGGCGGCGGCCGACACTCGGCCGTTCTCCTGAGTACCGATGGAGCACCCGAACGGGGTTCTAATTCTTGTCGCGGGAGTCTAACAGGGGTCGCTGGAAGAGTATGCCCGATGGCCCGAACCGGAGACATAAGAGGCGTCCGATGCGAAACGTGATCCGGGTTGTGCTGACGGCCGGACTGGTTGTGAGCGTGGTAAGTCTGGCGGGTGCGCAGGAGGCGGTGAGGCAGGTGACGTTGCAGCAGGCGTTGGGGATGGCGGAGCGGAACAACCCGTTGCTGGAGC
>JBDHFS010000261.1:0-4390 GCA_039590285.1 Gemmatimonadota bacterium
ATACGGGCCAGGTACTCTCCGACCACGCCCAAGGCGAAGAGCTGAGCGCCCGACAACAAAGCGATGATCGATGCCAGGAACGGGAACCCCGGCACGCTTCCGCCCTCGAGCAGGTAGCGTCCGATCACATAGAGAAGTACGACGAGGCCGAAGATGGTGAACGCGAATCCGATCAGGCTCGCGAGCTGTAGGGGGCGCGTGCTGAAACCGGTCAGCATGTTCATCGCGTGCCGGAGGAGCATCCAGAACGTGTAGTTCGAGTGTCCGCGCTTGCGAGGGTCGTGTCCCACGTGGACGACCCCGAAGCGCGAGGCGGCCCAGCTCAGCAGCACATCGATCGAGACGAACGCACCCCGGTAGCCCTTGAATCCTCTTCTACACTCGCTTCGGAACGCTCGAAACGCGCTCACCCGCCTCGCCGTGTCGGCTCCCATCGCCTCCTGCAGGACGATCTTCGTCAGCTTTGACGCCAGGTTGCGGAGGAGAGAATGCTGAGGGGTTTCGGCGTATCCGTACACGACATCATAGCCCTGCGCCACCTCCGCGAGGAGAAGCGGCACGTCTTCCGGGCGATGCTGCAGATCGTCATCCATCGTGACGATCACGGCGTGCCGGACCTCGTCTATCCCCGCCAACAGCGCGCTGTGCTGCCCGTAGTTTCGCATCAGATCGATGCCACGCACCCATGAGCGAGCGGTCGACAATTCTCGGATGGACTTCCAGCTGTTATCTCGGCTGCTGTCATTCACCAAGATGAGCTCGAAGGGAACGCCGAGGGGGTCCAGGGCGGCCTGTAGCCGCTCGACGAGCTCGCTGAGCGTGCCCTCGCTGTTATAGACCGGTACGATTACAGAGATCGAGCCGTCATTCATCGCATCAGTCCGACGCCGTGGGCGGCGGGTTGGCGGCCGACGGGCCGTCTGGCAACGGCGGCTCTCGCACGCGGATCACCCATAGTAGGGTGGTCCCCTTCCTGGCGACTGTGTGGACCGTGTCGCCCCGGGCTCTCTCGAGGCATCTCCACCGGCGGGTCGCCAGCAGCAGCTCCGGGGTCTGCGTTGGGCGAGGCCCTTCGTCGTAACTGCCCAGGTATTCGAACTGATCCTCCGGCAGGAAGTAGGAGGTCGACACCGGATGCAGGCAGCTGGCCACCTTGAGCCTGCTCCCGTCCTGTGGCTCGCCGGACATGTTCTCGACGATCCACTCGGCGCCTTCTCTGTAGCTGCTTCCCCAATACTCCGTTTCGTAACTGACGGACGCCTTCTCCAAGCCCCCGGCGAAGACTCGGTTGAAGTACACGTACTGATACGGGTGCAGCAGCGACATATCCAGTGCGGTGAGTCCGAGGAGAAGAGCTATGCCACCGAGGACGATCGGGAGCCGGGCACCTGCCCGACGCGCCAGCCAAGCGCATCCGAGGGCCGATAGGACGGCGAGGCACGGAATGATAAACAGATAATGGCGCACACCGTCGTATTCGGCGGGTCGGCCTACGACCGTGTAGGCGACCGGGAGTGATGCCGCGAGCACGAGAACGCCGATCGAAGCGGCACGCGGATCGAGCAACTTCTCTTTCCACATCCCTCCGCTTGCCGTCCAGCCGATTGCGGCACCGACCCCCAGGGTCAGGCCGATGAAGTAGATTTCTGGAAGCGTGAGGAGAAACCACTTGGACACGTAGTACCAAGGGGCCTCGGTGTTCAAGATCTCGCGCCCTTCGAAGAACAGGGGCATGGCATAACCGAATCGTGTGGCCTGTCGCAGAGCCGCGATCGGCTGCCCGATCGGGCTCACCTGTGCGGCGGGCCACCAGGCCAGCATGGCCAAATAGGCCACGGCGGCTACCGAAAGGAACGCCGCGCCGTGGCGAACTGCGCTCCGAATCACGACCGCCCGGTCAATGGTACCTGACCGCATGAGTCTTTCCGACAATGACCAGCCCAAGGCGAGCCCGACGTAGCCGAGCAACGCGATGGCACCGATCCGGACCGCGAGGGCCAATCCTACCACCAGACCGAGCTTCAGCACCACGCTCCTCGGTATCTCCGAGCGGTGGTGGATCAGAACCACCAGGTAGTAGAGGGCGAACATGGACAATGCCGCCATCGGGATGTCTGCCCCGTTGTTGAACGCGTGGCCGTAGTATCTCGGGGTCGTCACGAGGATGGACGCGGCGAGGCAGCCTGCGATCGCCCCTCCGAGCCGGGCTGCCGTCCCGGCCGCAGCCACGACTCCCAGCAACGCGAAAAGGCCAGTGATCAGATGGTTCGTGGCAAAGGGGTCGAGAGGCGAGAGTCTCGCGCCCAGTCTCGCCGTCGCATCGAAGAATGCCCCTTGAAGCGGTAGAGTCCAAAAGGTAAGAGCCCGTGTGTCACTAAAGCCGCTAAGGTACCATTGCAGGACGTGTTCGCCGTAAGTGGCATGCCAGTCTTCGTCGTATGTGATCCCATAGTCCTGGAAGGTGAGGAGGATCAGGGCCGCGAAGCCGAGAAAGATGAGGACAGTTGCAGCCCGCCAAGTGCGGGTCGACTGTGCCGGCTTGGGCGAGCGAAATCTCGGCGTAGTACCTCCCGAACACTTACGTGGAGAGTCGCTGCGGTGGGAGAGCCCTTCCTGGTGTGACCTTTGCAAGGCTCTTGCCCGTCGGCTGTCCGTGCGCCGGAGGCAGTCCGGGTTGGCGTAGCTCCCCGTTACGTAAGGGTTTGCTCCGTCACAGCCAGCAGACCGACTGAAGCAGGAGGCCCGCCGATGTTGCAGCGCTGCATCGGATGTCGTTGGATCTGTTCTCCCGCCGGCGGAGAACCATCGCATCGGAGCGTCTGTCGAGGTCAGCCATTCGTCAGATCACCATGAGGCACGAGACCGTTCTTGTCACCGGCGGAGCCGGCTTCATCGGATCGGCCGTGGTCCGGCACCTGGTCAGGAAAACGAAGGCCACCGTTCTAAACGTCGACAAGCTTACGTACGCCGGCCATCTGGCTTCCCTCCACGACATCGAAGAGCACTCGCGACATCGCTTCACTCGGTGCGACATCGGGGACCGAGTGAGCATCCGCAAGATCTTCAGCGACCAGCGGCCGTCGGCAGTGATTCACCTTGCAGCCGAATCCCACGTGGACCGATCGATCGACGGCCCGGCGCCGTTTCTGCAGACGAACCTGCTAGGCACCTTCGTCTTGCTCGAGGAGGCGCTGCGGTACTGGGAAGGGTTGTCAAGTGGCCGCAAGGGAGAATTCCGCTTCCTTCAAGTGTCCACGGACGAGGTGTTCGGATCACTCTCTGACTCCGGCAGGTTCACCGAGGATTCGCCCTATCGCCCCCGATCTCCGTATTCGGCGAGCAAAGCAGGGGCGGATCACCTGGCCAAAGCCTGGTTTCACACATACGGTCTGCCGGTTATCGTCACCAGCTCCTCGAACAACTATGGACCGTATCAGTATCCTGAAAAGTTCATTCCGCTCATGATTCTCAACGCTCTGGAGGGCAGGCCCCTGCCCGTCTACGGCAACGGGGAAAACGTGCGGGACTGGCTGTTCGTCGAAGACCACGTCGACGCTCTGCTGGGGGTCCTCGAGCGCGGCAGGGTCGGCGGGACGTACAACATCGGTGGTGGCTGCGAGCTCCGAAACATCGATGTCGTCCGGCGGATCTGCGCTCTGATCGATAGCTACAGCCCATCGGCCGAAATCGGCCCCCGCGAGGAGTTGATCCGTTTCGTGGCGGACCGGCCTGGTCATGACTACCGGTATGCGATGGACACCGCGCAGATCCGGAGCGAAGTCGGCTGGTCCCCGCGCGAGTCGTTCGAGACAGGATTGAGCAAGACCGTGCGCTGGTACGAGAGCAATCGGGCGTGGTGCGAGCGCGTTCAGGCCGGTGCCTACCAGCGTGAGCGACTAGGATTGGGACGATGAAGGGCATCATCCTCGCGGGAGGTGCCGGCAGCCGCCTCTACCCGACGACGCAGGTTACGAGCAAGCAGCTCCTCCCGGTCTTCGACAAGCCGCTCATCTACTATCCTCTTTCCGTTCTCATGCTGGCCCGAATCCAGGACATTCTGGTCGTGTCGACTCCTGAGGACCTCCATCGGTTTCATGACCTGCTGGGGAGCGGCTCCAACTGGGGGTTGTCGTTCAGCTATGCGGCGCAATCCAAGCCGGAGGGTGTCGCTCACGCCTTCGTCGTCGGCCGCGATTTTGTGGGGAGTGACGGCGTCGGACTTGTGCTCGGCGACAACATCTTCTACGGGCATGGGCTGCGGGCGATCCTGGAAGAGGCCGGAAGTACGGTGGGCGCCACGATCTTCGGCTACTACGTGAAAGACCCGCGCTCCTATGGCGTTGCCGACGTGGATGAGGAAGGTAACGTCCTTCGCCTCGAGGAGAAGCCC
>JBDHFS010000262.1:0-4331 GCA_039590285.1 Gemmatimonadota bacterium
GTGCCGGAGACACCGCCGGAGCCCGGGCTGAAGCAGGCGACCCCCCGCCGCCGCCCGGCGCCGCCACGCTCGCGATCACGGGTCCGGTTACCTTCAACCGCGACGTGGCGCCGATCATCTTCGCCAGGTGCGCCGGATGTCACCGCCCGGGCCAAATGGCTCCGTTCAGCCTGCTCGGCTACGAGGACGTGAGCTCGCGAGCCGAGCTGGTGGGGGCGGCCACCGGACGCCGCTTCATGCCTCCGTGGCTGCCCGTCGCGGGGCATGGCTCGTTCGCCGGCGACCGCAGTCTGAGCGACGAGGAGATCGAGATCATCCGCCGCTGGATCGAAGGTGGACTCGTCGAGGGCGAGCCGGAGGACCTGCCGCCGATGCCCGAGTGGACGGAAGGCTGGCAGCTCGGAGAGCCCGACCTCGTCGTTCGCATGCCCGAGTACCGAATCCGGGCGGAGGGCCCCGACGTGTTCCGGAACTTCGTGATCGACGTGCCGATCCCTTCGACACGGTGGGTCGAGGCTCTGGAGTTCCGGCCGCACAACCGGCGCGTCGTCCACCACGCGGTGATCCAGATCGACGAGAACGGAGCGTCGAGACGGCTTCAGGAGCTCGATCCGGGGGCCGGTTTCGAGGGGATGTTCGCCCAGACCACATCCCACCCTCCGAGCGGCTTCTTCATCGGCTGGACGCCGGGCAAGGTGCCGCGTCCACCGATCGAGGGCGCGGCCTGGCGCCTCGACCCGACGACGGATCTCGTGCTCCAGGCGCACCTGCGGCCGACCGGGCAGGAAGAGATCCTGGATGCCAGCATCGGCCTGTACTTCGCCGACAAGGCACCGGACCTGAATCCCGTGCTCATCACCCTCGGGTCGCAGGTCATCGATATACCGCCCGGCGAGGACGACTACGAGATCCGGGACTCCTACACGCTTCCAGTCGACGTGGGAGTACTGGGCATATATCCGCACGCCCACTACCTGGGCCACGAGATGCGGGTCTGGGCAGATCTCCCGGATGGTGGCCGCGAGTGGCTCCTCCGGATCGACGACTGGGACTTCAACTGGCAGGACGAGTACCGTTATGCTGAGCCGGTCCACCTTCCCGGCGGCTCGACCCTCCGGATGGAGTACTCCTACGACAACTCGGCATCGAACCCGCAGAATCCAAACCGTCCGCCGAGGCGCGTCGCGTATGGGCCCAACTCGGACGACGAGATGGGCGACCTCGTCCTACAGGTCCTGCCGCGGAGCGAGGCGGACCGCGTGGTGCTCGATCGGGACTTCGCGCTGAAGTATCGGGAATACGAGCTTGCCGGTCTCGAGCACATGATCCGCCTGAATCCCGATCACCGCGTGGCACACTTCAACCTGGGCGTAAAACGGGCGGAGGAGGGACGATCCGAGGAGGCGATCCAACACTACCGGGAGGCCCTCCGCATCGATCCTGGGTTCGCCGAAGCCCACAACAACATGGGAATGGCTCTTCTCCGACAGGGAGAAGCGGACGCCGCCATCGCGGCGTTCCGCCGTGCGATCGACATGCGGCCGGACTTCGCACGCGCGCACTACAATCTGGGAGTCAGCGCGCACGCGGCTGGAAGGACGGAAGAGGCGCTGGCCCATTACCGCCGGGCGGTCGAGGCGGATAGCAGCCTTGCGCTCGCCGAGGAGAAGATGGGTGACATCAAGCGCCAGCTCGGCCGGCTCGAGGAGGCGGCGGAGCATTACCTGCGCGCGGTGGAGCTTCAACCCGCGTTCGCGAGGGCACACCACAGCCTGGGCATGACGCTCGCGAACCTCGGCTACATGGAGGCGTCGATCGAGCATCTTCGAGCCGCGATCGATGCGGCGCCCCGCTCTGCGGGCCTGCTGATCACGCTGGCCGAGGTGCTGGCCGCTTACCCCGACGAGAGCGTGCGGGACCCCGACGAAGCGGTTCGTCTGGCCGAGCGGGCGGCAGGTCTCACGGGTTACGGGTCGGCCATCACGCTGGAGGCGCTGGCGTTTGCCTACGCCTCAGCCGGAAGAGCGGATGAAGCGGTGGCCATGGCACAGCGCGCGTACGGCCTGGCCCGCTCGGAAGGAGAGATGGCGCTTGCTGAACGGATCGAGGGCCGACTGGAAACCTATCGCCGCCAGTCAGCCGCGGGCGGGACGATTCCCTAGACCCACTCGGCCCGACGCCGGCTCGGCGCCTCCCGGCCCCGAGACCTAGGCCGGGACCGGAAGGACCAGGTGTGAGGGGCGGTCGCGGTCCATGTGGACGCGATTTCGGGCGACCCGCGCGTGGGTAGCCCGGCCCTCGGGCTCTCCCGTGTTGAAGTTCAGATCGAAGTGGGGAAAGTTGCTGCTCGAGACATCTAGGCGGATGCGGTGCCCCCGCACGAACAGGTTACTCGTCGGAAAGGCGTCGATCCGGACCCGGTACACCTCGCCCGGCGTCATCAGTCGGGGACGCTCCCACGAATCACGGTACCGCACCCGCAGAATCCCGTCCGTGAGGTTCATCGCGTATCCATCGGGATAGTCTTCATTCGGCGGATAGACATCCACCAGCTTCGCCGTGAAGTCTGTGTCGGTGACGTCCGACGAAATCCAGAGATAGACCACGATCGGCCCGGTGACCTCGACATCCTCTTCCAGCGGCTCGGTCAGAAAGGCCAGCACGTCAGGCCGCTCCGAGAGCGGCCGGTAGGGAGTCCTCGACCCGAAGAACTCCGGCGCCTCGCGCTGATCGTAGGCCCCCCCTTCCATGATCGGCCGGCCCGAGGTGATCGTTCCGCCGATCGTCGGAACCGGGTACTCGGGATCGTACTCGTACCCGATGGGTGCGGCCCCGGCCTCCGGCTCCTCGGGCGCGAGCCGGCGGTCCCCATGCAGATACAGCCGTAGAAGCCGGGTGCCGAGGATCGGCCAGTCGGTGGCCTCGCGCCAGCGACCGCCGTGATCCAGCCTTCCAGCGGTGTTGCGGCGTCCGCTGCCTCCTCCCATGACGAAGATCCGGACGGCCGGCTCGCGGTTCACTCCGTTGGCCTCGCCCCGGAGCCAGTGATCGAACCAGCGCAGGCGAAGTTCCCACAAGTCCTCGGCGAGGTTGCCGTCGAGGATCGCGTCAGGGCCGAAATCTACGTCGCCCGCGTAGGGAACCGATCGGTCACCATGGGTCCAGGGCCCGACGATCAGGCGAACGGGGCCCTTCTTCCGGCGGCTGAGGCCTATGTAGTTCTCCGTCGCGGTGCGACTGTACGGATCGTACCAGCCGGACATGTGAAGCTGGGGGCAGTCTGGAAACTCGTCCCAGAATCCCTCCGCCCACAGGCCGGGCCGCTTCCAGTACTCGTCGAACGCGCCGCGCGTCCATTGCTCGAACAGGTACTCCTCGTAGTCCGGCGCGAGCGAAACCGGCGAGCGTCCGGGTGTCCACGGCATCCCTTGAAACCAGTCGTGGATGTCGATCGCTTCCATCGCCGCCTGGCGTACGGAATCCTGGCGGACGGGCGGGCTGACGAGCGCATTCCGGTACGCCCAGGTCGCCTGCTTGAGCTCGAACGCGCCGCCCTGCCGGATCCCGCCCTGGTACGCGTTGGAAAAGCCTCCCGAGTCTACGAACATGGCGGCCAGACCGGGGGCGCCGGCGCTCGCCAGGGCGACCTGGGTGTGCGCTGCGTAGGAGAGCCCCTTCGTTCCGATCCGGCCGTCACACCACGGCTGCCCGAGGATCCACCGACAAGTGTCGAAGCCGTCCGCCGCCTCGTCGATGTACTTGCGGAACGTCCCTTCCGAACCGTAGCGCCCTCGGCAGTCCTGGTATACCACGACGTAGCCCCGACGCACGAACATCTCGGCCACCGCGGTCCGGGTCTTGGGCTGCGCGTGGGCGACCGACCACTCCGAGCGACTCGTCTCGGCCTTCCCGTAGGGCGTCCGTTCCAGGATCGTCGGAAAGGCAGCGTCGATCGCTCTTCCAGCGAGGGCCGGGCGGTACACGTCGGCCGCCAGACGCACGCCGTCACGCATCGTCACCTTGACGTCGCGCTCGACCACCACCTCGAAGGGTCGCCTGCCGGACGCGGGCCCCGCCCATGCCTGACGGTCCACCCGTCCACGGAGGAGGCTGTCGGGTCCGAACAGCGCTGCGCCGACCACGCAGCCGGAAAGACGTGCAAAATCGCGTCTGGAAAGCTCCGGTAAGGCTCGCATCCGGCGGACTCCGATCGTTTTGGTTTCCGGAAGAGGCGCGTGCCGGCGGCCTTCCGGCAAGAGGGCGGACCCACCGCCACCGGTCGGCGCCCCCGTCTCGGCCGACCGCACATATCGCGCAGTGGCGCCGCCCCG
>JBDHFS010000263.1:0-4321 GCA_039590285.1 Gemmatimonadota bacterium
AAGTACGTACAGAGTACTTCACCAAACGTAACTAGGGCACTGCAGAAGCTCATAGGCAAACGAGAGGTCGTCCAGCTCAGGAGCACCGCCTAACAGACCCAGGCGTCAGACGAGTTCTCACCGAACTCGCAGAAAAGCTCACCTTATGAGCCTCCGGCGTGTCCGCATGACATCACCTGTGCTACGCCACTGTCCATGTTTCTCTCCATGTTTGGACCCGCATCGGATGCAGATTCAGGTCGGACAGCCACGCATGGCATGCAGAGGATGGCCCGGAAGTCTGCATAAATTACTGCAATAGCGGAACATACGGCAGAGTTTGCAACCAGGAGGTCGTCGGTTCGAATCCGATCGGCTCCACTCTTACCTGAAAGTCGCGCTTCGCTCGACAGCGAATCCGATCGGCTCCGCTTATGAAAGGCCCGTAGACCAAGCGTCCTCGGGCGAGTATCTCCTTCTGCGTCCTGTCCAGGGGAATCACGATTCCTCTTCTTCCGCGAACGCGTATTCCCCAGTCTGAGAGTTGAAGGTCACCCGGTAACGGCCACCGAACACCGGCAGGTTCATCCCCTTGAAGTGCGCGGTTCCGGAAGGGAACACGTCCTCGATCTTGACGCGGTCTGAATTCCACAGGAATCCCGGCGCGTCGATCATGTACGGGAACGGTGCACCCCAGTTGATGCTCCAGTCTTCGTTCGCCCGAAACTTGACGAAGCCGTCCGTCAGGTTCGCCGTGACCTCCCAAGTGTGCGTTCCGGTCCTTCGCATGGGCGTCTGCCGCTCCGTTTCCGCGGTCGTCACCCGGGGCCAGCTAATCAGCTCCATTGACGTGACGGGCAGGCTGATTCCTGGCAGACGGGCTTCGATTGCAGCCTGAAGATCACCGAGCAACTCCTGATACCTTCCCAGGAGCCATGCGACGCCCTGGCGCAGGTCGATCACCTGTCGGACGGCGTTTCTGAAGTCCGGTTGGGCGAGGAGGTCGCGCGCGCGAGCGGCGTTCTCTTCCTGTGTGATGCAGTCGCCCTCCGGGTAGATCAGCGAGCGGATTTCAGCCATGTATGGACGGTCCATCAGGATGACTGTTCCATCGTTGGAAGCAGCGCCGGTGCACGAGATCATTCCTGCATTTCGCCAGTGCCTGGCCCTCAGTTCATTGATTTGTCCGTCGAGGGCATTGAATCCGGCTTCCAGCCTGGCGAACGTCTCGTACGTGTTGTCCAGCGTGAGCAGGGTCTCATCGAATGGAATGGAGAGTGAGGTGTTGCTCAGCCGGACGTAGCCGGCATTGCTGAACAGCGGGGCTACTCCGCTGAAGATGTGATCCAGCCGGATATACAGGTCGGAGTCCGTGAGCTCGCTGGAATCCAGAACTGTCAGCTCCAGAGCATCCCTCAGAGCCAGGTTGTTCCCGGCGATTTCGCCCGGCAGCTCGGCTTCGGCTATCGTCGTGTTGTAATAGATCTCCTCCAGCAAGTGCTGGTAGGTCTCCTGGTCGTCCCGCTCTTGCCGCCACTCCTCCATCCAGAATGAGCCCGTGATGCCCGCGAAGATCACCGCTGCTTCGAGGAACAACAGTCCCGCGATCCGCCGATTGCTCATCCCATTCTTCATGAAGGCGAGAGGCATGTACTCATCCTGTCCCGTATGTGCTCGGCATCTTTCGGAGGAACCTACAAACAGTCTAAAGTCGGGCACCGGGGCAAGGCTCACCCGGAGTGCAAGGTGGCAGGTCAGCTCGTCAGATGTTTCCTTCTAGCTGAGAAACTGTCACAAAACTGTCCCAGCGCGAGCGCGCGCAAACGTGCCTGAACTGGCGCAGAACGGACCGAATCTGGCGTCAGCAAGCGCCAGCTGGCGTCAGCTGGGCGCGTCAGCGGTCGTGAGCGAGTGACGAGCAAGCCAGAATCAGCGTCAGCGCTGGCGTCAGCTGGCGGATGAAGCGTTGCTCTGCAACCAGCAGGTCGTCGGTGGTCCTCGCGCTTCGCGCTCGGAATGTCTCGCTCGCTCGACGGCGATTCCGATCGGCTCCACTGACCCACCGTAAGTAGACTCAACCAGGCTGCCGACCTTCCGTGGTACTTCTTCTCGTATTTAGGTGGGTGAGTAGGCCGTCGCCGTCGTGCCGGGCCGGGTGGACGGAGGCTGACAAATAGCGAGGAGGAGCGCGCACCGCGATGACTACCCTGGGGAAGCTCCTGGCGATCGCTTCCATCGCCGGCTTTGCCTTTGGCTGCGACCCGGGTTCTCGGAGGCCGGACCGTGCCTCGACCATGACCATCTTGAGCGAGGAACGCGACGCTCAGGAGATCCGGTCCGGGAACCCGAAGTACATGCTGTTCCTACCGCTGGTCGATCGCCACGGCCCGGACATCAGGCCCCGTCTCGCCGAATCGTGGGAACACTCTCCCGACTACCGCACCTGGACCTTTCACATCCGGGACGATGTCGTTTGGCACGATGGCGTTCCCGTGACCGCGCACGACGTGGCGTTCAGCCTGGAACTATTTGCTCATCCCGATGTGCTCTTCTACGGCCGTATCTCGGCCGTCGATTCGATCTCGGTGCCCGACGATCACACGATCACATTGTTCTTGTCGCAGGAGTATTACGTCGACCCCCGGAAGGCGTTTACTGTCTTTTTTCCGAAACACCTGCTCGAGGACCTCGACCCCGCCGAGTTCTACGAGTGGGACTTCTGGACCCGACCGGTCGGAAACGGCCCCTATCGGTTCGTACGGTATACCCCGCAGACAGCGTTTGAGCTCGAGGCCAACCCGGGTTTCTATGCGGGGAAGCCGGCCATAGAACGGGCGGTCATCAGGTTGGGGAGCAACAACCCGATGGTCGCGCTCACGAGCGGCGGCGCCGATGTCGTGTTCAGCCTTCGGCCGGCCGAGGTGCTGGCGCTTCGCGACGATCCGCGATTCGTCGTGTACCACTATGAGGAATGGACCGAGGTGTACCTGATCTACTGGAACCATAGCCACCCGCTGCTCGGGGACGGCACGGTTCGTCGGGCACTCACCCACGCCATCGATCGTCGCGAGCTTGTGCAGGTACTGGCGTTTCCCGACGACGTCTCGCTCGTCGGAGGGCTCGGGAACGAGGAACTGGCAGACCCGGGCCGACGGCGAGGGTGGGATCGGGTTCCGGCCTACGATCCAGCGATGGCCGCACGGCTCCTGGACCGGGCCGGGTGGTCCGACGGTGACGGGGATGGGGTTCGGGAAAAGGCAGGGAGGCAGGCTCGCTTCACGCTGCTGGCCCCTAGCAGTGGGGCGCTGGGTGGCGTGGCGCAGGCTGTCCTCATCCAGCAACAGCTGCAGCGCATGGGAGTCTCGGTCGAGATCCACCCGTTGGAGTCTGCCGGGCTGGTGCGGAAGGCGATCGAATCGGGCGATTTCGACGCCGCTATTACCTGGGTGGATCAGGATCCGCATACGATCCTGTACAACTGGTTCGGCGGACCCGCCGATACCCATCCGGACTCGGACCCGGAGAGCCGATCCGGTCCCTTCGGATACTACGACGCGGAGGCTGCACACCTGTTCGAAATCCTCCTCGACGAGCCCGACCCGCGCGCCCAGGACACGCTCTACCTCCGGGTCAAAGAGATTCTCCGACGCGATATGCCGGTCACGCTGCTCTTCCCGGGCGTGTACAACCACGCGGCGCACCGCCGGATCCGCGGATTCCGCCAGGGTTGGCCGAGTGCTCTGTCTTACGCGGAGCAGCTACTCATCAGGGAAGGCCCGTGATCTTCCTCCTTCGTTCACGTTAGGCCGACTTACCAATCATCAGTTCGAAGCGAGTTGGTGCAGATAAGGTGCGCAAGAAAGTCTGCTAGAATGACATCACAGGGTGCGCGAGAATCGCCGGCCTGGCCCCGAAAACTGTCACAAGACTGTCCCAGCGCGAGCACGCGTCAGCGGTCCGCCAGCTGGCTCCACTCTGTACGTCCTCGCCGGCAGGATTATTCCTTCGACATCAGGCCAGGTTCAGTCTGCCGAGAAGCGACTTGAATCTGGGGTGAGAGCGCAGGTCGGCGAACAGGAAGGAGCCCCTGATCCCGTACAAGGCGCCGCCCCGTTCTTCGTAGGCCTGCTCCAGGTAGTCCATGGCTCTGTCGTGCTCACCGAGTCCGGTGTGGACGTAGGCCAAGTGGTAGGGCGAGACGTACCGTCGCGCAGCCAGGTCTTCCAGCTCCCGCAGGACCTGTTCGGCCCCCGCAGCATCACCCGTTGTCGCCAGAGCCTGCCCGAGCTGCGCTTGATACATGGTGTTCCTCGGGGAAAGCGAGACCGCCTGCCGAAGGGCC
>JBDHFS010000264.1:0-4305 GCA_039590285.1 Gemmatimonadota bacterium
CCCGCGACCCTACTCCGCCCGCAGAGCCTCTTTCGGATCGATGCGCGTGGCGCGCTGCGCCGGGTGGCCGGTCCTCTCCCCACCCGTGTTCCCGATTCGTGGCAGGCGAATGAGAGGACTACGTGAAACGGGGTCGAAAGGTCCCACGGAGTCGCGTGCACACAGAGGGAAGGCTCTGCACGGGGGGTTGTAGGATGGAAAGAGCCCCGCCGCGGGTGGACCCCGCGACGGGGCGTCGTCTCCACCCGGCCCTGGCGACTGAAAGCGCCGCCAGCCCGGATTCGTGAAGGTTAGCGAGCCAGTCGCACCAGCAGGTCGGCTGCCACCTGATTGAACACGGCCCGCAGGTCGTTGGCAGACGGCGCGAAGTAGAACTTGCCGGCCGGCTGGCTCGAATCCGTGGTCCCATCGACGTTCGCCAGCTCCGCGAGGAATGCCTGGTTCGGTTGGAAGGCCGGGTCGGAGTACGTCGTGTTACCGAGACCGATCGTATAGAGCAGCACATCGGCTCCACGGATCTGGGCGGCCATCTGGCGGCCCAAGTCGTGATTCAGGGCATCCGATGCTGTCGGCTGCGGCGCCGCCTGCTCGCTCCACGTGGCGCAGTGGGTCACGTTGCGGCACCCGGTGGCCGATACCGTGCCATCGATCGGAAGGCCGTCGGGGTTGTTGTAATAGCCACCGAGGTGCTCGGGCGGGAGTTCCTGGGCCGTGGTCATGATCCGATCCTGGCCGCCGATCGTACCCCGGAAGGCCGTCGGACGTCCGTCGGTGAAGAACACGACGACCTTGGCCGAACGCTCCCTGACGTCCGAGCTCGTGATCTGCTGGTACGCGAGTCTCAGTCCCTCGCCGTAGTTGGTGTACCCTGCCGAGGACATGCCGTCGATCTCGCTGTTCAGCGCCATCCGGAACCCGTGGTCTATCTGGAACCGGTTCGCGGCGCGCGTCTGAAACGACACGAGCCCCAGCTGGTCCAGGTCGTCGCTGAAGTAGGCCACGAATTCCTTGGCCGCCACCTGCAGATCGTCGAAGGCACCCACCGTTCCCAGTGAGCCCGACTGGTCGATCACCAGAATGAGGTCAACCGGAGGTACCGCGGCCACGGCCTTGGCCTTCACGTTCACCAGGTCGATCCCGAGAAGGCGCATCAGGACGGTCGGCATCGGGTACGCAGCCGTCACCTCGAACGTGCTCTCGCCCTGCCCGTCGGTCGTCACCGTCATGCCCAGCGTCGTGCCCTCCGCGCCCGACCGGACGCCATTGGCGGATGCGGCGGCGGTGGCCTGAGACAGGGCCTGTGACTCGCCGGCCCGCAACGTGCGCGCCCCCGTGAGGGCGGCCGCGTCGACGGCCCTGACCAGGCGCAGTCGGGTCAGGTATCCGCGCGCCGAGTCCACCGCGAGTCCTGCCATGCCCAGCATGAAGAACATGCCGGCGGCGATGATCAGCAGGGTGGCTCCCCGCTGGCCTCGCACCAAACGATCGAATCTCCCCCGGATCGACATCATCTTATTCCTGCCTTTTGGTTTCCCCGTATCCTTAGAAGACGGCACGCTCGTACAGCATGGAAGGCGCCGTCGAGCCGAGGAAGCGGGACAGTGGCGTGACCGGATCGTAGGTCAGAAAGACTTCGACCGCGTAATGCGTGCTGCCCTCGGCGAAGCCCGCCTGAGCGATCCACTGGGCGGCCTGGTCCTGGTCGTCTGAGAGCTTGCTCTGATCCTCGAAGCCTGCGCTGGCCACCTGTGCCTGAACGGTGGGCGTGCCCTGCTGGACCACGACACGGCTGACGATCGCGCCACCCTTGGACGGCACCTGGAGAGTCTGGCCGTTGGCCATAACCACCGTGAGCACCTCGGTCAGGGCTGTTCCCCGAGCCGCTATGTTTGCGCCCTCGCGGCTCAGCCCGGCGAGTCCGTGGACCCGGTCGTAGGCATGAGCGAACTCCACCATCCCGAGCATGATGATCAGTATGATCGGAAGGGCGAGCGCGAATTCCGCGAGGCCCTGCCCGCTATCCTCTCGGGCGAGGCGAGTGACGCGAAGGAAGCGCCGTACCGCGCCCCGGCTCGGGGAGCGGCGCGCTGGAGAGCTCGAGTATCGAGTCATCTTGGACATCGGATTCATCCTCGCCATTCCTCAGGACCCACCGGTCGCGAAGTAAGGCTCGTTGCGCATCGCCGCCGCGACGCTGAAGTGCATGGCCGGGAGAACATCCATGAATCCCGGCATCGCATAGTCGTACGAGTAGCTGAGAGTGATCCTGACCACGTCTTCCGGTCCCCCGCCGTCCGCCGGATCGATGGTGATCGCTTCGGGAGTGACGGGCAGAGCGTAGGCTCGCTCGGCCACAATTCGCCTGATGGACGAGGCCCGATCGATCGGATCTCCCGTGTCCGGGTCGGTCAGCTGATTACCCGTGACCGCGAATCGCGTCGCTTCGATCACCGCGTGGCGAGCTGTGAGGCGCGTGTGGAACATGCGCCCGAACTCGAACACGCCCGAGAAGAGCACCAGGAGCAGCGGAAGCGTCAGGGCCATTTCTATGAGGGCGCTGCCGCGCGTGCAGCCGCGAATCCCCTTGATTCGCAGGCCGAGCTTCGATCGGGACTGTCGCCCGCCTGTCGGAGACCTGGTTTCTGAAGCTCGTGCCATCGGTCGTGATCCTCTCGTCTACGCTCGCCCGCTCGTTTCTCGGGCCGAAGCTCGGTGCGCCGTGCGTCGTCCTCGTTTCCGGTCCGTACGCGGCGCGAGTTCGAGAGGTACAGGGGCAGGGGGTGTGGCCGGACCGCTGACCGGCAAGAGGGGGAATGCGAATACGTGGGGCTTCTAATAGACTTAGTGTCGTTCCCCGGGTACTCGTGTTCGGGGCACCTCGAAGCGGCATACTGGCTGATTGTGGCTCTCGCGCAACGATCGGGGGTGTGTCGTGAGCTCGGCTCCGGCGGCTCGACGAAGGTCAGCCCGCGCCGGATCACCCTTCCGGGTTGTTTTCAAGCGGCTTTGTCGTGATTCATCCGGCTGCCTGGGACGGCGGTACTTGACGGGAGGATTGTGTGGTTCCGATGCGTCACCCGTGTAGCGCGAGTACAGCCGCGCGCCCCGGGAGACTCTGCAATCGACAGTGCCACAACGACATTCATCGACATGGCACCGCGGCGTCGGAGCCCGTCAGAGGTCGAACAGCTTCCTCAACTCCGTGACGCTATCCTCGATCAGCTCCTGAGTGGCGTCGCGGAGGTCCCGCACGGCATCCAGCGGGTCGGTCAACGCGGTCGCAATCCCTCGTGTTTCGCCGCCTTCGGAAGCCTTCTTGCGGAGCCGGACCTTCCGATCCCCTTCGATCTCAGCTTCGAAAGAGCAGCCTTCCGCTTCGATGACGAGCTTCTGCCACCTGACCCGAGGGTAACGGAGCGAGGCTACGACTCGCCCCTTGTCATCCGTTATAGTCAGCCTTAACGGTCCGTCCTTGATCTTCAGCTCGGCGATACGCGCCTCCCGCGGCAGGATTCAGGTCCGAACGTAGGCCGCGCCGTTCTCGGTCGCCAATCGGGCGATTATCGGCCCTCCGCCCCGCCGCTTGACTCTCATCTGACAGCCGCCCGGCAACGTGATCCCGTACCGAACGGGAGGTTAGAATGAGATCCAGTAGATTGGCCACCTCTTTCGCAGCTGCCGTCATCATGCTTCTGTCTGCCGCTGGCGGCGCCTTCTCCCAGACTCCCGACGATGGCTCGGAACCGTCGCCGGAGCCGGAGCTCAAGCGGTTCTCTCTCTCATTCTATGTGGGCGCCGCGAAGGGCGGCCCCAACGGCGAGATCGAGAGCGCGATGCGGGCGAACGGATTCGATGCGAGCACGGCCTGCTGGCTGTTCTGCTCCGGCACACTCGCTCATCCGAAGAGTTATGCACCCGAGGCTGATGGGGGCATGATCGTAGCCAAGTATCGGTTGCGGCACCGGTTCGCCATCCAGCTCGTCTACGGCGACAACGGTACGGGACAGGTCATCGGAGCCGCGGGATCCTGGTCTACGCTGATCGTGGATCACGGGGTGACGACGGTGGCCTCCATCGTGAGCTTCGAAGAAGGCCCGCTGCAGCTCGGACTCGGCCCGGCGCTCTACAGAGTGCGTGTGAGTGACGATCCAGGCGGGAACCGCGCCGTCGCTTCCACGACCAGACTCGGTCTTCTGGCGGACGCGGGCGTCCAGCTTCCCTGGAATTCCCGCTTCTTCGTGGATCTTCGAGCGCAGTACCGACTCGTCGGCTCCACATCATTCGGCCCTGTCGAGACAGGACTGT
>JBDHFS010000265.1:0-4301 GCA_039590285.1 Gemmatimonadota bacterium
GGCAGGCAGTCTACCAGTGCGAGCACCGCGACCGCGGAGGCTCACGGCGCCTCGTGGTCACGGCGCTGGGGAGCTGATCCAGCCGCCGGAGATGTGCCCGGCAGCTCACAGGTACGCGGCGTCAACCATCAGCATGACTGCGGAAAAGTCTCAGATACTACATTGAGCCCCTGTAGCCGGGCCGTTTCGTCTTGCCGCCCGCATCCACTTATATTCAGCCTACCCCCCTCTTCAGGCGTCTCAGCCTCGCGACGCCCTTCCGGAGATTGCGTAATGAATGTGCTTGTCCTGGGCTGCGGCGAGATGGCTCGCGAGGCCATCCGCGATCTGTTCATGGAGGGTTCCTTCGACAGGATCGGCGTCGGGACACGCAGGCCCGAGTGCGCCGATTCTTTCTTTCGCTCACTGAGGTACGGCGAGGCCGATCTGGCCTCTCACGGCGTCGAGGTCCACGAGCACGACTCCCTCGTCCGCCTCATGAGGCAGTACGACGTGGTGTGCAATCTCGCGGGTCCGAACTATCGCAATGCCGTGCCGGCAGCTCGTGCCGCCATCGATGCCGGTGTACCGCTGGTCGACGTGATGGACGATTGGGAGACGGTCCTCGAAATGTTTGAGCTCGACGCGATGGCCCGCGACGCGGGGGTCACGATCATTACGGGACTCGGAGCGAGCCCGGGTGTCACCAACGTCATGGCGCGCGCCGGAGTGGACCGGCTGGATCGAGCGGAAGAGATCCACACAGCATGGATCATGCGGGGGTCGGACCCGGGCGGACCGGCCCTCAGCTACCACCTTCTGTACTCCCTGCCGCACCGGGCCTTCGTCTACGAGGACGGCCGCATGCGGGAGGTCGTGCCGTTCCGGGACGGTGCGGAGACCCTGCGCTTCCCCTATCTGGGCGACGTGGAAGTGTTTCACATCGGACATCCGGAGCCGTTCATGCTGGCCCGCGCCTTCCCCGAGGTCCGCTATGCGGATGACAAGGCGACCTTCCTGCCGGCGAGTGTCAACGACCTGATCGTCGACCTCGGAAAGTCGGCTCTCCCCGATCGGGCGATCGACGATCGGGCGAGGGCGACGGTCGCGCTGGACGCCGCCGCGCGCCGCCTTCAGGAGACCTGCAAGGCCATGGTCGGCGTGTCTCCGATCGGCGCGCTCCGCACGGAAGTGCGCGGAGAGGTCGACGGGAGGAGTGCTCGCATCGTCTACGCGGCACCCGGCAGGATCGGACAAGGCACCGGGATTCCCGCTTCCATCGGCTCGCATTTCCTCGCGACCGGTGAAGTGGCCTGCCCCGGCGTCCAAACGCCCGAGGCGTGCATCGATCCGGACCGCTTCTTCGATGAGATCCGCAGGCGCGGTATCGGCGAGGTGAGCGAGACGTTCATTCAGGAGTGAAGCCATGGCCCGATCGGGGATCCGCGATTCGTGAAAGTCGTTGTCGCCGGTGAGGCATGGGTGGCCGGGTGTACAAGCGGTTCCGGGTGTTCGAGAAGGCGCTCTGAGAGGCAAGGGCCAGGTCGCAGCCCGGAAAGATATCTTCCCGGAAATGATGTCCCCTGATGAAGGCCCATGGCCGCGGCCTTCCGCGTCGCGCTCCCCACCTTGCTACCCCCGTACCGTGCGGCGATCTTCGGCCCATGTGTGAGACTTCCGGATACCAGAGACTCTTCGCCGAACTGAAACGACGGCGAGTGTTCCGCGTGATGGCGGTCTACGGGGCAGTGGGCTTCGTCCTGTTGCAGGTCGTGGAGCTGCTCGTCCCCGCGCTGCTCCTGCCGGAGTGGACCTACCGCCTCGTCACGCTGCTCCTGATCATCGGATTCCCGATCGCGATCATCCTCGCGTGGGCGTTCGATTCGACGCCGGACGGAATCCAGCGGACGGAGAGCGCGAGCGAATCCGAGCTGGCGGCGATCGCTGCCGCGCCGCCCGGCAAGCGGTGGCCCGCGGGTATCGTGGCCCTCCTGGCGACGGGACTGTTCGCGGGCGCCGTGTACACGGGCCTGCAGTCGTCGGGAGCCGGCCCGGCCGCAACGAGCGAAACCGCCCAAGGCCCGGGGGATGAGACCGCCACGGCCGTTCCCGGGAGCCCGACCGCGGACGCCGGGGTCACGCGCCAGGCCGTCGCCGTGCTGCCATTCGCCGACCTCGCCGGGACGGACGACAGCCGGGCGTTCGCGCTCGGCCTGCACGACGACCTGATGACCCAGCTCACGCAGGTCCCGGACCTGAAGGTGACGTCGCGCACCTCGGTGATGGCCTACGCGGACCAGAGCCGGCCGATCGCGGAGATCGCCCGCGAGCTGGGGGTGGGGTCGATCGTCGAGGGCGGGGTCCGGACCTCCGGCGGCCGGGTGCGCCTCAACGTGCAGTTGATCGATCCGACGACAGACGAGCACCTGTGGGCACAGACCTTCGACGAGGAGCTCACGGCCGAGAACGTGTTCGAGATCCAGGGCGAGATCGCCCGCGCCGTGGCCACGGCGCTCGAGGCGGAACTCTCTGAAGAAGCGGGCCAGGCGCTGGGAGCCGCCCGCACCGACAACATCGAGGCCTGGAGCGCCTATCACCAGGGCAAGGCGATCGGAGATGTGTCGGGAATCCGGGAAGACGAGGTCGCCGCCGTACGAGCGTTCGAGCGGGCGGTCGAGCTCGATCCCGCTTTCGTAGCTGCCTGGGCAAGCCTCGTGCGAGCCCAGTCGTGGCTCGTGCGCCGCGGCTTCGAGACCGACACGATGCCGGCCAGCCGGAGCGTCGCGCAGCTCCGGGCGATCGATCCGGGCAGTGCCGACGCTCTGTACGCGGAAGGCCTGTATCGCTACTACGCGCACGCCGATTACCCGGCCGCGCTGGAGGCCTTGCAGCAGGCTCGGAGATTGAGGCCGGGCGACCCGGACATCCTGCAGCACGAGGGCTGGGTGCTTCGTCGCCTGGGCCGGTGGCCGGAGGCGATGGACCTGCTCGATCGGGCGATTCATCTTGATCCGAGGAACGCGACGCTGATCTGGAACCAGGCGGGCAACAACTACCGTCTCCGCCGCTACGGCACCGGGCGGATCCAATACGGGCTGTCTCTCGAAATCGATCTGGAATCAGGTGCCGGCGGACGGCTCGTGGAAGCGCAGCTGTTCAGTGAGGGCGATTCCGCGGCGGCTCGCCGCACGTTCGAAGCGGGCAGGGGATTCGCGATTCCCGGTCAGAGGGAGTCGGCAGAGTTCTGGCTCGCCTACATGGCGCGCGACTACGAGGTGGCGATCGACGCGGGCCTGCGTATGACCGGGGAGGCGGCCGAGGTGCCCAATGCCTCCGGCTCGCAGCGCTTCCAGTCACGGCCGATTCGACTGGCTACCGCCTATCGTCTGATGGGTGACGACGCGTCCGCCCGCGCCTGGGGGGATTCAGCTGTGGCCCAGGCCGAAGCCGCGCTCGAGACTCGTCCCACGCCGGAGCCCCGGGACCGGTTCGGAGTGGCCTCCGTGGCCCACGCGCACCTGGGGCTCGCGCTGGTCCTGCGCGGCGACCCGGGTGACGTGGAACGCGGGATCGAGCACGCGGACGAGGCGGTTCGCCTGCACGACTACGATCTCGACGCCGCCGACGCGAGCATGGGGAACTGGCTCCTCATTCGCACCTACGTGGTCGCGGGCCGAACCGACGACGCGATCCGGCAGATCGAGGTCATGCTGTCCCGCCCGAGCCTCCTCGGGCTCGGTGATCTGAAGCTGGATCCCCTGAACGACCAGCTGCGCGAAGACCCCCGCTACGAGGCGCTGATTCGAGAGGCGGAACAGCTGATCGAGTGGTAAGCGGCCGGCCGCATCCGCCTCGCAGTACGGCCGCGGACTGCCGAATGGCGTCGAAACCGGTTACTCATGGAGTGACACGATCGATCTCCCACCATCCCGAGGAGGTGCCCCATGATCCGGATCGCGTCAGTCCTGGTCGCCATGCTGTTCGTGATCGCGGGTCCGGCGTTTGCGCAGGACGCCGTCAAGGCCGACCCCGACCATTACGTGGTCGAGTTCGAGAACGACGAGGTGAGAGTCCTGCGGATCACTTACGGCCCGGGCGAGACGTCGTCCATGCACTGGCATCCCGAAGCCGTTGCCGTGATGCTCACCGATGGAAACTTCATCATGCACATGCCAGATGGCACGACCGAGGAATCGCCTTTCCCGGCCGGCGCGGCAGCGTGGACTCCCGAGGTCACGCACTCGCCCGAGAACGGGGGAGACGCGGAGGCGGTCGTCATCCTCATCGAGATGAAGGACGATGATGATGACGATGATGACTAA
>JBDHFS010000266.1:0-4286 GCA_039590285.1 Gemmatimonadota bacterium
CGAAGAGCTGGGCCACGTCGATCTGGAGGACCCGGAGAGCCGGTTGCTGCGCGGTGGGTTCGTATACGAGCTGGTACGTGAGCACGAGGCGCAACACCAGGAGACCATCCTGCAGACGGTCCTACTGATGACGGGAGAGAAGTACACGCCGGTGACCCGGCGACCGCTTCCGACTCCCCGTCGTGCCCGGGCAGGGGAAATGGTCCGAGTACCTGGCGGGCCGTTCGACATGGGAGCTCCCGAGGGCAGATTCTCCTACGACAACGAACAGCCGCGGCACCAGGCCGAGACAGGGGATTACGAGATCGGTCGCTATCCGGTGTCGAACGGAGAGTACCTGGAGTTCATGGCGGCGGGCGGATACGAAGACCACACTCTGTGGACGGACGCGGGGTGGGCGTGGAAGGAAGAGGCACGGCTCTGCGCGCCACAGTACTGGCGCATAGGAGACGCTCGCGCCCGGCCTTCCTCCGCACGGGAGGCGACGGAGGTGGCCCGCTCGAGCGGCGCGAACGCTTGGAGACGGGTGACATCTCTAGGCGCGGAGCCGGTCACCTCCGACGACCCGGTGATCCACGTGTGCTATCACGAAGCCGAGGCCTATGCCCGGTTCGCCGGAGCCCGGCTGCCCACGGAAACGGAATGGGAAAAGGCGGCCGCCTGGGATCCGGACACGGGCGAGTGTTCCGCCTATCCGTGGGGGAAGGAAGATCCGGACTCGCGGCGAGCCAACCTGGACATGGAAGCGTTCCGGGTCACTCCGATCGGCTCGTTCCCGGACGGTCGGAGCCGTATCGGGTGCGAGCAGATGCTGGGCGATTGCTGGGAGTGGACGTCGTCGAGCTTCACCGCGTACCCGGGGTTCGTCGCGTTCCCGTACGACGACTACTCGGCCGTGTTCTTCGGGGAAGAGTACGCGGTGCTCCGCGGCTCATCGTGGGCCACGGACTCCGGCGTCGCGCGCAACACTTTCCGCAACTGGGATTACCCGATACGCAGGCAAATCCTGGCCGGCCTCCGCCTGGCACGTGACGCGTGAGGGAGACTCGATGACCGCCGGCTCCCGCATCGTGCTGCACAACGTCCTGCGTCAGGAGGAGAGCCCGTACGACCTCGCATCGGACGCGATGGCCGGGCTGACTGCGGACCGTAAGACCATTCCTTCGAAGTACTTCTACGATGCCCGCGGTTCGCATTTGTTCGAGCTGATCACGCGGCTTCCCGAGTACTACCTTACGGGAGCCGAGACAGAGATCCTGGAACGGGAGGCCGGTTCCTTCGTGGAGGCCGTCCGGCCCCGGGTCCTGGTGGAATTCGGTTCCGGCGCCGCGCGAAAGACGCGGCTCATCCTGGATGCCATGCGGGCTCGGAACCTGCTCGAAGGCTATGGCCCGGTGGACGTGAGCGCCGACGCGTCCCGCCGGGCCGCCGACGCGCTGATCCGGGACTACCCGGAGCTCCGCGTGGAGGGCGTGATCGGCGACTTCGAGCATCCCCGTAACCTCCCGTTCGCCGGCCGGCAGCGCATGCTGGCTTTCCTCGGCTCGACGATCGGGAATCTCGAATCAGACCAGGCCGCCGAGTTTCTCGCCGCGGTCCGGAACGAGATGACGGACGGCGACGGCTTCCTGATCGGTTTCGATCTGGTGAAGGACGCGGCCACGCTGGAGCGGGCGTACAACGACTCGGCGGGCGTAACGGCCCGGTTCAACCTCAACGTGTTGAACGTGCTGAATCGGGAGCTGGGCGCGAATTTCCGTCAGGAAGGCTTCCGGCACCGCGCTCTGTGGAACGCGGGCCAGTCCCGAATCGAGATGCACTTGGAGTCCCGCGCCGCGCAGAGAGTCTCCATTCCCTCGCTCGATCTCGAGATTGCGTTCGCAGAAGACGAGACGATTCGCACCGAGCTGAGCCACAAGTACACGCGCCCGTCGGCCGAGGCCATCCTGAAGGCCGCCGGCCTGCGTCTGAGTCGATGGGAGATCGATTCGGCGGATGGTTTCGCGCTGGGACTGGCGCGGCTCGCGGACTGAGGCAAGGTTGTGAGGCCCCGCTGTCGGGGCCCCGGGGCGCATCAGAAGCGCGGCATGATCGTGATACGGAAGAGGCGGCTGGCACCCGGGTTACGCTCCTGGGTGTCGACGTACTCGCTCTGCAGGAGATTGGCCACCTTGCCCATCAGCACCCAGCCTCCGATTCGGTACGCCAGGCGCAGGTTCACCACCGATATCGGTCCCCGAGGATCCAGAGGATAGGCCAGGACTCTCTCGACCTCGCTACGATACAGAAAGTCCACCGCCACCAGCTCCCGGAAGGCCGAGAGCGTCAGCGTCACATTGTGTGGCGAGCGATACGGAAGCGGCTCGCCCGTCCTGTCGTTCCGGGTGTTGAGAAACAGGTAATTGGCCTTCAAACCGAGCTTGTCCTGCAGTAGCCCGATCTGCGCTCCCGTGTCGAGGCCGGCAACACGGGCCCGGGTCACGTTCTGGAACTGGAAGGTGAACAGCTGACCCGGCACGGGAGACGGCTCGATCAGGTCCCGGAAGTCACTATAGAACAGGGCGGCGTCCACCCGCAGCCAACGTGTGACGCGGGCCGTGGTCCCGATCTCCGCCGACCAGGCCCTCTCTCCCCGCAGGGCCAGGTTGGGCACCACGCGGAACCCGAACTGCGTCGTGGCCGTGTATTGCTCCGACGCGCTCGGTGCGCGGTATCCCCGGCTGATCGACGCCCGCAGGCTCACGGGTCCCGAGGGGAGATAGACCAGCCCGATCCGTGGACTGGCCACGAGATCCGATTCCGCGGAGGTGGCCCCGTGGTAATCGAGCCTGAGGCCTCCCACCGCCCGCCAGCGATCGGACAGGCGGATCTCGTCCTGCGCGTAGAGTCCCAAATCGACGATCGACGGATCGACCGCGAGGAACGTGGACGTGACGTCGGTCCACGACGCCTCCGCACCGGTGGTCAACGCGTGGTGGGCGCCCGGCGCCACGGTCATCTGCGCGTCCGCGGCCAGTCGGGAGCTCCGGTGACGGTCGTCGTTGTCGTGAAAGTGGTTCTGCACCGAGTTGTAGGCGTAGGTAGGTCGCACGACGAGAGAGGTGGACTGCGTCATCACGGGCCGCAGGCTGGCTCCGACCGTGAGGTCGGCTTCGCGAAGCCAGTCACCGAGCTCCTCGGGCTCCACCTCCAGCGGCCGGTCTTCCGAAAGCCACGTGAAGAACACGTCTTTGTCACGCTGCGTCCAGTTGAGGAACGCATCGATCGGTCGCTGCGAGTCGGGGTTGACCACGGTCTTCAGGCGCGCCTGCCACCTGGAGAATCCGCCGTTCTGGTGGAAGCCCTCCGACCCGTCGCCGCCCAGAAACAACGTGGTCCCGATGCCGCCGATGCGCCGTGAGTGCTGCACTCCGATCCCCGCCGTGCTCAGCGCCTCGTCGGTGAACCTGTGGCGCGACGGTGTGTCGTATGTCCCGAAGTAACCGCGCACCAGTGTCTCCGGAGTCTCGGACGGGACCGACGTGATCACGTTGACGACGCCGCCCAGCGCCCCGGTTCCGTAGAGTGAGGAATGCGGCCCCTTCACGACTTCCACGCGCTCCACGTCGAGGAGCGGAAACACCTCGAAGTCCGCCTCCGAGCCGACGCCCTTCTGCATCCGGTGGCCATCCAGGAGCACCAGGACGCGGCTTCCGACTCCGCGCGATATACCGGAGGCCCCGCGGATATCGAGCTGGCCGGCGTTCGATACGACCCCCTGCGCGAACGGCAGTGCCTCGCCGACGGTGTTCACGTTGCGCCGCTGGATCTCCTCACCGTCCAGCACGGATATGCTGACCGGAGACTCACCCGGCCGTTCTCGACTGCGGCTCGCCGTGACCACGATACCAGGGACGTCGATGACCGACGGGGTTACGTATACTTCGAAGCGCGCCGATTCTCCTCCCGTCACGACCACTGCGGACACGGAGGTTGGCTCGTATCCCGACGCCGTGATCCGCAGCTCGTAAGTACCCGGATTCACGCGGACGATTCGAAAGGAGCCTGCCTCGTCGGTGAGAACGCCGAGCGGCGTGCCCTGGACCTGTACGGTCGCCTGCCGTACGGGAAGGCTGTCCGAGGCCGAGCGCACCAGTCCCTCGATGGCGCCGCGACCTTCCTGCGCCCACAGGCCGTGCGCCGTCGCCATCAGCCAGCCGAAGGCTAGGCCGCCTCGGATCAAATCCCGCACGTACGTCGACTGAGCCACCGGTGACGAACGCTCGCCCAAGGTCGTCAGGGTTCGC
>JBDHFS010000267.1:0-8120 GCA_039590285.1 Gemmatimonadota bacterium
CGTGCGTGACGTGGCCGCGGGTGGACACGGAGCGCCCCTGACGCCGTATTTCGACCGGCTCCTTCTCGGTGGGGGCGAGGGGCGGGCGATCGTGAACCTGGGCGGCATGGGCAACATTACGGCGCTGCCCGCCGCCGGCTCCGCGGAAGCGCCGCTCGCGTTCGACACCGGTCCCGGCGTGGCCCTGATGGACGGCGCCGTGCGACACCTGACCGGGGGTCACCAGGCGTTCGACGCCGAGGGCAACATCGCGGCAGCCGGGCATGTGCTGGAGCCGGATCTCGAGACCTGGTTGTCGGATCCGTTCTTCGAGGAGCCTCCCCCGCGCAGCACGGGTCGCGAGCGTTTCGGGGACCCGGCGCTGGCCCGCTGGCTGGCTTCCGTGGAGGGAGCGCAGGCCGAGGACCTCGTGGCCACGCTGACCGAGCTCACCGCGGCCACGGTGGCCGGGGCGTTCCGGTGGATTCCGTTCAACGTGGATGCCGTGTACCTGTGTGGTGGTGGCGGCCGGAATCCGGAGCTGGTGCGCCGGATCCGGGCCCGTCTCGATCCACGGTCCGTGGCATCGACGGATGAACTCGGATGGGACGGAGACGCCCGGGAAGCGGCCGCGTTCGCCCTGTTCGCGCGCCAGCACGTCCTGGGGATCCCGATCGACCTGTCGTGGGCGACGGGTGCCGCCGCCCCGCGGGTCCTGGGGAAGCGGGTCCCGGCTTGAGCCCGAATCTCGAGACGGCCGTGGGCGTCGGGCAGCTCTTTCTCGAGGCGCTCAGGCTCGACCTCGAGCCCCTCGATGCCGTCCGGCGCCGGATTTACGACGCCCTGGCCCTGCAGGTGGGAGGTTTCTTGTTCTTCGGGGCCGAGGCTGACGCGGCCGCCCGGCTCGCCGAAGAGATCCTCGATTCGGCTGATCGCCCGCTCTGGCTCGCCGCGGACCTGGAGCGCGGGGCAGGGCAGCACTTCCGCGGCCTCACGACGTTTCCGCCTCCTGCCGCCCTGGCTGCGCATCCCGATCCGGGACAGGCCGTTCGCGAAGCGGCCCGGCGGACGGCGCTGGAAGCGAGGTCTCTCGGACTCAATCTCGCCCTGGCTCCGGTGCTGGATCTCGATGTCGAGGCCCAAAACCCGATCGTCGGAATCCGCAGCTTCGGTGCCGACCCGGGTCTCGTCGCCACACTCGGCGGGAGCTGGATCGAGGCCTGCCAGAACGAGGGCGTGGCCGCGTGTGCGAAGCACTTCCCGGGTCACGGACGGACGACCGCGGACTCGCACGCGGAGCTGCCCGTGGTCGACGCAGACAGCGAAGCGCTGGAGGCCGACCTCCAGCCTTTCCGCGCGGTGGCTGGAAACGTGGCCTGCGTGATGACGGCACACGTGGCATTTCCAGCACTCGGCGGAGACGGCCCCGCGACCCTGGAGCCAGCGATCCTCGGTGATCTGCTGCGCGGAGAGCTCGGCTTCGAGGGGCTCATCCTCACCGACGCCCTCAACATGAGCGGGGCCCGGGACGGCGCGGCGGAAACGCCCGAGGTAGCGGCGCTCCGCGCCGGCTGCGACCTCCTGCTGTACCCGCCCGACCTTGCAGCCGCCATCAGTGCTGTGGAGCGGGCGGCGGACTCCGCCGGGCGCGTGGCCGACAGGCTGCGGGAAAGCCTGGGGCGAGCCGAGCGGGTCCTGGGCCGGTTCGAGGTAGCGCGCGGAGCCGATGCCGGATCAACGGCCGGTGATGAGTCCACGCCCGCCGCGATCGCAGCCGAGTGCGTGATGCCCGTCGGCGGGGCCGTCCCGGCTTGGCTCGACCCATCGGAGCCGGTCACGGTGGCCACGATCTGGGATGATCGGCAGGAGCCGGCCCGTCCACCGTTCGGGGAGGGTTTCCGCGCTGCGCTGCGCGCCGCCGGGTGGAGAGTAGCCGCGCCCGGATCTGCGCCGGACTCTTCGCTGATCGTGCTCGTCGCTTCGACCCCGCAGGCGTGGAAGGGGACGGCGTCACTCACTCTCACCGGCCAAGCGGCCTTCGAGGGAGCCCTGGCGCGGGAGCGCGCATTCCCTGTCGTCTTCGGCCACGCGCGGCTGTTGGCGGGCGTGGACCGACCGGGTCTGTGCGCCTGGGCCACCGAGCCGGCCATGGAGACGGCGGCGGCGCGCCGGCTGGACGGGCTGGTGCGGGGCACAGAGTGAAGGGCCTGAGGCGGAGGCTCTATGCAGGGTCTTGATTGGGCCATCGTCGGCGCCTACCTGGTCGGCACCCTGGCACTCGGCCTGTGGCTGTCGCGGCGCGCCAGCGGTGGCCTGGTCGACTTCTTCGTCGGGGGTCGCGCGCTTCCCTGGTGGCTCGCGGGCACGTCCATGGCCGCCACGACCTTCAGTGTGGACACGCCCCTGTACGTCACCGGCGTGGTGGCCCGCCGCGGGATCGCCGGTAACTGGGAGTGGTGGGCCTTTGCCCTGTCGCACGTCCTGCTCATCTACGTGTTCGCCCGCCTGTGGCGCCGTGCCGAGGTGGTGACGGACGCCGAGATGACCGAGATCCGCTACGGCGGCCGGCCGGCCGCCGTTCTGCGGGCCACGAGGGCCTTCCTGTTCGCCGTCCCCATCAACTGCATCGCCATCGGCTACGTGATGCTGGCGATGAGGAAGGTGATCGAGGCCCTGGACCTGTTCGGCGGCGCGGGCGCTTCCCTACCGGGCGACGAGCGGCTGTGGGTGGTGGTGGCCCTGTCGGTCTTCGTCCTGGTGTACGCGGGCCTGGCGGGACTGTGGGGAGTCGTGGCGACCGATTTCTTCCAGTTCGCGCTCGCCATGATCGGCGCCTTGCTGGTCGCCGGGTTTGCGATCGTGGACATCGGGGGGATCGCCGAGCTCAAGCAGGGACTCGCGGACCTCGGCAAGTCGGACGCGCTGCGCATGGTGCCGCGGGTGGGATCTCCGGATCTCCCCATGGGCACGTTCCTCGCCTACCTGGGGATCCAGTGGTGGGCGTGGCGACGCTCCGACGGTGGCGGCGAGTTCGTGCAGCGGATGTCCGCCGCCCGCTCGGAGGAGGATGCGGAGAAGGCGGCCTGGTTGTTCAACATCCTGCACTACGTGGTGCGCGCGTGGCCGTGGATCCTAGCGGCGCTCGTGGCCCTCGTGGTCTTCCCGAACCTGGAAGACCCGGAGATGGGCTATCCGCTGCTCATGCTGAAGTACCTGCCCGTGGGTGCGCTCGGCCTGGTCGTGGCATCATTCGTGGCGGCGTTCATGTCCACGGTCTCGACCCAGATCAACTGGGGCGCCAGCTACCTGGTCAACGACCTGTACGCCCGCTTCGTGAATCCCGACGCCGGGCCGGCGAGGCTCGTGGCCCTCGGCCGGCTGGCTTCCGTCGTGATCGTGGCCTTCGCCGGCGCCGCCGCCTTCTTCGCGGAGGACATCGGCACCGTGTTCCGGTTCATGATCGCCATCGGCACGGGTCCTGGCGCCGTCCTGATCCTGCGCTGGTTCTGGTGGAGGGTGAACGCGGCCGCCGAGCTGGCGTCCATGCTGGCCGGCTTCGCGATCGCGCTCGCCTCGTATCTGCCGGTGTGGGGCGGCATGGGATTCGGGCTGCGCCTCGCCGTGACCGCGTTCGGCGCATCGGCCGTGTGGATTCCCGTCATGTACCTGACTCCGCCCGAATCGAACGAGACGCTGGACGAGTTCTACCGGCGCGTGCGACCGGGTGGCGCGGGCTGGGGAGCCGTTCGGGCGCGCACCGGTCTCGAACCGGTTACGTTGCTGCGGCACGACGCGGTCCGGACCGTAGCGGCCACGGCGGCGCTGTTCGGAGGCATGTTCGCCGTGGGAGGCATCATGCTCGCCGAGCCGGCGCTCGCAATCGGGTCTGGAGTCCCTTCGAGGCCGTCTGAACGCTTGAACGACATCGACCTGCCATGAGACACAAGACACGTTTCGCCGGCGCCACCCGGGCGCTGGCTTCGGCCGCCGGACTCGCCCTCACGGCCGCAGGTTGCGCCTCGACGGGCGGGGGGGCGACCAGCCCCGCCCCTCCCGGCGTCATGGAGTCGACGCTGCCGCCCATTCCGCCCGTGACGGGTCCCGTGGACCTGTACGTGGAGTATCCCGACTCGCTGCAGCGGATCGCCGTTTCCGACACGAACTTCATCCACGGCACGGTAGGGACCGGCGACGCGTCGTTGATCATCGACGGAGCCTTCGTGGATGTGGAGCCGAACGGGGCTTTTCTGGCGTGGCTGCCGGTGCCGCCGGCGACCTCCGGCGATACGGCCTATTACCGCCTGGTGGCCACGCGGGGAGACAGGGTGGACACCCTGCGGCACCCGATCCTTCTGCCTCCGGTACCGTACGAGGGCGAGCCCGGGACCGTGTGGATCGACTCGGCTTCGGTGAGCGTGCCCGAGGAGCGATGGGCTCTGCCGGACGAGTCGGTGACGCTCGCGTTTAGGGCCGCGCCCGGGATGCAGGCGTGGCTCGAGGCGAGCTCAGGCCGCACGCCGATGACGGAAGGGGTCATCGGCGGTTGGTATTCGGCGCGAGTTCCAGCGGCCTCCTTCCACGCCGCCGCGTGCACGGCGGATGACTGCGACTGGGTCGGTGAGACCGTGCCGCTGGCGGCGGCCTTCGTCGTGACCGATGCCGTCGACACGGCGCGCACGGCGTTCGAGTACCAGCTGCGGCTGCTGGATCCGACTCGGCTCCCGATCGTCGAGCTGCGGGAGGAGCCCGATACGATCAACGGCACGAACGAGATCGTGATCGGCCGGCCTTCGCAGTTCGGCCCTTACCGATGGAGGTTCCCGGTCGGCACCCGGGCGGAAGTGGACGGAAAGGACGGCGATCGCCTGCGCCTTCGGCTCGCGCCGGATCTGCACGCCTGGGTGAGCGAGGAGGACACGGGTCCCGCGCCGGCAACGGCCGCGCCTCCCCGCAGCCTGGTCGGCGACCTGCGCTTCCACGTACGGGCGGACAGAGTGGAGCTGCGGATTCCTCTCTCCGCGGCGCTGCCCCTGCAGGTGGAGGAGCCCGATGGGAGGACCGTGGCGCTCACCCTGTTCGGGGCCACCGGAAACACCGACAGGGTGGCGAAGGGCGCCGGAAGCCGGGCCGTGCAGGACGTGGACTGGATGCAGCTTCCGGGAGAGCGGTACCGGCTCACCATCCGACTCGCGGAGCCCGTGTGGGGCCACCGGACCACGTACCGTCCGCTGCCCGGAGACCGGGCTGAGCTCGTGTTCGAGATCCGTCGCATGCCGGCGATCGATACGGCCAAGCCGCTGGCCGGCCGTCGCATCGCGATCGACCCGGGCCACCCCGGGGCGGGCGCCACGGGACCGACCGGATACTACGAGGGACACGCCAACCTGGGCATCGGCTTCATCCTGGAGAGCCTGCTGCGCGAGGCCGGGGCCGACCCCGTGCTCCTCCGGCGAGACACGCTTCAGATGGGATTGTACGAGCGAACAGCCGCGGCCATCGAGAGCGGCGCCGAGCTATACGTGTCGATTCACAACAACGCGTTGCCCGACGGGATTCAGCCGGTCGGCCGGGAGGGCACGAGCACCTACTACTACCACCCGCACTCGCGCGCGCTTGCGGAAGCTGTGAACGAGGGCATGCTGGACTACATGCGCCTCCGGGACCTCGGAGTGTACTGGGGCAACCTGGCGGTGTGCCGGATGGCGTGGATGCCGTCGATTCTCACGGAGGGTGCCTTCATGATGATCCCCTCCCACGAATCGGCCCTCAAGGACCCGGCATTCCAGGAGCTGTACGCGCGCGGGATCGTGCAGGGATTGAGAGACTTCCTGGCGGCGGCCGGAAACGCGGCTGCGGCGGGCACGAGCGAGATCACGATTCGTTGACGGGTCTGCGCCTTCCGTCACGTGGACGGCGGCGGCCCGGCTCTCGGGGCACCCCAGAGAACCCCTGAAAATAGGCCATCCACGCGGAATCGAGTCTCTGTTACAAACCAGCCCTTGACCACCACATATAGGGTTTCTATTCTTTGTGAACCCCAAGATATTGGGGGTGCTCGAGGGGCCCCTTCGCCGCTCGAGTGTAGGCCGAGCCTGTCCCGCCCGGTCCGCGAATAACGACTCAACATCATCGGGTGTGGTGTCTTTGGGGTGGTCTTCACCCCTGGGGGGATCGTCGCCTGTGATCAAGCGTTCGGGTGGGACGACGTACCGAAAAGACAGACCCGGCCGGCCGGGCCGGGGTAGCAGATAGAAGCGCGGACACAGAGTCCCACACCGAAGGAAGAACGAGGCGCCCCGATGCAGCAACCGGACACCGCAATCCGTTCAGATGCGGATGTCGAGGTCACGAACGTGAATCTCGAAACCCCACCGCTGGACCTTCCAGAGCCGCGGCTCACGGAGAACGCCCGGACCGTCCTGGCCAAGCGCTACCTGAAGAAGAACGAGGACCTCGAGCCCATCGAGAGTCCGACCGACATGTTCTGGCGGGTTGCGCGGGTGATTGCCTCGGTGGACGCGGACTACGGCGCCTCCCACGAGAAGGTGTTGGAGACGGCGCGCGACTTCTATCAGATGATGGCGTTCGGCGAGTTCGAGCCGAACAGCCCGACGCTCATGAACGCGGGGCGACCACTCGGCCAGCTCAGCGCCTGCTTCGTCCTTCCGGTCCCGGACTCGTTGAACGGGATCTACGAGACCCTGCGCGACATGGCGCTCATTCACCAGTCGGGTGGCGGCACGGGTTTCGGCTTCAGCCGTCTGCGTCCGGCGGGCGACGTGGTGAAGTCGTCGATGGGTGTGGCGAGCGGTCCGGTGAGCTTCATGGAGGTGTATGACGCTTCGACCGAGGCCGTGAAGCAGGGTGGCACTCGTCGCGGCGCCAACATGGGCATCCTGAAGGTCGATCACCCGGACATCCTCGGTTTCATCGACTGCAAGGAAGACAACAACAAGATCACGAACTTCAACATCTCGGTTGCCATGACCGAGGAGTTCATGACAGCGGTGGAGCGGGGCGAGTCCTACGACCTCAAGAACCCGCGCAGCGGGGAGCCCGTAGGCCAGCTGGACGCGCGCGAGGTGTTCGACAAGGTCGTGTACGGCGCGTGGCGTAACGGCGAGCCGGGCGTGTTCTTCATCGACGAGGCCAATCGGTACAACCCCGTGCCGCACATGGGCTCCTATGAGGCCACCAATCCGTGCGGCGAGCAGCCGCTGCTGCCGTACGACGTGTGCAATCTCGGCTCGGTAAACGTGGGGGCCTTCGTGCAGGACGGGCTGATCGACTGGGACGGCCTGCGCGGTGCCGTGCACAAGGCGACGCACTTCCTGGACAATGTGATCGATGCCAATCAGTACCCGCTGCCGGCGATCGACGATCTGTCCAAGAACATCCGCCGCATCGGCCTCGGGATCATGGGCTGGGCCGACATGCTGGTGAGGCTGGGCGAGCCCTACGGCTCCCCGCGCTCGATCGAGCTCGGCAAGGAGCTCATGCGCTTCGTCGACGAGGAATCGAAGGTCGAGTCGGAGCGCCTGGCGCGCGAGCGGGGAGTGTTCCCGGAGTGGGAGAAGTCGATCTGGGGTCCGGACGACAGCGCGGCGCGCGATGAGCAAGGCGCCCGCGTTCGTCCCATGCGTCGGTTGAGGAACTGCAACCTCACGACCGTGGCGCCCACCGGCACCATCTCGATCATAGCCGGGTGCGCGAGCGGGATTGAACCTCTATTCGCGGTCGCGTTCATGCGGAACCAGGCCGGCACGCTGATGCCGGACGTGAATCCCGAGTTCATCGAGAGCGCACAGGATGGGGCGTGGTACTCTGATGAGCTGATGCGGCGGATCGCGGACGAGGGTCACATCCACTTCGACGAAGTGCCCGAGGACGTGCAGGAGGTCTTCGTCACCGCGCACGACGTCACACCGGAGCAGCACATCCGGATGCAGGCCGCCTTCCAGGCCAACACGGACTCGGCGATCTCGAAGACGTGCAACTTTCCCAACGAGGCCACCGAGGAGGACGTCCGGCAGATCTTCGAGCTTGCCTACCAGCTCAAGTGCAAGGGCGTCACGGTGTACCGGGACGGCTCGCGCGACGCCCAGGTGCTCTCGACCGGCAAGACCGCGAAAGAAGTCGTC
>JBDHFS010000268.1:0-4263 GCA_039590285.1 Gemmatimonadota bacterium
CACGGGCAACGTCAGCTCGGCTCGCTACACGGATGCGGAGGACCCGATCCCCCGTGAGGACCCGGTCAACGAGGTGGTCACGTGGGACCGTATGAACCCACACCACTTCCACACCTCTCCGAGGCACGAGGACCACTTCCACTCCGCCATCGACCTGCGGGCGGCGTTCGGCGAGGTGAACTTCGGCCTTACCGAGAAGGAGGCCCTCCGGGAGGCGGAGCGCTGCCTGAACTGCGGCGTGTGCAATCGCTGCGAGCTGTGCCTGATCTTCTGCCCGGACATGGCGATATCCCGCCGGGAGGACGGCGGATTCGAGATTGACATGCGCTACTGCAAGGGATGCGGCCTGTGCGCCGCCGAATGCCCCCGGGGTGCCATCGTGATGACGCGGGAGGGTATATGAAGAAAGTCATGATCGGCAACCACGCGGTGTCCTGGGGCGTCCTGCGTTCGCGAGTGGAGGTCGTTTCCGCATATCCCATCACGCCACAGACGCAGGTCGTGGAGGCCCTGTCCGAGATGGTGGCCGACGGGAGCCTCGATGCCCGCTACGTGAAGGTGGAATCCGAGCACTCCGCGATGGCCGCGTGCATCGGAGCGGCGATCGCCGGGACCCGCACGTTCACCGCCACCTCGGCCCAGGGGCTGGCTCTCATGCACGAGCTGCTGCACTGGGCGGCGGGCGGGCGCCTGCCGATCGTGATGGCCGACATCAACCGGGCGATGGCGCCCGGATGGAACATCTGGACCGACCAGAACGACAGCCTGTCACAGCGCGACACGGGCTGGATCCAGCTGTACTGCGAGACCAACCAGGAGGTATTCGACACCACGATCCAGTCGTTCAAGCTCGCCGAGGCGGTGGACCTCCCGGTGATGGTCGTGCTGGACGCGTTCTACCTGTCCCACACTTCCGAGCCGGTGGACGTCACGGAGCAGGAGGATGTGGACCGCTTCCTTCCGAAGCGCGAAGCCGCCTACAAGATGGACACGACGGATCCACGAGCTTTCGGCGCCCTCGTCAAGCCCGACGCGTACATGGAGATGCGATGGCATCAGCAGGAGGCCATGAAGGAGGCCCGCGACGTATTCCGCCGGGTCGAGGGCGAGTGGGAAGAGCTGACCGGCCGCCGGTACGGTCCCGTTGAGGACTACCGGACGGAGGACGCGGAGCTGCTGCTCGTGACGTCGGGCACGATCACGTCGACCGCGAGGCACGTGGTCGACGAGCGGCGTGCCGCCGGTGAGGCGGTGGGCCTGATCAAGGTCAAGATGTTCAGGCCGTTCCCCACGGAGGAGCTGAGGGCTCTTCTGGGAGGCGTGGATCGGGTGGCCGTCCTCGACCGCAACATTTCGCCCGGGCACGGAGGGATCTTCGCGGAGGAGATTCGCTCCGCCCTGTACGATGTGCCCCCGGAGGACAGGCCCATCCTGTTCGGATACGTGGTGGGGCTCGGCGGACGGGACGTCACGCCGGCCGTCATCGACGACGTCATCGAGAACACCCGCTCGAAGGTCCGGCCCGAGCGCGAGGATCTGTGGGTGGGGGTGGAGCTATGAGCCAGACGATCATCCGGGACCGGATCCCGCACGAGGAGCTGCTCGCATCGGGACACCTGGCGTGCCCCGGTTGTGCCGCTCCCATCGCCATGAACCTGGTATTGAAGGCCCTCGGGCCGGAGACCATGGTCGTGCTACCGGCGTGCTGCTGGAGCATCATCGCGGGACCGTGGCCCCAGTCCTCACTCCGGGTGCCCCTGTTCCACACGGCGTTCGAGACCGGCGCCGCCGTCGCTTCGGGCATCAAGGCCGGCCTGGAGGCCCGCGGCGACTCGGAGACGACGGTGATCTCATGGGCGGGCGACGGAGGCACGTTCGACATCGGGCTGCAGGCCCTGTCGGGAGCGGCGGAGCGGAACGAGGACATCATCTACTTCTGCTACGACAACGAGGCCTACATGAACACGGGGATCCAGCGCTCTTCGGCCACGCCGTGGGGCGCCTGGACCACGACCACACCCGCGAGCGACCCGGAGCACCAGCCGAAGAAGGTCATCATGGCGATCATGGCGGCGCACATGATTCCGTACGCCGCCACGGCCTCAGTTGCCTACCCCGTGGACCTGGTCGAGAAGGTGGAGAAGGCCAGAGCGATCCGCGGGACGAGGTTCATCCACATTCTCGCGCCCTGCCCGCCGGGCTGGAAGACACAGAACGACGAGACGATCGACCTGGCGAGGATGGCCGTCGAGCGGCGCATCTTCCCGCTGCTGGAGGTCGAGAACGGAAGCGACTGGCGCTTTACGGCGGACCATCCGGGCGGTCCCGTGGAGCCTTACATCCGGCGTCAGGCGAGGTTCAAGCACCTCGACGACGAGCAGATCGAGCAGATCCAGGGTCAGGTGGATGCCCGCTGGGAAGTCCTGAGCAACCGCGTGAAGCACGGGACCTGAACCGTCCTGAAGCACGGGCGCCGACAGGCCCCGAAGCACGGGCGCCAGCGGGCCCGTGCCGCTAAGTTCACATAAGCCGAATCGAAGTCGACGTACGCTCACCTGGGACGTGTCCCCCCTCGGGCCCGGGCTCCCGCCCACCCGTGCGCGAGGAGGGGAAATGGCAGGCATCGCAGGATACGGGGCCTTCATTCCACGGCGGCGCATCACGACGGAGGAGATCGCGCGCCAGTGGGGGAAGGACCCCGGTACCATTCAGAGGGGACTGCTCCTGACGGAGAAGTCGGTCCCCGGCTTCGACGAGGACACCATCACTATCTCGGTGGCCGCCGGACAGGCGGCGCTCGACCGCGCCGGCGTATCGCCGGGCCGCGTCGGAGCCGTCTATGTCGGCTCCGAGTCGCACCCCTACGCGGTCAAGCCGAGCGGCACGGTCGTCGCCGAGGCCCTGGGAATAGGACCCGAGGTGCACGTGGCGGACTTCGAGTTCGCCTGCAAGGCGGGCACCGAAGCGATGTTCGTGGCGCTCGCGCTGGTGGAATCGGGACGGACGGAATACGCCCTCGCGATAGGGGCCGACACGTCGCAGGGAGCGCCGGACGACGCGCTCGAGTTTTCGGCGTCCGCGGGTGGCGCCGCCTTCCTGTTCGGCAGGGACGATCCGCTGGTCGAAGTCGTGGACGCGATCAGCTTCACCACGGACACGCCCGATTTCTGGCGCAGGGAAGGCGAGTTCTACCCGCGCCACGGCGGGCGCTTCACCGGTGAGCCGGCGTACTTCAAGCACGTCTCGGCCGCCAGCCGGCGCCTCATGGAGAAGACGGGCCTGAAGCCGGCGGACTTCCGCTTCGCGGTGTTCCACATGCCCAACGGCAAGTTCCCCATGTCGGTCGGCAAGTCCCTGGGCTTCACGAGGGAGCAGATCGAGCCCGGCTGGATCGTCCCGACGATGGGCAACACCTACTCCGGATCGTCTCCCACGGGCCTCGCCGCCGTTCTGGACGTGGCGGACCCCGACGATCTGATCCTCATAACGTCCTTCGGCTCGGGAGCCGGGAGCGACTCGTTCGCCCTTCGGGCCACGGGGTTGCTCCCGCAGCGCCGTGGGCTCGCGCCGAGCGTGCGCTCGATGCTCGAGGGACCCCGTCGGTACGTGACCTACGGCGAATACGCCAAGTACAGAGAGAAGATCATCGTCAACGAGTGACGCGGAGGGAGAAATGCGCGAAGTAGCGATCGTCGCGGCGGGCATGACCCGCTTCGGTGAGCTGTGGGGCGCGAGCCTCCGCGACCTGTTCGTGGAGGCGGCGCAGAAGGCCCTTGCGGGGGCCGGCGCCGACCATCTCGATGCCCTGTATGTGGGGAACATGGCGGGCGGCCAGTTCGTGGGACAGGAACACCTGGGCCCGCTGATGGCCGACCACCTGGGGATGGCCGGCGTTCCGGCCGTGCGTGTGGAGTCGGCGTGCGCATCGGGCGGCGTGGCCCTGCGCACGGCGTTCCTCGAAGTGGCTTGCGGCGCGAGCGACCTCGTGATGGCCGCGGGCGTGGAGAAGATGACGGACGGCGCGGATGTCACGGACGTGCTGGCCACGGCTTCGGACCAGGAGACCGAGGTCTACCAAGGCGCGACGTTCCCGGGCCTGTACGCCATGATCGCGCGGGCCCACATGGGGGCTCACGGCACGACCGAGGAGGACATGGCCTGGGTGTCCGTCAAGAATCACCATCACGGTGCCCTGAACGAACACGCCCAGTTCCGGCGCGAGCTGACGACGGACCAGGTGCTTAGCTCCGCCCTCGTGTCCGA
>JBDHFS010000269.1:0-4246 GCA_039590285.1 Gemmatimonadota bacterium
AGATGGTGCGTGTTGGCAGACAGACCGATGACACGGCTGTCCAGATCCGGCGCTGCCCATCGCATCGCCTCCTCGTACGCGAAGATGGCGTGTTCGGGACGAGGAATCTCGAGCCACTCGTATCCGCCGCCATACACGCGCTCCCGTCCCGGCATCCAGCACAGGATCATCGCGTGAGGCATGGCTCCGTGCAGCAGGCCCAGCGTGACCGCCGAGTAGCCCGGATGAAACAGGGATCCCTGACCCTCGATCAGAACCACGTCGGCGCCGTCCGCCGCGTCCAGCGTGACGCTCTCGGTCGCACCCGACACGAAGTCGGAGACGACGGCATCCACCGGTACGCCCGCCCCGTCGATCACGATGCCGGTCTGGCCGGTGCCGGCAAACCGTGCTTCCAAGCTGCGCGCCTTCAGCGCACGGTGGAGCTCGAGACTGGCCGTCATCTTCCCGACATTGCAGTCGGTTCCCACGGTAAGGACACGCAGGGCCGACGTGCCGCGCGCCAGCCCGGTACCCACGGGGAGGTCGGGGGGAGCGTCCCTCAGGTCCACCAGGCGGACGCCTCCTTCGCGAGCGTGAGCTACGAGCTCGGGGTCGGCGGTGAGCCGGTCGTGCAGCCCGCTCCATACGTCGAGGCCCGCCGCGACCGCTTCGAAGAGGATTCCCCGGTGCTCAGGCGGAAGCGTGCCGCCCCGGTTGGCGATCCCGACGAGCAGGGCCTGGGGCGATGTCTCCGGGGTAGCCAGTGCATCGGCCAGGGAGGCCACGACCGGGATAGTGCCACCGAAACCGAGAGCGTCCTCCGCCGTCTGGCCCGCATGTCCCGAATCTATCACAGCCGCCACGCGGTCCGGCAGATAGCGGACCACGCTGGCCGCCGTCTTGGAGGTCTCCAGTCCCAGCCTGCCCTCGGCGAAAACGACGAAGATCGGTCGGCTCACTCCAGGGCTCCGAGCAGCTCGGGCGCCGGCCGTTCCGGGGCCGATGACGGCTACTCCTTCGGCGGCTCCGTCTCTGTGGCCTCGATGTCCGCGGCATCTTCGGCGACGTCCGCGACATCCTCGGCATCCTCGGCGTCTTCGGCGTCCTCGATGATCACTACCTCGGCGACCTCCACCTCGTCGCCGGCGCCGAGAGCCTTGGGCTCCTCGGGTTCGGAGGCCGGGCCCAGCAGACCCATGTCGCGCTTGAGGGCCAGAATCTTGTCTTCCACGTCGCCCTCCTCGCCACCGCCCTCGAGCAGGGCGAACTCTCTTGATAGATCGTCGCCCTCCAGATCCTCGGTGACCTCGGCCGCGGCGAGCGCCTTCCGCTCGGTCTCCTCGACCTTCTCCACCATCTGGTCGAAGGCTCGGAATGCGCTCTTGTCCTGCAGCCCGGCCATGGTCTCGTGGATCCGCTTCTGCGCCTGCGCCCGCTTCTGCTTCGCGATCAGGAGGTTCTTCTTGCGCTTCGCCTCCTCGATCTTGGAGTTCAGCTGCCGGAGCGAGTCCTTGAGGCGTTCCGTCTCCTGACGGTGCTTCTCCCACTGCTCCTGCATCTCGGCGGCGTTGTTGGCGTGCTCCTGGCCCCTAATCAGGGCCTGCTTCGCCAGATCGTCGCGACCTTCCCGGATGGCCAGCCGAGCGCGCCGCTCCCACTCCTGGGCTTGCTTGCGCTCCTCCTCCACCTGCGCCCGCAGCTTTCGCTCGTCGGCGATGGCGACGGCCACTTCCTGCTTGGCCTGCGCCAGCTGCTTGCGCATGTCCTCGATGACCTGGACCAGCATCTTCTCCGGGTTCTCGGCCCGGGCGATCAGGTCGTTGATATTCGACCGAATGAGGCGGGTGAGTCTATCGAAGATACCCATGGCTGCTTCAGTCCAGTGCGAGTTGCTCAGCGTGAGACGTCACGGCGAGAGACAGGCTCTCCAGGGACGCCAGAAACTCCGAATAGTCGAGATCCTGAAGCTCCAGGGCATCGGTCAGGATGACCTCGTCGTCCTCCAGGCCGTACGCGCCGTGAACCAGGTCTGTCGCGTTGAGCTTCAACAGCTTCTTGAAGAGGTTCAGTTGCGCGTGGTCGCCGTCGGGCGCCGTCCCTATGCTCGCCCGGAAGATCACCAGTGGCGGGGAGAGGCTCACGACCACCGCCGGGTGGTCCTCCACCGCGTCCTTCACGGGATCCACGAGCCACATCGCTTCGCCTATCTCCCGGTGATCCATCTCGGTCCGAATGAGAAAGCTCTCCAGGTCTTCGCGGCTGATCATGATACCTCTTCCTCGCTGTGTGCGGGCAGGGCGCTCGATGGCTTGTTCTCAAGCAGTCTCGTCAGGAACTCCTGGTTCTCATGGAGTCCTTCAACCTGCTCCGTCAGGTACAGAACCTGCTTCTCGATCGCCTCCAGTCGGCCCGACTGTTCCGGATCCATGGGCAACGGCTGTCTTTCGGCCCTTCTCTCGATCGCCTTCGCTATCGCCTGCCCGATGGGCACGACGACGAAGAAGAGCAGAATGATCGCGGCGAAAGTGCCCACGTGCTACGCGCGCTCCCTACGATCGGTTTGGCAATTGCATTACGGGACTCGGCCGGCGACGGTTTCGCCGCGGTCGGGCTCCGCCCCTTGAAACCTGTATGTTAACGTGCTCCGGAGGTCCGATCAACGAGCATTCCCCGTTGCGGTCCGGGGCTCCGGGTCAGGCCGGTGACGGTGCATCAGAGCATATGGCGAAGATACCGTCCCGTATGACTGTTCGCTGCCGTCGCAATCTCCTCCGGCGTCCCCGCGGCGACGACCTTCCCGCCTCCGGATCCGCCTTCCGGACCCAGATCGATCACCCAGTCGGCCGTCTTGATGACGTCGAGGTGATGCTCGATGATCAGCACCGTGTTTCCCAGATCGACCAGCCGGTGCAGCACGTCGAGCAGGATTCGGACGTCCTCGAAGTGCAGACCCGTCGTGGGCTCATCCAGGATGTACAGGGTGCGTCCCGTTCCGCGGCGGGACAGCTCCGTCGCGAGCTTTACGCGCTGGGCCTCGCCGCCGGACAGCGTCGTGGCCGACTGCCCCAGGTGGATATAGCCCAGGCCCACATCGGACAGCGTGGCGAGACGCCGCTTCACCTTCGGGATCGGATCGAAGAACTCGAGCGCCTCGTCCACCGTCATTTCGAGCACGTCGGCGATGCTCTTGCCCTTGTAGAGCACTTCGAGCGTCTCGCGGTTGTATCGACGTCCGCGACATACGTCACACGGCACATAGACGTCAGGCAGGAAGTGCATCTCGATCTTCACCAGTCCGTCGCCCCGGCACGCCTCGCACCGTCCTCCCTTCACGTTGAAGCTGAAGCGCCCCGGTCCGTAACCCCTGATTCGGGCCTCCGGAAGCTGCGAATAGAGCTGCCGGATGGGCGTGAACAGCCCCGTGTAGGTTGCCGGGTTGGATCGGGGAGTACGGCCGATCGGACTCTGGTCCACATCGATCACCTTGTCGATCAGATCCAGGCCTTCGATCGCATCGTGGGCGCCGGGGACGAGCCGGGCCCGGTGCACCTCGCGCGCCACGCGCCGGTACAGGACCTCTTCCACGAGGGTCGACTTGCCCGAGCCGGAGACGCCCGTGACGGCGATGAACCTCCCGAGCGGGAACGCAACGTCGATTCCCTGCAGATTGTGCTCTCGGGCGCCCCGCACCAGCAGCGCCTCGCCGTCCCGGCCCGCGCGCCGCTCGTCGGGCACGCGGATCGACCGGTCGCCCCGCAGGTACGCGGCTGTCAGAGACTCCTCCGACGCCAGAAGATCGTCGAGCGGCCCGGACACCAGCACTCCTCCACCGTGTCTCCCCGCACCCGGGCCCATATCGACGATGTGGTCCGCCGCCCGAACCGTTTCCTCGTCGTGCTCGACGACGAGCACGGTGTTGCCCAGGTCCCGTAGCTGTTCCAGGGTGTCCAGAAGTCGTCGGTTGTCGCGCGGGTGCAGGCCGATGCTGGGCTCATCCAGCACGTACAGCACGCCCACGAGCCGGCTCCCGATCTGGGTGGCGAGACGGATCCGTTGGGCCTCACCGCCGGCGAGAGAGTCGGCCGAGCGCCCCAGCGTCAGGTAGCCGAGGCCCACCTGCGCCATGAAGGTGAGGCGCTCGCAGACTTCCTTGAGGATCGGGCCCGAGATCTCCTCCTCCAGCGGATCCTGGGTCTCGCCGGCTCGCAGGGCCTCGAACAGGATCAGCGCCTCCTCTACCGGCAGCTCCATCACGGTGGTCAGC
>JBDHFS010000270.1:0-7074 GCA_039590285.1 Gemmatimonadota bacterium
CTTCACGAGCTCGAGGCGTTCGGGCGTATACTGCGCGTAAAGCCTGAGATACATCTCCTCCGGGTCCACGCCGGCGCGAAGTAGCGCCGCCGCGATCTCGTGCGTTCGCGGAGCCGTGTTGGCATAGCGGAACGAGCCGGTATCGGTGGCGATCGCGACGTACAGGCCCTCGGCCTCCTCCCGCGTGATCTCGTTCCCCGCCAGCCGGATGAGGTCGTACGCGAGCTCCCCGGTCGCGCATGCCGACGGATCGCGCACGGCCGGATCACCGATCGAAGTCGACGTGGGGGGATGGTGGTCGATCACCATGACCCTCCGCCCCTCGGTGCGGGCGAGAACCGCACCGAGCCGCGACGGTTCCGCCGTGTCGAGAACCAGGAAGACATCGGCCTCGCGCATCGCCCGCTCGCCATCCGGTTCGGCCGGTATCCACACCCCCACTTCGCCGAGCAGGAATTGAAACATCGGCGGAAACGGCGTCGGGTTTACGATCGAGGGCTCGAGGCCTCGCCGCCGCAGCCAGTGGGCCACCGCCGCCTCGCTCCCGGCGCCATCGCCGTCCGCGTTCAGGTGAGTGGACAGGACCACCCTGCGGCCGGGCTCGAGCTCCTGGAGTATGCGCTGCATGCCAGCGCGCCGTGTGATCTCAAGTGCGTCGATCGTCCGACTCCCCGTGAAGTGGGCGGCCCCCGCGCAGGATCCGCCAGTAGCAGTAGACTACAAGCGCCGTCACGCCGGTAACACTGGCCGCCATGAAACCGAGTGCGAACGGAGACAGCTCGCTTCCGCTCACGTGATCCCCCCTTCCCGCCGCTGCCAGGCCTTCCGGATGACGACCAGGCAGGTGACCAGCAATGCCACCATCACGGCGCGGCTCAACCACAGGTAGGGAATGTCCGCCGGATCCTTCCCGTCCATCAAGAGCTTTGGAACGGCTTCCGTGATGCTCCACCAGACCAGAAGCGTATACAGGAACGCCGGCGTCACCCACTTCATGATGGGTCTGTAGATGCCGGGAATTCTCAGGTCGGCTCCCCGGTGCAGCTCCTCCCACCCGCGGTCGATGCCGAAGACGAAGGAGAACAGCACGATCTCGATGGCGGCAAAGATCACCAGCCCGAACGTTCCGGCCCAGTAATCCCACTCGTCCAGGAACCCTGTCCGGTAGAAGACCACGTGCAGCATTCCGATCGCCAGAGCGAGGCCGATCAGGATCCGCACCGCCTGGCGTCGACGCAGCCGAAAGCCCTCCTGCATGAACGAGATAGCGGGACTGGCCTGCGCGACGGCCGATGTGATGCCGGCGATGAACAGGAGGAAGAACCACAGGAAGCCGGTCATGCGGGCCAGCATCTCGGGTCCGGGCAAGCTCTGGAAGACGATCCCCATCGCCACGATGCCGAGGTCGAACGATCCGCCCTGCGCGATGTCCTGCGCCCCCTGCACCCCGAAGAAGACCACGGCGGCCGGAATCGCGATGGTCCCGCCGAGCACGACCTCGGCGAACTCGTTCGTGGCCCCCGTCGAGAGACCCGTCAGCGTGATGTCGTCCTTTTCGGCGAGGTAGGAAGCGTACGTATGGATCGTCCCCATTCCCAGCGACAGCGTGAAGAACATCTGGCCCGCGGCCGCCAGCCACACTCTCGGCTCGGCAAGGCTGCTCCATTCCGGGTTCCAGATGAAGTTGAGACCCGCTAGGGGAGTCGCCTCGGCCGCCGGAAGGGTGAGAACGCGAGCGGCCAGGAGGAACGCGAACAGGAACAGGATCGGCATGCCGATCAGGGCCAGCTTTTCAATGCCTCCGCTGATTCCGCGTGACAGGACCCAGGCCAGGAAGCCCATCGTGATCAGGAAGAACAGCAGGGCGACCCAGCCGCCGTGGACGGAGGAGTCGAACAGGTTCTGGTACGAGGCGAGGAAATCCCGCATCTGCTGGACCTCGCCCATCCCGAAGTACTCTCCGGTGAGACTGAAGAAGCTGAAGCCCAGCATCCACGACACGACGTACGTGTAGTAGATGAACACCACGAGCGGCATGAACAGGCCGAGCACGCCCGCGTACTTGGCCCACTTCTTCCGACGATCCGTGAGCACGTCGAACATCCCCGGCACGGTGCCGTGCCCGAACCTGCCCCCGTACCTGCCGATCCCCCATTCGATCCACATGAGCGGAATGCCCAGGAGGAGGAACGACACGAAGTACGGGATCATGAACGTTCCGCCGCCGTTCTGAGCCGCCTGCACCGGGAAGCGCAGGAAGTTTCCAAGTCCGACGGCGTTGCCGGCCATGGCCAGGATCAGGCCGAGGCGGGTGCCCCAACGCTCTTCTGTGTGCGGCACCGTCACGCGCCGGCCCCCAGCCTCTTGGCGATCTTCGCCCAGGTCGAGCCGAAATGCACCAGGGGGCTGGAGGAGCGACCCTCGATCCGACCGTCGGGCAGGGCGGTGAGGAACTCCGACGGTCCGTCGAAAGCGGGCAGCCTGACGGTCGCGCGCCCGATCTCGCCCAGCGTGTGCGCATCGCTTCCGGCCCCCACCGGCAGGCCTTTCGCCAGGGCCCAGTTCTGCGCCCGCTGGTTGCGACGCGGATCGTGGATACGGGCGTTGAATCCCTCGACGACGTCGATGCAGTCCGCGACATCATCGAGAAACGCCTCCGTCGTGCCGCGGTGCGCGTCGAAAGGATGGGGCGCGTACACGACCCCTCCCTGCCTCCTGATCTCCTCCGCGATCTCGCGGAACGTGCCACCGCGGGGAATGTGCTCGGAGATGAACAGCCCGATGATGTCCAGGCCCTTCACCGTGCGCACCTCTTCACCGACGATCACCAGCTCGGGATCCAGGGAGCGGGCTTCCAGCGCTCCGTCGATCTCATCGTGATCCGTAATCGCGATCCGGTCGAGCCCCACGTCCCGGGCATGTCGCACTACCTCCCCGGGCGAGCTCAGGCAGTCCTTGGAAGCGCTCGTGTGCGAGTGGAGGTCCACCCGCCACAGCGTGGGGGGAGCGGCGGGCGGGTGCTCGTATTCCGTCCTCGCTCCCGTTACGGCGTCCCATGCCGCGCGCGCCTCCCTCTCCAGCTTCGCCCGGTCACCGTCGTTCCACACGACGTGGTCCGCGGCGGCTCTCTTGCGCTCGCCGTCCCACTGCGCGGCGTCCATGGCGGCGAACTCCCCGGGTGTGATACCTCGGGTCTCGCCCACTCTCCGGCGCCTCATCTCGACCGGAGCGTCCACGGCCACTATGGCGTCGAACTCGCGTGCCCGGTTCTTCTCGAACAGAAGCGGGATCTCCAGAACGAACACGGACGTGCCCTCGGACGCGGCGTCCTCGAGGAGGGCGGCGCGCAGGCGATCCACGGCGGGGTGGACAATCTCCTCGAGGCGGGCCCTGGCCTCGGGGTCCGCGAACACGATACCCCGGAGCCCCACTCGGTCGAGCGATCCGTCCGGCAGGATCACACCGGATCCGAACGTCTCCTTGATGGCGGCGATCGCCCGTGTTCCGGGCTCGACGGCCTGTCGAGCCAGCTCGTCGGCGTCGATCCGCCGCGCGCCCCATGACTCGAACAGGGCGCCCACCGTGCTCTTCCCCGCCCCGATGGTTCCTGTGAGTCCGATGCGGATCATTCCGGCCGCTCCCCTCCCGGAGTCTCCTCCGCGGCGGCCACCTCTATCAACGACTCCCTCTCCAGGTCTCCGACGCCAAGGGCGACGGCGAACTCCGACAGCAGCTCGTGCAGCCGGCCATCGGCCTCCTCGTCGGTCGTGCCGGCGCAGTCGATGCGCGCCCCCGCCATCTCGCCGTGCCCACCCGCCGAGCCGCGCCCCCCGACAACCTGCTGAACCAGCTCACCGGCGTGCGCGTCCGGGAGGTGGGCCCGCAGGGAAAACAGAAGGCTCTCCTGGTACCGTCCAGCCGCGATGACCCAGTCCACGCTGTGCACCCGGAGGAACAGGTCCGCCAGCTGAGCGACGAGATCCGGATACTCCAGCCTTCCGAGCGGAACGAGAACCACGCCCCCCTGACTCCACGCGCGCTCGAGGCCCTCGTGAATCGACCGGTACACGCCGCGCGGCACCCTGGCGTGCCGGATCCGCGAAATGGCCGCAGGGTCCGTGCGCGGATACAGGAACAGGCTGGCGTCGACGTCGGCTTCCGAGGCCTCCCGCCCCAGGTCCATGGTCTCGGACTGGATCCCGTAGAACAGGGCCGTGGCCAGCCTGCGGTCCGGCTCCAGTCCGGACGGATGTCCACGAACGGATACTCGGTGCCGGCATCGGTGACCGGATGATGGTCCAGCACGATCGTGGCGTCCCAGTCGGGCGGGAGCGAGTTGTTGCCGGCACCCGGCTGCGTGTCGACGAGGGCATACGCGGCGCCGGCCTCCGGCTCGAGGTTCTCCAGCCTCTCGAACGGAGTGCCGAGCTCTTCCATCTGGGCCCTGTTTTCCGCGCGGCCTATGATCCCGCCGAATGCCAGCGTCACCGGCAGAGAGCAGGTACGCTCGATGATGAAACCGAGGCCCGCCGCCGCCGCGATGCCGTCGGGGTCCGGATTGTCATGAGTGATGACCAGAACACGGTCGGCTCCCTCCAGCGCCCGCCTCATGTCGGCCAGCTTATCGATGACCTCGGCCGCCGGGCGACGCGGGTTCTTGGGGCCCGACTCCGTCTCGGACGCTGCGTCCGGCGGCTGGGCCGCCGCCTTGTCCACGGAGCTCATCAGTCCGAGCAATCCCCGTGAGGATACGGATGGTGACAATTGGGACAGTGGCCGCCCGCGCATCCCATCAGGCGGGTGCGAATCGGCATACCGCACTTCAGACAGGGCGTCGTGTCCGCCTGCGTTCGCCCGGGGCCGGCACGGTCTGCTCGACCTTCGGCCGCGTCCGGCGGCTTCGCGGACCTCACGTCGCCCAGTCCATGCTGCCTGTGAGGAACGGGTTCGACGCCGCTTCCTCACCCACCGTGGTCGGAGGACCGTGCCCCGAGTAGAGCGTCGTGTCGCCGGGGAGAGTGAGGATCTGCTCGTGGATCGATGCCAGCAGGGTCCGCAAATCGCCGCCGGGGAGGTCCGTTCGGCCAATCGAGCCGGCGAACACGCAGTCCCCCACGAACGCCTCGGCCACTCCGACGAGTACGACGCCGCCGGGCGAGTGGCCGGGGGCGTGACGCACTTCCAGCTCGATGGAGCCGAAGCGGAGGAGCTGACCGTGTTCGAGCCACACATCGGGCTCCGGTGGCTCATCGACCGGGACGCCGAACATGGCCCCCTGGTGGGGCGCCCCGCGATACAGGGGCATGTCGTCGCGATGCAGGTACACCGGGGCGCCGAAGCGTCGAGTCAGGCCGGCCACGCCGGCCACGTGATCCACGTGTGCGTGCGTCAGCACGATCGCTCGCGGCTCCGCGTTCCACGCATCCAGCATCGCCGCGATCCGATCCGGCTCGGCGCCGGGATCCAGCACCACCACATCGTCTCCGGACCGGGCGATGAAACAGTTGGCCTGGAACGGGCCCACCGGCACCTGCCTGACCTCCAGCGGTGTTCCGCTCATGACCGGATCCAAGTCTCCCGGCGATGCACGAAGCCCGGCGCCGTCCGTCGAACGGGGCCGGGCCTCGGAACGCCGGCTGAGAGCTCGTGCATGGTTCCGCCGGGCGTCACACGGAGAACGAGGTGCCGCAGCCGCAGGAGCCCGTAGCGTTGGGGTTCTCGAACGTGAAGCCCTGTCCCTGGAAGCTGCTGTGGAACCCGATCCTCACCCCTGCCAGGTACTGCCCGCTGAACGGATCCATGTACAGGCGGATCCCGTGCGACTCGAGAACGTAATCGTCGTCGGCGGGCGCTTCTTCATCCACCTCGAGCGCATACTCGAAGCCGGAGCAGCCGCCCGGCATCACGCTGACGCGCAGGGCCGCTGTCGTCTCATCCAGATTCTCGGCCGCGAAGAAGCCTCTGACCTGCTCCGCCGCCTCCTCGGTCAACGTGATCGTCACGCCGCCCTGGGCCGTCGATGCTTCACTCATAGTCTCGATCCTGCCTGTTCCGTTAGGGCGCGGCACGAATTCGTCGTGCCGCGCGCACCGTAACTCTAGGCTCGCCGCGCCGGTCCCGTCAACGATGTCGGCGGCGCTTATACCGGGCGGCGCGTCGGCGGTTCCGCTCTCTCGGCCCCATGATAACGGGTCGTCCGCGACCTCAACCGTCGGCTCCGCCGTGCGCCAGCCACCTCTCTGCGTCCAGCGCAGCCATGCAGCCGGTACCCGCGGCTGTCACGGCCTGGCGATAGTAGTCGTCCATCGCATCGCCCGCGACGAACACGCCGGGCACCGAGGTCTGCGTACGCCAGGACACGGGCGTCTCCACGTAGCCGTTCTCCTTGAGCCGTATCTGGTCTCCCAGGAAGCCGGTGTTCGGAGTATGTCCGATGGCCACGAAGAGTCCGCCGACGTCCAGCATCCGCTCTTCCCCGGTGGCCGTATCCTTCAGCCTCAATCCGGTGATCTCATCGTCTCCCAGTACCTCCGTGACCACCGAGTTCCAGGCGAAGCGGATCTTGTCGTTGTCGAAGGCTCTCTGCTGCATGATCTTCGAGGCCCGCAGCTCATCGCGGCGATGAATGACCACGACCTCGCTCGCGAACTTGGTCATGTACAGCGCGTCCTCGAGGGCGCTGTCCCCGCCACCGACTATCGCGATGACCCGATCCCGGAAGAACGGAAGAGCGCCATCACACACGGCGCACGCCGATACGCCACCTCCCGACTGAGCCAGACGCTCCTCGTTCGGAAGGCCCAGCCAGCGGGCGTTCGCGCCCGTGGCCAGGATGACGGCCAGCGCCTCCACTTCCTCGCCGGCGCCGGACCACAGGCGCAGCGGCCGGCCCGAAAAGTCCACCCGTGCGATGTCTTCCGTGATGATGCGAGTCTCGAAGCGCTCCGCCTGCTGCCTGAACCCCTGCATCATCTCCTGACCCGTGATCCCTTCCGGGAAGCCGGGATAGTTCTCCACCTCGGTCGTGAACATGAGCTGGCCGCCCGGGACCATGGTGCGACTGAACGACCCTTC
>JBDHFS010000271.1:0-4239 GCA_039590285.1 Gemmatimonadota bacterium
CTGCAGCTCAACCCCGATGTGACGGTCCGCTCGAAGGGGGTCATGGAGAAGTGCACCTTCTGCGTACAGCGGATCAACCGGGCGAAGCTCGACGCCAAGGACGAGGGCCGCCTGGTCGCGGACGGGGAGATCCAGACCGCATGCATGCAGTCGTGTCCGACGCAGGCGATCGTGTTCGGGAACCTCAAGGATCCGCGGAGTCGGGTGTCACGGAAGGCGAAGAACGCGCGCGGCTACCGCATGCTGGACGAGCTCAACACGAGGCCGGCGATCACGTACCTGAAGAGCGTGACGCACGCGCAGCTTCCCGCCGGCGACCATGGCGGCGACCACGGTGGCGACCAAGGCGAGACCGCGCCCCAATCCGAGGATCATGGCGCCGCGGCGGAGCACGGGTAAACCAGAGGATCGATGGCGACAGCCGAGATAGACGTTCCGACACAGGGACTGCCCACACTCGCTGATGCGAACCGGGACATCAGCCGGCCGATCTCGACGCCGTACAAGAGATTCTGGCTGCTGATCGGCATCTGCCTCGTTCTCATCGGGGCGGCCGCGGTGGCCTGGGCGATCCAGATCCGTGACGGAATGGGCGTGGCCGGGATCAACAACCCGGTCAACTGGGGCGTATACATCGTCACGTTCGTCTTCTGGGTGGGTATCGCGCACAGCGGCACGCTGATCTCAGCGGTCCTCTACCTGGTGCGGTCCGGGTGGCGCACCACGATCAACCGCGCGGCCGAGGCGATGACCATCTTCGCCGTGATGACGGCGGGCCTGTTCCCGCTGATTCACCTGGGCCGCGTGTGGTACTTCTACTACCTGGTGCCTTATCCCTCGACACGACTGCTGTGGCCGAATTTCCGCTCGCCGCTCGTGTGGGACATGTTCGCCATCGGCACGTATTTCACGATCAGCCTGGTCTTCTGGTACCTGGGCCTGGTCCCGGATCTGGCCGTGTTGCGCGACAAGTTCACGGGAATCAGGAAGAAGCTGTACGGTACCTTCTCACTCGGATGGACGGGGTCGGTCAAGGACTGGAGCCATTACCGGCGCCTGTATCTCTACCTGGCGGGGATCGCGACGCCACTGGTGCTCTCGGTGCACAGCGTGGTGTCGTGGGACTTCGCGATGGGGATCGTACCGGGCTGGCACTCGACGATCCTCGCGCCCTACTTCGTGGCGGGAGCCATCTTCTCGGGGATCGCGATGGTCATCACGATCATGATCCCGCTGCGCTGGGCGTTCGGCCTCGACAAGTACATCACGCATTACCACTTCGACAACATGGCCAAGCTCCTCCTGTTCACGTCCCTGATCGTGGGGTACGCGTACGGGATGGAGTACTTCCTGGCCTGGTTCTCGGCCGACCCGATCGAGCAGGAAAGCTTCCGCTGGCGGGCCACCGGCTTCTACGCCGGCCCGTTCTGGATCATGCTGTTCTGTAACGTCGTGGTGCCGATGAGCCTGTGGTTCAAGCGCACACGCAACAGCCTGGCGGCGCTGTTCGTCGTCACGGTGTTCGTGAACATCGGGATGTGGTACGAGCGGTTCGTGATCATCGTCACCTCGATCGCGCACGAGTTCGATCCGAGCGCCTGGGGAGTCTACACACCGTCCCTGACGGAGCTGACGATCATGGTCGGCAGCTTCGCCTGGTTCTTCTTCTGGTTCCTGCTCTTCGCGAAGACTCTGCCAGTGATCAGCATCGCGGAGGTCAAGGAGCACCTGGCACACGAGCACGAACACGGGCATTCGGCATGAGCGGCATTCTGGCCCAGTTCGACAGCCTGGGCACGACCCGGAAGGCGATAGAGAAGCTGCGTGCGGAGGGGTACGCGGACGTCGAAGTCTATTCGCCGTTCCCGGCGCCGGAGCTGGAGGACGCGATGGGGATCGTGGCGAGCCCGGTGCGACGGTGGACGCTCATCGGCGGGGTAACGGGCTTCCTGACGGCCACCGCCCTCACGGGCCTCACGGCGCTGGCGTATCCGCTGGTCACCCAGGGCAAGCCGATCCTTTCATGGCCGGCCTTCTTCGTGATCATGTTCGAGATGACGATCCTGTTCACGGGCCTGTTCGGCTTCCTGGGCGTTCTTCACCACGCGCGAAAGCCGGGACGGTTGCCACCACACTATCGGACGACGTTCTCCGTCGACCGGTTCGGTGTGTTCGTGCGGGCCGCGGTCGGAGCCGAGCAGACGACGGTCGAGCAGCTCCTGCGCGACGCGGGCGCGGTGGAGGCGGAGGTGAGCCAATGAGCGGGCGAGCGTGCATGCGCTCCGGCTCGCGGTGGGCCGCTGCCGGCCTCGCGACGCTCGCGATGGCCGCCTGCGACGACCAGGTGAAGTACGTGCCGTGGTTCGAGACCATGACCACGCAGCCGTCGGTCGAGACCTACGAGGCGGAGGCCGCGGGCCCCGTGGCCGGCACGGTGCCGGTCGGCTCCAGCCGGCACCTCGATCTTCTGGCCGCCGACACGCTTCTGACCGACCCTCTCGACGGGACGCCGGAAGACCTGGAGCGCGGCGAGGTTCTGTATCACCAGTTCTGCATCATGTGTCATGGTGAGACGGGTGCGGGAGATGGACCGGTCGTGGGACCCAACCGCCTTCCGCCGCTTCCGACGCTGAACCTGCTGTCCGAGAGGGCGATCGACCTGTCGGACGGATACATCTACGGCATGATCGCCAACGGGCGTGGAGTCATGCCCGCGTATCGACGCGTGCCGCACATGGATCGATGGTACCTGGTGGAGTACGTCCGGAACCTGCAGGCGGCAGCGCCTCCGGCGGCCGAGTAGGCCGGACGGCACCCCGGATCAGAACGGATTGGAACGGACAGGCGATACCTTGAGCTCGAAGAACACTGACTCGACGCGGGAGCTGGCCCTCAACACGGTTTCGGGCCGTGTGAGTGGCCTCGCGGGGGCGCTGTGGCTGGCCGCGATCGCGTTGGGCGCCGTCGGGCTGTACTTCGCCCTGGCCCGGGAGCCGCAGCGTGCCTGGCAGGCCGTTTGGGTGAACTTCATGTTCTGGACCGCGATCGCCCAGGCCGGTGTGATCTTCGGTGCCATCCTCGTCGCGGCCAAGGGACACTGGGGCAAGCCGTTCCGACGGGTCGCCGAGGCCACCGGAGGATTCCTCCCGATATCGCTCGTGGTGTTCGTCACCATGTACTGGGGCGCGGGCTACATCTTCCCATGGATGCAGCCGATCGAAGGTCACATCAATCGGGACTGGCTCACGCACGACGGAGTGTTCCTGCGCAACGGAATCCTCCTGCTAATGCTCTACGCCGCGAGCTTCTACTACCTGCGCCTGTCGCTCAGGCCCGACGCACCACTGGCCGCCGACCGGCAGACCGGATGGCGCAAGCGCTATCTGGAAGGTGTCGCCCGCGGATGGCGCGGTGACGAACAGGAGTCGGCGAGGTCGCGGCGTATCCTGGCGTGGCTGGCGCCCGTCCTGATCCTGGCCTGGGTGCTGGTGTTCAGCCTGCTCGCAACGGACATGACGATGTCGCTCATGCCCGGCTTCATAAGCGTCATCTGGGGTCCACTGTTCTTCGTGGCCGGGTGGCTGTGCCTGCTCTCTCTCGTGGCGGTCATCGCGCAGCGTTACAAGGGGCGGTACCACCTGGCAGACGTGTGGGGGAAATGGGAGTTCCACGACCTCGGCAAGCTGATGTTCGCGTTCGTGATCTTCTGGAGCTACCTGTGGTTCTCCCAGTACCTGCCGATCTGGTACGGCAACCTGGGACGGGAGACGATCTTCTTCGAGCAGCGCCTCGACAACGGATTCGGGCTGCTGCTGTACGTGCAGATGGCCCTCATCTTCGCGATTCCGTTCGCCCTGCTGCTGTGGCGGGTCCCCAAGATGAGCTCGCGTCATCTCTCGTTCGTGGGCCTGATCATCTTGGTCGGCTTCTGGCTGGAGCGCTACATGTCGGTCGTGCCCTCGACGTGGCACGGCGAGTCGCCGCCGCTGGGTTGGGTCGAGGCCGTCATCTCCGTCGGTTTTCTCGGCCTCTTCGGGCTCAGCTACTCGCTCTACGCCAGCCTGGCGCCGAAGATACCGATCCATGAGGCGCTGATCACGGGCGAGAAGACGCACGGGCCGTAGACCAACCGCTACCGGGGGTGGATGAAGCGCGTCTCCGCCAGCCACGCGAGGTGTCCGGATGGGACATCTGCCACCAGCGCGTTCTCGAATACGCCGTCGACCCAGCGCGCCACCT
>JBDHFS010000272.1:0-4225 GCA_039590285.1 Gemmatimonadota bacterium
CATAGTCTTCTTGCGGCTCGCGTTCGATCAACCTCCCGTACCAGCGCTCGAGGGCTTCGACATCACCCCTCCTGTCTGCCAGAAGCGCCAGCGCCCATGCTGCCCGCGCCCGCAAATCGTTCCGGTCGTCCTGATTCCACACGGCGTCCAGCACAAGAGATCCTCGCTCCGCCTCTACCTCCGGGAAGCCCTCCACTCCGAGCCCGTACGGCACGGTGCGCCATTCAGCGGTCTGGACTTCGGTCTCGGGGATGCGGATCCGGCGAGCGGACGAATCGAAGGTCATCAGACCGGCCTGGACCCGGCCGAGGCTCAGGTGTCCCAGGCCCTGGGCGATCAATCCCCCGGCGGCAAGCTCCGCGCTTCCCAAGCTCCCGGCCACGTCGGTGAGCTGCCGCCCCAGAGCGATCTGGGTACCGGGCGAGTCGATATACCGGACCCACCGGGCGTACAGGGCGAGCAGCTCCGGCGGCGCCTGCGCCAGGGGGACTCGCGCGGCCGCGACCTCATCCGGATCGAACCGTTCGACGAAGCCCAGCCCCCAGACGTCCGGATAATAGGGGAACGACTCCTCCGGCGAGGCGTGGATCGCCGCCAGGTGCGGAAGCAGCGCTTGCGCCTCCGCGGCGCGACCGGTGCGGATGAGCGCCTGCGTGAGGTGCTCGACCGCGGGAACCAGGAACGAGTCTCGGCGGACGGCCAGCTCGAGAACCGCCACGGCACTGTCGAGGGGGACACCGCACAATCCGCCCCGGTGATAGAGCTCATCTCCGTACAAGAGGGTGGCGTACGCCTCGAACCGGTACTCGGGCCGAGACAGGATTGCCCCGTACGCCTCGAGCTGCCCCGGACCGTGCGGCGTCACGCTCGCGGCCAGAAGCAGGGAGTCGAGCGGGCTCAGGCTGGCCGGATCCATCCGCAGGATCTCGCTGAGGTCTTCGCCAATCGGGCTGTGGCCGAGCCAGCGGTTCACCTCGGCCAGACGCAGCCGTGCCAGCGTGAAGTCCGGTTCTTGATCCAGGGCATTCCCGTAGTGCCTGGCGGCCGACCGCCAGGCCCCGCTCATCAGGGCGTCCTCCCCCCACAGGAAGGGACGTATCGCGTCCCACGTGTAATCCGAGAAGCGGTCGACGGCCTCTTCCGTCACGATGACGTCCGCCACGGACTCGATCACATGCATGGAGATGCGCGCCGCGGCCAGCCTGGCCAGCTCGCCATCGTCCGGTGCCTCGACCAGGAGCGTGTCGTCTTCGACGGGATGGCCCTGGTCATCCAGGATCCGGAGGTCCACTGAAACCCCATCCCCGGTCCGGTCGACGTCGCAACGGACGGCGTGCCGGGCCCTGAGAATCCCGACCCAATCGGCCGGCGAAAGATTCCCTGCCCTGTGCTCGAAAAGATTGAAGGCGGCGAAGCGATCGGCCGTGGCCACACCCGGAATTCCCTGCAGGTTCAGGCCGACGCGATGGCCGATGTTGGTGGCAAGCTCCCGATGCGACTCGTCCGTCGCCTCGCATGGGAACACGGCCACGTCGAGCAGAGGGTCGGGGGCCATCGTGGGGATGAGGCTGTCACCACCTACGGCGTAGACCAGAAGCACTACCACCGTCACGCCCGCCAGGATGGCGGCCCAACGCGGGAGGCGAATCGCCGACCCTCGTGTGCGCAGCGCGGTCCGGAACGCGCCGGCGTCCGGCCATCGATCCCGCGGGTCGAGCTCCAGCGCACGGCGCAGAACGGAGCGCGCGGGTCCAGGCACCTTCCTCCAGTCTCCCGCCTCCGGCGCCAAGCCGGTCTGCCAGCGCCGACCTGTCATGGCCTCGTACAGAACGAGCCCGAGCGCGTAGAGGTCCGTGCGCACGGTGCACTCCGCCCCGGTGGCCTGTTCCGGCGCCATGTAGGCCGGCGTGCCGGGATTCGGGCCGCTTTCGCTGGTAAGAGTTTCCTCGTCGGGACTCGCCACGCGGGCCACTCCGAAGTCCGCGAGAAGCGCCCGATCGTCCACCAGGAAGATGTTGGAGGGCTTCACGTCCCGGTGCACCACGCCCGCGGAGTGGATCCGGCCGAGGGCGTCGAGGAGATCCCGACCCAGACGGATCGCGGCGCGCTCCTCGAGCGTGCCGCGCTCTAGCCGTCCCGCCAGCGTCTCCCCCTCCACGAAGTCCATCACGTAGTAGGGAAGGCCTTCGACCTCTCCCGCGTCGTGAATCGCTACCATGTTGGGGTGAGAAAAGGAGGCCAGAGTGCGGGCTTCGCGGAGAAACCGCTCCTCACCGGTGGCCGTCGCCTTGTCGGGCCGCATGATCTTGACGGCGACGACACGATCGAGCGACGTGTCCCGGGCGCGGAACACCGTAGCCATGCCGCCGGAGGCGACTTCGGCCTCTACTTCGTATCGCGGCGCCAGAGCCTCGCGCAGGCGCTCGAGAAGGGAAGGCATCGCTGGCTCCCGGAATGCCCGACCGCGGGGCGAATTGTCGGCGGTTTCGTGAGCACAGGAAGCTTAGATCGAGTGTAAGGTGGAGGCAAGGCGAGTGGGGTTCCAAGGCCTTGCCTATGAATGAGTACTCGGGCGCCCGGTCGACGTCGCGCGGGCGAGTTCGGACGTGTAGTTTCGTGGTCGCGCCGCCCACGACCCGGGCGCTGACCCGGCCCCCTGGAGATGCTTTCGATCCATGAGCCTCAAGTCCATCCTTCGTGCCTTCTTCACGACCGGCAAGGGAGTCGTGCGCGGCCTGTCCGAAGAGGAGGCCGGCGAGGACCCGATCACCCTGTTCAGCCGCTGGTTCGAGGAGGCTCGCGAGGCGGGACTGTACCTTCCCGAATCGATGTCCCTCGCTACCGCGACCGCGGATGGCAGACCGTCGGTGCGGGCCGTTCTTCTGAAAGCACACGACCATCGGGGCTTCGTCTTCTACACCAACTACGAGAGCCGCAAGGCCGAAGAGATAGCCGAGAACCCGCGAGCCGCCCTCGCGGTCCACTGGCCCATCCTGATGCGCCAGGTCCGGATCGCCGGATCGGTGGAGAAGACGTCGGAGGCGGAATCAGCCACCTACTTCGCGACGCGGCCGCGGGGCAGCCGCATCGGAGCGTGGGCATCCGACCAGAGCTCCGTTCTCAAGGATCGTGCCGAGCTGGAGCGGCGGTTCCGGGAGGCACAGCAGAGGTTCGGGTCTGGAGACATCCCGCTGCCGCCGTTCTGGGGAGGGTATCGCCTCGTTCCGGACCGCATGGAGTTCTGGCAGGGGCGGGCGAATCGGCTGCATGACCGCCTGCGATATCGGTTACGCGACGGCGGGTGGACGGTAGAGCGATTGTATCCGTAACGGGGGCTTACACGCGGGACGGCTTCAGCCTGTTCATCCATGTGGAAGATACGCGTCTCACGATGAAACGAACGCATGAGGTGTAGAGCGGGATGGACCCGGCATCGACCGGTACGTCGGCGTCGGAAGCATCAGATACGGGATCAACTACTCCCGGGGGGAGGATAAGAGAGATGCATCGAACAGTGTTGTGGCTGCCCACCCTGCTCTTCGCCGCGGCGTGCGGCGGCGAAGCCGGCGGCGCGGCTGACTGGGCCGGAACCGTGGAGGACAGTGCCGGCGTGCAGATGGTACTCAACTCGGCGACGCCGATGTGGGGCCAGGGGGATGAGTGGGGATTCGAGGATGTCTTCATGATCGGCGAGGCCGCCGGGGACCCCGACTACCAGTTCGGACAGATCGCGGGAATCGCGCTCACCTCCGACGGGCGGATCGTGGTCGTCGACCAGCAGGGCCAGCATGTGAAGGTGTTCGGGGCCGACGGCGTTCTGGAGCGTACGATAGGCCAGGCCGGATCGGGACCGGGAGAGTTCGGGCAGGGGATGGGCCCGGTGCTGGTCGGCCGCGGCGACACACTCATCGTCCCGGACATCGGCAACCAGAGGGTCAACGTCATTCTGGCGGACGGCTCGGAGCCGGCGAGCTTCCCGATGAGCTTCGAGCATGGCATACCGGCCAACTGGGACATCACGGAGTCGGGCGACCTCGTATACCAGCTGCGGCCGCTCAACCTTCCCAACACGGAGCAGCGGGACACACTCGACCTGATCGCCCACATCAGCTACGCGGGCGAGATGGTGGATACCGTGATGACCCCCAGGCGGGGCGAATCGTTCACCTTCACGGAAGATGGTCAGCCAAGGCGGATGATCTTCTCGCCGGAGCCCGTGTGGGCA
>JBDHFS010000273.1:0-4207 GCA_039590285.1 Gemmatimonadota bacterium
GGACCGACCCGATGACGCCGCCGCACGCTTCGACACCTACCGCCGCCGCTTTCCCAATGGCAACTGGTTCACCGCATCCACCTTCTGGGCGGCCCGGGCCCGGGAGATCGCGGGGGACACGGCGCGCGCGATGGTGCTGTACCGGCAGGTGCTCGGGGATGACCCCCTGGGCTACTACGGCATCGAGTCGGCCCGGGCCGTGGACGAGGAGGCGTGGGACCACCTGGATCTGCGCGCGACGCCGGCCGTGCGCCTGCGCTCTGACCACGCGGCCCTCCTGCGCCGGATGAGCCGCCTCAGGGAGATGGGATGGAAGGGCCGGGCTCTGAGGGAGCTGTCCGCGCGGAACGGCGCCCGGGAATCACGCGACGACCGGCTGGCCCTCGCGATCGGACTCAACGAAGCCGGATTCACCTGGCAGGGGACTTCCATCTCGTGGGGCGTCTTCCGGGCCCGGTCCGGCATCTGGAGCGAGGACCTGCTGCGGGCCGTATACCCGCTCATATACGATCCCGTCCTGCGCGAGCGCGCGGCCAGGGAGCGGCTCGACCCTGCACTCGTCGCGGCGCTCGTCAGGCGCGAGTCACAGTTCGACCGGGATGTGGTGTCGCACGCCGGGGCCACGGGCCTCATGCAGCTCATGCCGGCCACGGGGGCGGAGGTGGCACGGCGGACCGGAATCGCGGAATTCGGGCAGGAGCAACTCGTGGTTCCCGAGATCAATCTGATCCTCGGCAGCCGGTATCTGCGCGAGCTCCTGGAGCGGCGGGACGGAGCTCTCGTGCCTGCCCTCATCTCTTACAACGCCGGCCCGCACAGGTACGTTTCGTGGCGTCGCTTCCCCGAATTCTCGGCCAGCACGGAGCTGATGATCGACCGCATCCCGTTCACCGAAACTCGCCGCTACGTGAAGGCCATCCTGGCCTACAGGTACATCTATTCCCGCCTGTACGATCTGGCCCTGGAATCCGGTTGACTCGGCCTTGACAGCAAAGTAGGATTTCCACTATGGGGCTCCGCCCAGGCGCCCCGTCGTGCGAAGTCTCTTCTCACCAGGAGGACACCCAATGTCCAGGGGCAAGGTCAAGTGGTTTCATGATGCCAAGGGTTACGGTTTCATCGAGGATGAGGGTGGAAAGGACGTCTTCGTCCACTACAGCGCCATAAATATCGATGGCTACAAGACCCTGGCCGAGGGCCAGGAGGTGGAGTTCGAGCTCATGGACGGCGACAAGGGTCCCCGCGCCACGAACGTCACCAGGGTCTGAAGCCTCGATCGCCTCTGCGGTAGCCTCGGCGCCCCGGCCAACCCGGTCCGGGGCGCCGGCACATCCGGAGCCTTCTTCACCCTGACCTGCCGGTACTCCGTGAGCGCGACACCCGACATTCCGACCCTCTACCTGCTGGACGGCCACGCGCTGATCTACCGCGCGTTCTTCGCGATGATCAGCCGGCCCCTCACCACGTCCAGCGGGGAGAACACTTCCGCTCCTTTCGGCATCGCGCGGTTCCTGATCCGTCTGATGGAGACGCACGATCCCGACTACGTGGGCGTTGTCCTCGACGCGGGTGACAGCTACCGGACCGAGGTCTTCCCCGAATACAAGGCGACCCGCGAGAAGATGCCGGAGGAAATGGCAGCCTCGCTGCCCCGCGTGCGCGAAATCGTGGAGGGGTTTCAGGTTCCGGTAATCGAGATCGAGGGCTGGGAAGCCGACGACGTGATCGGAACGATGGCGCGCCAGGCGGCAGAAGCGGGCGTCCGCACGGTGATCGTCTCGGGCGACAAGGACTTCTATCAACTCATCGATGAGATGACCCACCTCATGAATCCGGGCCGTGGAGGTCCGGCAGGCGTGGACGAGGAGCGGGTCACTCCGGAGAACGCGTCAGACCGGCTCGGCGTGCCACCGTGGCACGTCACCGACTATCTGGCCCTGATCGGCGACTCTTCTGACAACGTCCCGGGCGTGCGCGGAATAGGGAAGAAGACGGCGCCGGGCCTGATCGAGCGGTTCGGGGACCTGGAGCAGATCCTGGCCCACGCGGACGAGATCGAGGGCAAGCGAGTTCGAAACGCGCTGCTCGAGTACCCGGACGAAGCCCGCCTGTCGAAGGACCTGGTCACGATCCGCCTCGATGCGCCGATCGAGCTTGACCTTAATGCGCTCGCCCGCACGGAGCCGGACCGCGAGCGGCTGAGAAAGATCTTCCTCGATCTCGAGTTCCACGGCCTGGCCCGCGATTGGGCGCCGGAAGCCGTCCCGGCTTCTTCTCCGCCGGCAACGGTCGAAGGCGAAGCGAAGGACTCCCGGCCCGAGCCGGTCGACACGGGCCAGGCCTCCCAGCTGGTCACGGATGCGCACCGGGTGCCGTCCGTGGTGGCCGAGATGAGGGCCGCGGGCACCATCTCCGTCGATACGGAGACCACGAGTACCGATCCGATGCGGGCGGAGCTGGTGGGCGTGTCGCTGTCCGCCGCGGAGGGACGGGCGTACTACCTGGCCTTCGGACACGTGCCTCCGGCGGTGGCGACCGATGCCGATGGAAACCCGGTTCTCATGCTGGACACTGCGGAGCCGGTGCCGAACCTGCCACCGATCACCTCACCGGTCATGGCCCCCGTGCGGGAGCTGCTGACCGATGATTCCGTGCGAAAAGTCGGCCACAACATCAAGTACGACATGCTGGTGCTTGAAAGGGCCGGCGCGCCGCTCGGAGGAGTCCACTTCGATACCTCACTGGCCTCCTACGTCCTCGATCCGGGCAAGCGGCAGCACGGGCTGGACCTCCTGGCCCTCGACCGCTTCCAGGCGAAGCTCACGTCTTATGCCGAAGTCGCCGGCTCGGGGCGGACCGAGATCCCCTTCCGCGAGGTGCCGCTCGAGACGGCCGCGGCGTACTCGGGGGAAGACGCCGATTACACGCTCCGGCTGTACGGCCGGCTGCAGGAGGAGCTGGAAGCACACTCCATGCTCGATCTGCTGGAGGAGATCGAGATTCCGCTCGTGTCTGTCCTCGCGAACATGGAGAAGAGCGGCGTCCGCGTCGACCTCGATTTCTTCGACGCGCTCCGCGAGCGCTTCACGCGCGAGATTGCCCAGATCGAGGAGGAGATCTACAAACTGGCGGGCGGTGAGGTAAACCTCCGCTCTGTGCCCCAGATGCGGGAGCTCCTGTTCGACCGCCTTGAGCTGCCGGTCCTCCGAAAGACGAAGACGGGACCGTCCACGGACGAGAGCGTACTCAGTGAGCTTGCGGCGCAGGGACACCAGATCCCGCGCCTGATCCTCGAGTACCGCGAGCTGGACAAGCTGGACGGGACGTACGTCTCGAAGCTGCCGGCCCTCGTGCACCCGAAGACGGGCCGCATCCACACCACTTTCAACCAGACCGTGGCGGCCACGGGAAGGCTCTCATCGTCCGACCCGAACCTCCAGAACATTCCGGTTCGCACGACGCTCGGCCGCGAAATCAGGAAGGGTTTCGTGCCGGACGAGGGCTACCTGTTCCTGTCGGCCGACTACTCGCAGATCGAGCTCCGGGTCCTGGCCCACCTGTCCGAGGACCCGGCGTTCGTGGGGGCGTTCCGTGCCGATCGGGACATCCATCGGGAGACGGCGGCCCGCATCTTCGGGGTGGACGCGGATGCGGTGAACGGCGGCATGCGCGACCAGGCGAAGACCATCAACTTCGCCACCATATACGGGCAGGGTTCGGTGGCCCTGGCCGGTCAGCTCGGGATCAGCCGGACCCAGGCCGATGAGTTCATCGCCAGCTACTTCGAGCGCTTCTCCGGGGTCCGCCGCTACCTGGACGAGATGAAGGAGCTGGCCACGGAGAGGGGCTACGTCGAGACGTTGCTCGGGCGTCGCCGGTATATCCCCGAGATCCGCTCGCGCAATCCGGGCGTGCGCGGGTTCGGCGAGCGGTTGGCCACCAACTCGCCCATCCAGGGGACGGCAGCCGACCTCATCAAGATCGCCATGATCCGGCTGCACGACCGTCTGGCGTCGGGAAGCACCGGGGCTCGCATGCTGCTCCAGGTGCACGACGAGCTTCTGCTCGAGGTGCCGGAGGCGTCGGTCGAGGAAACGCGTCGCATCGTGCGAGAGGAAATGGAAGGTGCCATCCAGCTGGACGTGCCGCTCAAAGTGGATGCGGGAGTGGGATCGAGCTGGTACAACAGCAAGGGAGGCTGAGGGAC
>JBDHFS010000274.1:0-4186 GCA_039590285.1 Gemmatimonadota bacterium
CTCCGCCGTCTCCAAATGGGCCAAGAGGTGGGTGGCGCGCAGCAGGCCTCTCGCGCTGCCGATCTCCCTCGTCAGACGCTCCACCTCCTCAGAAGTGAGACGCTGATCCGCGAACCCCCGGTCCAGTTCCCGCTCTAGCTCCACAACGAGTGCACCCAGCTCCACGGCCTCGGCGTGCATCTGATCGTACATGACCTGAACCCGCGCTCGCTGTTCATCGCTCAGAGTCAGCTCGGAAGCCAGTTCGAGCACGTGGCGGGGCCCGGGAACGCCGTTTAGCTCCGCCGCTTTGGCGAAGCCGAGGCCGGCTCCGTCGAGCAGACCGACGACCTCCTCGGGCCCCAGGGCCTTGATCTCCCGATCCGTCTCGTCCGCGTAGGGTGAGGGCCGTTCCTGTCCAAACACGGTACTGGGCGTCGACCCTAGTGCAGTCAGCATACCCAACCAGAGAACCACACCTCGCGTCTCAGGCATTCCCTTCTTCCTTCTTCCTCATCCGGGCCATGTCAACGTGCTTCCGCACCATGCAAGCCTCCTCGTTGCCCTGCCAACCTGCGGGAGCCTCACCTCTCCGCCACGCGGCGCCCCGCCTGAAGCGCGGCACCGGCGCGCGCCCGTGAAGCCAGGCGCTGGACGGCAGGCACTCGCGCCAGCAACAGAAGGCCGATGACGGCCCCAAAGATCAGGGGCTCGCGCGCATCGGCCTTGACGTTCCAGTAGAAGTGAAGGACGCCGAGCGCGGAAGCCACGTAGATGAGCCGGTGCAGCCTCCGCCACCTTCGGCCCAGACGGCGGACCCACCCTCGCGTCGACGTGAACGCGAATGCCAGCAGAAGCAGCCAAGCCGTGAAGCCGACGGTGATGAACGGGCGCTCTGCGATGTCCTCCAGGATGTAGCTCCACGCGAACCACTGATCCAGGACCAGGTAGGTTCCGAAGTGGAGGGTGAGGTAGAAGAAGGCGAAGAGACCCACGAGGCGCCGGTAGAGCACGACCTGATGCCAGCCCGAGAGCCACCGCACCGGCGTGATGGCCAGTGTCGTCGTGAGCAGCACCAGGCCCCACCAGCCCGTCCGGTGGAGCACCTCTTCGATCGGGTTCGCTCCCAGCTCGCCCTGCGTTGCCCGCCATACCAGCCAGGCCGCCGGCATCAGGGCTGAGGCCCAGATGGCGGCCTTCGCGGCGGTCCGGCGGCGACGTGCCGAAAAGGCCATCAGACAGGGGCGATCAGAACGAGCGGCTCAGGTCCATGCCAGCGTAGAGCTGCGCCACCTGCTGGGCGTATCCGTTGAACATCAGGGTCGGACGCTTCCTGAGCTGGCCCAGCCGACGCTCCCGCGCCTGACTCCATCGCGGGTGATCCACGTCCGGGTTGACGTTGGCGTAGAAGCCGTATTCACGGGGCGCCGCCACTGCCCAAGACGTAGTTGGCATCTCCTCCGTGAACCGAATGCGAACGATGGATTTGATGCTCTTGAAACCGTACTTCCAGGGCACCACGAGCCGGAGCGGCGCGCCGTTCTGGTTGGGCAGGTCCCGGCCGTAGACGCCGGTAGCCAGCAAAGCGAGGGGATGCATCGCCTCGTCCAGTCGGAGCCCCTCGGCGTAGGGCCATTCCAGCACGCCGCGTCGCTGCCCGGGCATCTGCTCGGGGTCGTAGAGCGTCGTGAACTCCACGAACCGAGCCTTGCCGGTGGGCTCGACGCGCCGGATGAGGTCTACCAGCGCAAAGCCGCGCCACGGAATGACCATGGACCAGGCCTCCACGCAACGGAGCCGGTACATCCGATCCTCCAGCCGGTGTGGGGACACGAAGTCTTCGAGATCATGGACGGCGGGTCGAGCCACCTCTCCCTCCACCGCGATCGACCAGGGCCGAGGGCGCAGGGTGTGAGCGTTTCTGGCCGGATCGGCCTTGTCAGTGCCGAATTCGTAGAAATTGTTGTACGAGGTCACGTCCTCGTACGGCGTCAGCGGCTCGTCGAGCTCGGAACGGACGGCTCTCCAGTCGCGTTCCTGGATGCCCGAAACCTGCCGGGCACCGGACTGCCCGGTGTCAACCGAGGGGCCAGCGCCGCCCAGCTCCTCGGAGCGTCCCGGAGACGGATCGCAGGCAAGCAGTGACGGCGACACCACCGCGGCTGCCGCGAGCTTCGCAGCTCGCCCTACGAAGCGGCGGCGGTTCATGTAGATCCGCTCGGGTGTGATCTCCGAAGAACGGATCTCGTTCGACCCGCGAACCTGGATTCGCACGTAGCCCTCCTCGCTGCCCAAGAACGCGGACCGGGCGAACAACCGGCCCGCCGGTCCTCTTACTTACCGCGCCCCGGCACCCAAGTTCACTGCGAAGGCGGTCGACACCACCCGGCCGACTCCCGATCTCGACGGAGAGACGGCAACCGATGTAACTTTACGAGGATTCGAGGTGGCAAACCCCACAATACCGTAAGGCCTCGATGATCGATCTCCGGATGATCTATCCGTCCCGGTACAACGAGACCCGGGGCGAGGAACTCCTGTACAGCCCGCTCGCGCTGGCGTACGTGGCGCGGCACACCCCGGATCACTACCGGATCACTCTCGAAGACGAGTACGTGGGCGAGAAGGTCGATGCCGCTCGGCTCAAGGCGGACGTCGTCGCGTTCTCCCCCATCACGCCCGGCATCACCCGGGCCTACGAGCTGGCCGACGAGCTACGCTCCCTCGGCATTACCTGCGTGAGCGGCGGCGCGCACGTCACCGCCGTCCAGGACGAGGCCCTCGAGCACTTCGACGCCGTGGTCGCCGGAGAGGGCGAGGGGCCGTGGCGAGAGCTACTGGAGGACTTCGAGGCAGGGCGGCTGCGGAAGACGTACTCCGGACGGATGGACGTATCCCTTGACGACCTGGGAACGCCCCGCCGCGATCTCATCCACGAGAACTACGAATATCCGTCGGTGATGACCTCGCGAGGTTGTCCGTACCACTGCTCGTTCTGCTACCTGACCGTGTTCGAGCACCGGAAGTACCGTGCGATCCCGCATGACACCGTGCTCGCCGATTTCGACTCCGTGCGGGAGTACCCCGTCGTGGTCGTCACCGACGAGAACTTCATGGGCTACGGCGAGCAGGCCGTCGAGGACCGGAAGATCCTGCTCGAAAAGATGATCCGTCGGAACTACGGGTTCTACTGGGGATGCCAGACGACGGTCACCGTGGCCGATGACCCCGAGCTGTTGGATCTGATGTACCGCTCCGGATGCCGCGCCGTGTTCCTGGGCTTCGAGGCCACCGACGAGACCGCCCTCAAGGAGGTCAACAAGCGGCAGAACCTGGGCGTGGACTACAAGAAGGCTGTCCGGACCCTGCATGATCACAACATCGGCGTGATCGCCTCCTGCATCCTAGGGATGGATGCCCACGACAAGAGCTACCCGCAAAGACTGATCCGGGAGCTCCAGGAGGCGGACGCGGACTTCCCCCGGGTCTTCCTGATGGCTGCCTGGCCGGGCACGCCGCTGTTCGACCGGCTCGAGAAGGAGGGGCGCGCGAGCCGTGACTGGGATCGGGTTCGAAAGGACATGCCCTCAATCCAGTTCAAGCACTTCACGCACGAAGAGATCGTGCGGGCGCGCCAGGAGATCCTGGACGCCTTCTTCAACGTCTTCTCGATCTCCAGGAAAGTCGCCCGCTGGATGTTGAAGGACCGCTCGATCCTACTCCTCTTCATCCGCATGAGCTTCCGGAACCGGATCAGCGAACGGATCAAGCAACTGCGGCGAAGAAAGCAGCGACCCGTCGCTGTCAGGGGCGAGCCGCTGAGACAGCCCCGCGAAACGACCAGCACGGTCTAATTTGCTGAGGGTCCGGCAAACGAGGGAACTGCCATGCGTTGAGCTTGGCAGCATTTGGAGGCCGGATGCGAATCATCATCGAGCCCGATGCCGCGGCGGTCGCGGTCCGAGCTGCTGCGCGCGTTTCTGACCTCATCCGCCGATCGCCCGCATGCGTTCTTGGCCTTCCGACCGGCACGACACCGATTGCCTTCTACGGCGAACTCGTTCGGAGACACCGAGAGGAGGGGCTCTCCTTTTTGCGTGTGGTCACTTTCAGCCTGGACGATTACGTCGGACTCCCGCCCCATCATCGCGCGGACTTCGCGGCCTACATGCACCGGAATCTCTTCGACCACGTTGACATGGATCCG
>JBDHFS010000275.1:0-4138 GCA_039590285.1 Gemmatimonadota bacterium
CGACACGACCTCGCCTCGATTACGGGGCGCCTTGGGAAGCGGCCAGGCGGCTTCCGCAGATGTCGTACTCAAACACGGCGGGACTCTGGGTCGAAGCGGCTTCATCGTCAGCAGTGGCGGCGGATATCGCCGACGGAACGACTATCCGATTCCCTCGCAAGTGCACCAGCCTGCGCCCGCAACGAGCGGTGAGAGGCTCAACAGCGATTTCCAGCAGTGGAACGCCTATGTCTCTGGGCGTCTCGAAGGAACTGGAGGAGCCTGGGCCAGCCTGTCGTCGATGGCGTTCAGCGCCGATCGGGGAGTCCCTCCCGAGCTTCACATCGAGGAGCCCCGACTGTGGCGGCTTCCGATCACCCGCCGGTGGGTCACCGTCGTCGGCGGGGGAAGTGGATGGCGCCCGACGGGACTCGGCCGTGGCCGCATCGAAGTCAGGGGAGCGGTGGACGTCGGCCGCTACCTGATCGATTCGTACGAGACCCCAGCCTATCAAGCGGTATCGGAGACCGAGTGGGGAGACGACGGGACGGTGACGCTCAAGCTGGACGCGGCTCACTCTCTCGGATCCGGGGAGCTCCTCTTCTCAGCCACCGGGGCCGAGACTACACACGACGAGGAGCTCGATCCTGGGGGCACGGCGCGCTACCGCCAGCGCTTTCTCAGCGTCGCCACGGAAGCCCGGGTCCCGCTCGCCACCGAGACTCTCGGCGGGCCTGGCCTGGGACTGCTTCTCGGCGCCAGCCTGGATGGCTCGGATACTCCGGAGACCGGGGGGCTTCCCGTCCGCAGCCCCATCTGGGACTGGGGTGCCAAGGTCGCCGCCACCTACACGCTCGAGGGCGGCGCTCTGCTTCATGCCGGCGTGAGCCGGAGAACCAGAGCTCCTTCGCTCCGCGAGCTGTACTCAGGGGCGTTGGGACGGTTCGTCGTCAATCCGGATCTCGGACCCGAGCGGTTGCTCGCATCGGAGATCGGCGCGACGATCGGAGGAGACGAAGGTGAGCTACAGGCCGTTGTCTTCCACCACGATGTGGAAGACGGAATCGTCAGGACGAGCGCGGGAGACGGGCGCTTCCAGCGCGTGAACCGCGACCGCATTCTGAGCACCGGCCTGGAGATTCTTGGCTACTACAGTTGGCGCTCGCTGTTCCTCGAAGCCGACCTGACTCTTCAGGACGTGAGGCTCGAGGATCCGACGGCTCCCGCGGCGCACCGGCAGCCCGAGTATCAACCGGAGTTCACCGGAAGCCTCGAGCTGGCGGCCGGCCTTCCGGCCCGACTCGTCGCCGCTATCAGGGTCAGCCACGTCGGAACTCAGTACTGCGTGAACCCGGATCTCGATCGAGACCAGCGCCTGGCCTCTTCGACCTGGGGCGGTGTCGAGCTGACGCGGACCTGGCGCTTCGGTCGCGGTACGAACCGTTACCTGAGCATCGTCGGGGCCGTCGAGAACTTCACCGACGCCCCCGTCAGTGATCAGTGCGGGCTTCCCGCCCCCGGCCGCCGCTTCATTCTGGGTCTGGAGCTGGGCTAACCGGCGGAACGATCACGCCCGGCACCTGCCGATCTCGCAAAGTGTCGTTGAACCGAGCGACCCCGTTGTCCAGCACGACTTCAAGTTCGGCGACCACAGCATCGAGCTCGGCCGAGAGATCACGGTAGCGCTCTCTGGCCCCCTCCGTCGGTGCCCCGTCCGAGAAGCCCACGTAGCCATACAGGTACGCCAGCTGGTTGTCGAGCATGGGCGGAAAATTCAGCGGATCCTGACCGCTCTCGCTCCTGGTTTGTGTGAGCCGCTTCTCGATTTCGGACAGCTCTTCGGCCAGAGAATCGGAGAGAGCGCTCAGGTCTTCGCCGTAGCCCGCCTCGTCGGCCCTCAGGGCTCGATCGCGCAGCTGTGTCTGGACCTCCCGAATACGGTCGATCGCCTCATGCGTCCGCTGCAGGGCCCGTCGGACGTCGAGCATCAACGCGTACTGCGCCTCGCGATCTGAGGCCTCGACCTCGCTGCGGGGATCGGGGAGCACGTCCAGAGCGTGTGTCTGGGTCCAGTCTCCGATGGTCATGCGGACGCGATACGTTCCAGGGGTAATCTGAGGCCCACCGGTGAACCCCCAGATCACGGCGTCATCCATCATCTCCGGCGCCCCTGTTCGGAGGTCCCATGACGCCCGGTTGAGCCCACGCATGCCGGGGAGGGAGTCGGCTTCCGCGCTTCGTTCGAAGGCGGGTGGCGCCGAAGTCCCGGCCCCGACCCTTTCGGACCCGTCTCCATCGTCGGTAGCTGCCGGTTCCCACGTGTACGTGCGCAATACCTCGTCTCTCGCGCCCAGGATCTCGAGGGCGATGGTCTCGCTCGGCTCGTCGGGAAGGAAGTAATAGAATATAGCTCCGGTCGGCCGCCCGTCCGGTCCCCCTCCCGAGACGTTGGCCCGCACGACCGCGGCCGGCGCCAGGAGATACGGACCCTCCTCGGGTGCCTGGCCGATCTGCCTCAACGGAGACAGGTCGTCCAGAATCCAGAAGGACCGGCCCTGGGTCGCGACCACGAGGTCCCCGCGGTGCACCCGCATGTCCGTGATCGGAGACACTGGCAGGTTGAGCTGCAGGGTCTGCCAGTGACCGCCGTCGTCGAACGAGACGTACATGCCGTACTCGGTGCCCGCGTAGAGGAGTCCCCGCTGCGTCGGGTCCTCTCGGACCACGCGCACGAAGTGGTTGTCCGGAATCCCGTTTTCATGCGAGATCAGACTCCATGAATTTCCATGATCGTCGGTGCGGAACACATAAGGCCGAGAATCGTCCTGACGGTAGCGATGCACGGCCAGGAATGTGCGGCCTGCCGCGTGAGCCGAGAGCTCGATCGAGTTCACCGTGCCCCACTCGGGCAGGTCCGGCGGCGTCACGTCGCTCCACGTCCCGCCGTTGTCTCGCGATACGTGGACACGCCCATCGTCGCTGCCCGCCCACAGCACTCCCGGCTCGAGACGTGACTCCTCGAAGGAGAACACGGTCCCGTACACCTCCACCCCCGTGTTGTCCATGGTGATCGGGGCGCCCGAATGGTTCTGCTTCGTCGTGTCGTTGCGCGTGAGGTCCGGGCTCAGGGTCACCCAGCTCTGGCCACCGTCGCGCGATCGGTGCACGTGCTGCGACGTGTGATACAAGACGTCCGGGTCGTGAGGTGAAAGCCGTATAGGCGCATTCCATTGGAACCGGTAACGAAGGGTCTTGGGCGCCTGTCCGAGCTGGAGCTGCGGATATACGAGAATCTGGCGGAACGCGCCCGTCCTGTAGTTGACCCTGGAAATCGAGCCACCGTAGCAGCCGGCATAGGTCACGTCGGGATCGCGCGGATCGATGGCGATGTGACCGCTCTCGCAGCCGCCCGCCGATCGCCAGTGCTCGGATGGGGTGAGGCCCCCGATCCCAAGACTCGGAAGCGAGATCGTGCTGTTGTCCTGCTGTGATCCGTAAACACGGTACGGGAAGCGCTCGTCCACGAAGACACGATAGAACTCGGCCGTCGGCTGGTTATACATCGTGGACCAGGACTGGCCTCCATTCTGTGACACCTGCGCCCCGCCATCGTTGCCGATGATGAGGGTCTCCGGATGGTCGGGATTGAGCCACAGGTCGTGTGTGTCGCCGTGGGGGACGCCGATGCTCTGAAACGTCCTTCCCCCGTCGATGGACTTCCAGAGCCTGACATTAAGCGCGTAAACCGTATTCGCGTCCACGGGATCCGCGTAGATGTGCGTGTAGTACCACGCCCTCTGACGCAGCTCCCGGTCCGAGTTGACCTGCGTCCACGTGTCGCCACCGTCGTCCGAACGGTACACGCCTCCGTCGTCTCCCGACGCCTCCAGGAGGGCCCACACTCTATCCGGGTTGGCCGCCGACACGGTCACGGCCGTCTTTCCGATCAGTCCGTCCGGCAATCCATCTTCGAGCCGCTCCCAGCTGTCACCCCCATCCACGCTGCGGTACAGCCCTCCCTCCTCTGCGCCGCTGATCATGGTCCACGGCTTCCTTTCGGCCCGCCACATGCCGGCGAACAGATTGCGTGGATTCCCAGGGCTGATGGCCAGGTCGACGGCGCCTGTGCTGTCGCTGATGAAGAGCACCCTTTCCCAGC
>JBDHFS010000276.1:0-4138 GCA_039590285.1 Gemmatimonadota bacterium
ACAGTCGGAGCGACCACCCGCTGGCGACACTGATGCGGTTAGGCTGACCCCTGGGGGTCCCGATTGCGCTCCCCAAGTGAGGTAGGGATCGGTGGGCCCAGACCAGGAAGCGATTGGCCGATCCTTCGGCAATCCCACGCCCTCTCCGGGACCGCGGTCATCATGGGCGGCCGAACGCCGGGAACCTTGCTCAGGAGAGGCGGACGAGGCCACTTTCCCGGGACCGGGAGCCGTTGGCCTTTGGGTAGGAGAGCGTGGTGTTAGGGGGTATCAAGAGACCCGCCTAACACAACCACCGATCGGCAATCCGCTCTCCTCCGGGCCCAACCTGAACCCCCCGGCCAACACCATTCCCGAACGCCTGGCCGGCAGCCCGGCGTTAGCCGCAGCAGAGGTGGGGTTGTGCGGTGACTCGAACGGGTTTCGAAAGGGGTGGGTAGAAGGTTAAAGGAAAGACAGCAGTTCGCCCGGGTTCACGGATCGTATCGAGAGCGCCCGAAAGCCCGCCTCGTCACGGGTGACTACGTAGTCGGCGCCAATCTTGAGCGCAGCAGCGCCTTGGACCGCGTCCTCGAAATCATCAATTGGGAGGACCAAAGCTTGGCTGAAGTCGACCTTTTCCACTGGCACGACATCTAGGAAGCGAAGGAGGTCGGAAATGGCCGCTGCTGCAGATTGTCGATCCCGGGCGCGAGACACGATGTAGTGGCTGGTTGTGAGTGTGTGGCCGGCCACGAATCCACTGGCCTCTCCTCGTTCAATCTTCGTGAGGAGGTGAGCTGCTGACTCAGCCCAGGGTTCCCGCCGGAGCAGGACATCGAGGAGGACATTGATGTCGAGGAGGAGTTTCATGCGCCGTACTTCTCGACTAGGTGGCGGCGGTAGTCCTCACGATCCGGGCCTCCGACAGCGATGCCAAGGAGGCGTCGCACGGTCGGCGAAAGATCGTCGAATTCCGCACCGCTACCGTCGGGGAGTTGGGCGAGAAACTCACTCACGAGTCCCGAAATACTCGTTTTGTGGCGCCGGGTGTAGCGGCGTGCTCGTTCCACAACAGCGGCATCGACAGTGATGTTCAATCTTTTCTTGGGCATGGTTGCTCCTATACGCATGATATGCGAACAATAATACGCATAGACATGGGATTTTTCAAGGATAAGGAGAACCTGAGGAGTCTAGGCTGCGAAGGAAATGGAAGGATCGGCCAAGGTGTTCTGCTGCGGCTAACAGCGGTCGTGCCGCGCGCTCGTTTCACTCGCGGTCCTTCGCCGGTGACGGTTTTGGTGGAAGAAGCATTGTACTTGAGGACGGTTCCGGGTCCCGGCCTACGGCCGGTCCGGCAGCCCGCGAGGCGTTAAGGGTAGTCCAAGGGGATTGTCGGGAATTCGTGGAGAAGAAACAGGTAAGGAAAGAGTTGGGAGAGGCTCAATAGTGGTATCGTGCCTGGAGGAAGTCGACGAAGTCATGGCCCACCCGGTAGACCAGGCGGTCCCGGGCTGTGATTCTCCTGGACCAAAGGTCGGGTCCGAGGTGCTTCAGGGGTTCAGGCTTCCCAATTCCGCCGAACGGGTCCCTCCTGACCGCCTTCATCAAGTTGAAGACTCGCAGGGCGATCTTCCGGTCCGTGGCTATCCAATGCTCCACGTCCTCCAGGCATTCGTCTTGGATGATCGTGACTCGTGCCCTCTTCTTCGTAGAGCGCTTCCCCCTCCCCTTCGGTGCCATCGCGGACACTCCTCAGTCAGAGACCCCCAACTCCTCCATCAGGGCCTCGAGTTCCACGGCGGCTGTCTCCTCGCGCTGGGACCGGGCGAGAGCTGCGAGGAGCCGGGCTGCGTTCTTCGGAGACCTAAGCAAGTGGGCGGTCTCTTGGAGGCTGGAGAGTTCGTCGGCAGGGAGGAGGGCCATTGACTCATGGCCACGGCGCTCCAGAATCGCGGGCTCACGACTGTTCTCAACCTCGTTCCAGATTTTGGCGAAGTTCGCGCGGGCGCGGCTGTATGTGGCTCGAGTAGCCATAGTGTCCTCGGCGGCAATGGAAAACATGTACAGTAATATTGTACAATATGAGCATCCGTGGGTCAAGCCTGCGGCAACTCCAGAGTTACCGGAGTGACGGGGCCGTGCGACACCGAAGGACGCGGACTACGCTTATCAGCGGTCGTACCACACACTCGGCTTCGCATCCTGGCCCTCGGCCGGGTACCTTTCGGAGCGTAGCCGCGGTTGAAAAGAAAGGCGGCTTCGGGTCCCGGCCTTCGGCCGGTCCGGCAGCCCGCGAGACGTTAAGCGGAGTCTGTATTGGGTCATCACCACCGGGAAACGGAAGATGAAAGACCGCCTTATCGAGGTTGATCTCGGCGCGATCGAGGCCACCTTGTTCCTGCCTCTGCTTGGCCGGGCAAGAGATGCGGAGAAGAGCAACTCAATCCTATCCGATTCCTACGCAAAAGACATCGTCAGCAGGCTGAACTTTGACTTCTCATCCCTCGAGCAGGGCGCACACGCCGAGGGTGAGCAGTTGAGCTGGACCATTCGTGCCTGGAATTTCGACGACACAATCCGGCGTTTCCTCGTGGAGGAAGGCGACGCCGCGGTGGTCAATATCGGCGCCGGCCTTGACACCACGTTTCAACGAGTCGATGACGGTAACGTACGATGGACCAACATCGATCTTCCGAGTGTGGTTGGATTACGGAAAACGCTGATTCCCGATTCGGATCGAGAGTCAACGATTGCGAAGTCGGTGTTCGACTACTCCTGGTTTGAGGACGTAACCGAGTTTTCGGCTGGTCGGCGGGTTCTGCTGATGGCTGCCGGCGTTCTCTTCTTCTTCGGCGCTAGAGAATTGAGGGTCCTCTTCCGCCGCCTCGCCGAGGAATTCCCATCTGCCCATTTCGTGTTCGACGCAATGTCATCTCCAATCTGGGTAGCGCTTACGAACTGGCAGATGCACCGCACCGGCAGAATGGACCCTTCAGCGCGGCTGAAGTGGCATTTGAGGAAGGCATCGCAGCTCAAGCGATGGGTGCCTACAGCGAGGGTCATCGACGAATACCCGATGTTTTCGCGGATGACGCTGCCCGGCGACTCGGATAGGAAGGTGATCAGGGATATAAGGATTGCGGATTTCTTGCGTATTTACAGAATGGTTCACGTGACGCTCTGATTCGGAGATCAACTCCGCCTACCAGCGGGCCTGCCGCACACCCGCTGTCGCTCGTGGCCCTTCGGGTCATTCGCGCCGGTCAGGGCGCTTGCAGCGGCAAGCGGCGCGCCCTCCGGCGAAGGCCGGCAGCCCGAGAGGCGTTGTGGGCCAGTGGCCTTCTGGCTCGAACCAAGAGGAACAGCGTGACAGAACTCGAAGTGCTCCTGGAGAATTGGGATCGTTTCAGATCGGTTACCCTCCAGTTCTTGGATGTGCTGAAGGATGATGACCTGAACTGGCGACCCGAACCTGATGCGTTCTCGTGCGGGCAGCAGCTGCTCCATATAGCTCAGACTGAAGCCTACTGCTTCCGTGGCTTATTTGGCGGTGACTGGGATAAGGGGGTCCTGACGTTCCCAGAAACCATCCCTTCGGTCGCAGAGTTGCGCCGCTACTTCACCGAGGTCCGCGGCACCACCAGCCAGCGGCTCGAATCTCTGACAGACGCAGACCTGGCTACGCTTCACCCGGGTCCGAACGCGTCCGCCGATTACCCGCTTCGGTGGTGGCTCTGGTTCGTCTTGGAGCATGAAATCCACCACAAGGCCCAACTGGCCGTCTACCTCCGCCAGATGGGGAAGGTGGCACCTTTCTTCGCGAATCCACTCCCCTTGGGGGAACGGCCAGATATTCAGATTCGGAACGAATTCGGCGGGGTGTAGGCGGAGGGAGGAATGTTTCCGAAGGGCCACCGCCGTATATCAGCGGTCATGCCGCAGCTTGCCTTCGGCTCGTGGCCCTTCGGCGAATGCCGGCAGCCCGCAGACGTTATGCGGCACGAGTCATTGAAAGATCACCGTTTTCCAGTTCTGGTTCACCGGAAACTGGGGGAACCCCATGAATGACGTCAGGGATCGGATCGATCGGTATTTCCGCTTTGCCTTCTACAAGAGCAACGGGTATTACATTGCAGCAAACAGCTACGGGCGA
>JBDHFS010000277.1:0-4133 GCA_039590285.1 Gemmatimonadota bacterium
TCGACAACCAGCCCGAGCGTGTCGAGGCCAAGCTCCCGAAGGGCAGAGCCCAGGCGGTGATCGATGGACGCCGGGCCGAGCGTGAGGCGGGCGAAGCGGACTGAGCCGGCCGGCGGTCGGTGCGGTTGTCGAGCGCGGGACTCCGATCCGTGAGCCAGGCGCTCGATTCCGCGTTCTTCGATCGTCCGGCCAGCCAGGTGGCGCCCGACCTCCTCGGCGCGCTGCTCGTTTCGGAGATCGGTGGCGTACGCACCGCCGGGTGGATCGTGGAGACCGAGGCCTACGAGGGCCCCGGCGACCCGGCTTCCCACGCCTGGGGCCGGACGGGCCGGACACCGCGCAACGAGCCACTGTTCGGACCTCCCGGCACGGCGTACGTCCACCTCAACTACGGCATCCACTGGTGCTTCAACGCAGTCACGGCGGCGGTGGGACTCCCGCACGGCGTGCTCATCCGGGCCCTCGAGCCAAGCACCGGCCAGGAGCAAATGCGGGCCCGCCGTGGTCGGCAGGAACTGACGAACGGGCCGGCGCGACTCGCCCAGGCGCTCGGTCTCGGACCGGAGCTCCAGGGACACCCACTCGACCGTAGACCGGTGTGGATCGAGGTCGGCGCTCCCGTTCCGTCCGAGGAGATCGTCCGCGCGACACGGATCGGCATCCGGCGCGGAGCCGACCGCCCATGGCGGTATTATGACGGTCGAAGCCCCTGGGTATCACGCCGCTGAACGCCTCCGAGCGTTGACGATCCGCTCGGCGCGCCGTCTCTTGACCGGATCCTGATCCCCAGCCACGGGAGGCTGCCATAGAATTCGGCGCTCTGTCCCTTTTGCCGCCGCTCCTCGCGATAGGCCTCGCGATCTGGACCCGGCAGGTCTACCTGTCGCTCGCGGCTGGAATATGGATCGGATGGACGATCATCCTCGGATGGAATCCTCTCGCCGGTCTCGCGGGCGCGGTGGACGGAGCCGTGACCACCGTCACGGACCCCGGAAACGCGCGCGTCATCATGTTCACGTTCGCCATTGGCGCCCTGATCGCGCTCGTCGAGGCCAACGGAGGCGTGCGCGGCTTCGTCCGCTGGGTGGAAGAGCGCAACTGGGTCACGAACGGCCGCCGGGCGCAGCTTCTGGCCTGGATACTCGGCGTGATCATATTCATCGAATCCAACATCACGGTCCTGGTGGCCGGGTCGATCTGCCGGCCCCTGTTCGACCGTTTCCGCGTGTCGCGCGAGAAGCTGGCATACCTGATCGACTCGACCTCGGCCCCGGTCTGCGTGCTCATCCCGTTCAACGCCTGGGGGGCGTACATCCTCGGGGTCCTGGCCACCCTCGGAGTGGAGGATCCGGTGCCCACGCTCGTGGCCTCCATCCCGCTCAACTTCTACGCCCTCGCGGCCCTGGCGCTGGCCGGGATCAGCGCCGCGCGGCAGCTGGACGTCGGGCCGATGAGAGCCGCCCAGAAGAGGACCGCTGACGGCGAGCTGCACTGGGAGCACGCCGTGGCGCTGGCCGACCCCGAGGACATGGCGCCGCCGCCGCGGGAGGGAATGCCCCTACGTCCGGTCAACATGGTGGTCCCGATCGCGGCCATGGTGCTCATGATGCCCGTGGCCATGTACGTCACCGGGGAGGGCGACATCATGGCGGGATCGGGCTCGACGTCGGTCCTGTGGGCGGTTCTGGCCGGCGTCGGGGTCGCCTCGATTCTCTCCCTCGGCCAGCGGCTCCTGAATCTGGAGGAGCTGAGCCGGGTCAGCCTGCAGGGCGCCGGGGCGCTCACCAGCATGGCGCTGGTCCTGCTCCTCGCGATCACGCTGGCGGCCGTGACCGTGGAAATGGGCACCGGTGAGTACGTCGCCGGGGTCGTGGGTGGCCGCGTGCCCCTGCCGCTCCTCCTGCCGCTGCTCTTCGCCGTGGCGGGCGGGATCGCGTTCGCCACGGGGAGCAGCTGGGGCACGTTCGGCATCATGCTTCCGATGGCGGTGCCGGTCGCGAACAGCCTGGGCCTTCTCGCGACCCCGTTCATAGCGGCCGTCCTGTCCGGGGGCATCTTCGGCGACCACTCGAGCCCGATCAGCGACACGACCATCGTTTCGTCCCTCGCGTCGGCCTCGGATCACATCGAGCACGTCAGGACTCAGATCCCTTACGCGCTCACGGCCGGCACGGTGGCGGTGATCGGGTTCGCCCTGACGGGCGCATGGCTCGCGGCTTAGCGTCAATTTGACCCTCCACCAGGTCGGGGTTAGCTTTTTCGAGGGCGGATGTGAGGAGTGTTTTTTGAGCCAACACGCGGGTGTGAGAGCCTCTGATCTTCCGGCGGACGCCAGGCCCGGATGGGAAGGCGGAGAACCGGAAGGATGGGCGAACCGTTCTTAACGGGTCTCACAAAAACCCCCTCATATCAACCTCAGGGGCGACCCTCGGGTCGCCCCTTTTGTTTGTCGAAAGGAAGTTGCCCAGATGCCCAGAGCCCGTGTCACTCGCCGGGTCCACTTTTCCGCCGGACACCGGCTCCACAACCCGGACTTCAGCGACAGCGAGAATCGGGAGACGTATGGTCTGTGCAACAACCCGAGCGGTCACGGTCACAACTACGAGCTCGAGGTCACGGTCGAAGGCGAGGTGGATCCGGCGACCGGGTACGTCATGGACCTCAAACGTCTCAAATCGCTGCTCGGGGAGGCGGTACTCTCCGATCTGGACCATGCCAACCTGAACGTGGACGTGGACTGGCTGCGCGGCGTGATCCCGACCACGGAGAACCTGGCCGTGGCGATCTGGCGTCGCCTGGAGGGGGGTCTCCCGGGTGTTCGGCTGGTGAGCGTGAGGCTATGGGAGACCGAAAGGAACTCCGTGGAATACCGGGGGGAATGAACCCCTGGCGGCGGCGCTGTCTGCAGGCGCTGCGAACCCGAGAGGTCATGCATGAGTGATCGCGACATGCCCATCGATCTGAGCCGGGTGCCGTTCGAGGACCTGGTGCGCGAGCAGCTCCGGAGAATCGGCGAGGATCCGGACCGGCACAGCCTGCTGGGGACGCCCGAGCGTGTGGAGCAATCGCTGATGTGGCTGACGAGCGGGTACAGGACGGACGTGGACGACGTGATCGGCGATGGCGTGTTCCAGGAGGAGCACGACAACATGGTGCTCGTGAAGGACATCGAGCTGTATTCGCTGTGCGAGCACCACATGCTGCCGTTCTTCGGGAAGGCCCACGTGGCTTACATCCCGGACGGCCGGCTGCTCGGCCTGAGCAAGATCGCGCGGATCGTGGATGTATTCGCCCGGCGGCTCCAGGTGCAGGAGAGACTGACCGACGAGATCGCCGACGCCATCCAGGAGGCCGTGGAGCCCGGCGGAGTAGGCGTAGTCGTGGAGGCCTATCATCTGTGCATGATGATGCGCGGGGTGGAGAAGCAGAACAGCAAGACCATCACGAGCGCCGTGCGCGGGCGCTTCCGCGCGGACATGCGGACCCGGGAGGAGTTCCTCCGGCTCGTCCTGGCGCCCCAGTTCATCTCCTGATTCGATTCCGGGCGCCCGACCTTGCTGCTCGAGCTCTCCGAGATCCTCGCGTGTCCGGCGTGCGGTCCACCACAGGTCATGGTCGCGGTCGTTCACGAGGCCGAAGGCCATCGAGTCAGGCGCGGCTTCCTCGCGTGTCCCGCCTGCGATTCCCGGTTCCCGATCGACGAGGGCGCCGCCGACCTGCGCCCTCCGGATCGGCGGGAGACCCGGCCGACCGCCGCTGCCGGTGAAGACTCGGGGAGCGACCTCCGGTCACCGTCTCTCCCGCTGGAGGCTCCGATCCTGATCGCGGCCCTCCTGGGCCTGGAGCGTGGCCGCGGGCAGGTGCTCGTTGGGCCCGGCATATCCGGACTCGCCCGGGACGTGGCGACGCTCGCCGACGGTTGGGAAGTCGTGTGCCTCGATCACGGTGGGGAGATGGAGCCCGCGCCGCCGCCACCGGAATCCTGGAGCCGCTTCCTGGTGCTCGAGGAAAGCCCGTATCCGCTGCTTCCGGGACGAATACGGGCGGCTGCCTTCACGGAGGCGCTGGCGACCGACCGCATCGCGGAGCTCTCGGTCGTCCTGGCGCCCGGTGGCCGGTTGCTCATCCTCGGG
>JBDHFS010000278.1:0-4028 GCA_039590285.1 Gemmatimonadota bacterium
GTCCCGATCATCGAGGAGATGATCGAACGTGGGAGGGTGATCGAGCCACTCAAGGAGCTCTACAAGGTCGAGGTCCGCGAGCTGGGCGAGAGGCTCGGAATTCCGCACGAGCTGGTGTGGCGCCATCCCTTCCCCGGTCCGGGCCTCGGCGTCCGGTGCCTGTGCGGCGACGGCGAAGGGGATCGCTCGGGGTTCGATACGATCGCGCCGGTCGTCGAGGAAGTGGGCCGCCGGTTCGGACTGGAAGCCCTGCCGCTGCCGATCCGCTCCGTCGGGGTGAAGGCTGATCTCAGGGCCTACGAGCACCCTGTGATGCTGAGCGGAGACGCCCCCTGGGCTCGCCTCATCGAGGCGGCGTCCGTTCTCACGGCTGACGTTCCGGGGATCAATCGGTGCGTCTGGAACCTTGGCACGGGAGCTCCGCCCTCCGCGAGGCCGCTCGCCGCGCACATGACGCGCAACCGCCTCGACGTTCTGCGCGAGGCCGATGACCTGGTCATGGAAGGGTTGCGGAGGCACGATCTGTACGACGCGATATGGCAATGCCCCACCGTGCTGATTCCGCTCGATCTGAAGGGCGACGGCGGTGAGCTGGTCGTGATCCGCCCCGTGCACTCGAAACGGGCGATGACGGCGGCGCCGGTGGAGCTTCCCACCACCCTCTCGGACGAGCTGCGCCGGGATATCCTGAGCCTCGATGGTGTGTCGGGCCTGGCCCTCGACATCACGTCGAAGCCACCCGGCACGATCGAGTGGGAATAGCCACACCCGACCTCAACGGCCCGCCACCTCCCGCCGACCGTTCACCGAGTGCGGCGGTCCACTCGACTCGCGTCCGCTTCCCGACGCGCGGGTGCTTGGCAATCAGGTGGCCGGAGGCGAGGTTCCGGTCTTCGAATCACCCCATCGTCAGAGAGGTGGATGAGGGAAAAGCCCCTGGCCCAGAGGATCGCGACGCTCTTTCTGGTCGGTCTGATCGCGGCCACGCTGCTGCGCACGTGGGATCGTCTTCGTTCGCCGCCCGAGCCGCCGCCCGCCGAGAACATCGTGCGGCCGGATCTCGTCCGCTGGGCCATGCCGGGCTGCTACGCCGTGCGCGTGGATCCGTGGGAGTTCGCCGGGAGATCGCTCGCGGACTCGGCAGCAGCCGAGATACCGGCCTTCCTCACGCCGCCGAGCAGGATCCGCCTTCTTCCAGACTCGACCGACAGGTGGCGGCGCCAGGCCATCACCTACCGGGCCGTGCCGATCACAGGGGATCACGATCCGGCGATAGCCGAGTACCTGCGCTGGGTGGTCAGGGCTGACACGCTATGGGTGCTGTGGTCGAACGGACGCTCTGGCGGAGGGATCGCCCTGAGGCAGGTCGGGGACAGTCTTCTGGGCGCCGGACGCGCCTTCGACCGCGCGCTTCAGCTTGACGGGACCGCGCACGCAGCGGCCTGGCGCCTGGACTGTCAGACGCTGGAGAGGGAGTCGGGAGAACTCCGTCCCAGGCGTTGATTCAGCCTCCCGGAAGGTCGAACCCGGGTTCCTCCGGGTCCGGCCGATATAAGACCAGGGTCCGCCCGATGATCTGAACGAGCTGAGCGCCCTCCAGTCCGGACACCAGTTCCTCCGCCGTCCCGCGGGCATCGGCGGGGGCCGAGTCCAGCACCTTCACCTTGAGAATCTCGCGCGTGTTGAAGGCCTCGCCGATGGCGGCCAGGGCACGATCCGAGACGCCATCCTTGCCAACTTGAAGGATCGGCTTCAGTGAGTGAGCCACGGACTTGAGGTGCGCCCGCTGCCTGGCGGTCAACTCGTCGATGGTGCCGTTTCCTTTCCGCTGACGTCCGGCAGGAACACGTCCGGCGTCTGCTCGCATACACGGCACACGCGATTCAACGCGGTAAATCCGTGCAGGTCTATGCGGGGGGTCAGGTGCTGCGGCTTCGGCGGCTCATCATGCATGAGATCCGTGGACAGGTACTTCTTGTTGCTGTCGGGGAAGAGCGTCACCACGACCGAGTCACTCCCGAGCCGGTCCTGGACGATCACCGCCCCGAGGAAGTTGGCGCCGGACGAGATCCCGACTCCCAGGCCCGCCTCGGTGGCGAGCTTCTGAGCCATCAGGATCGCGTCTCCATCGTCCACGTCAATGATGTCATCGAGCTCTGCCAGGTGGACTATCGGTGGTATGAACTCGTCGGAGATTCCCTGAATCCGGTGCTTCCCGACGTGTTGGCCCGTGCTGAGAGTGGGGGAGTTCGTAGGCTCCAGCGGATGGATGATGACATCGACGTGGTGAGCCCGCAGATAGCGCCCCACTCCCATCACCGTGCCGCCGGTTCCCACGCCGGCGACGAAGGCATCGGGCCGGAGTCCGTGTGACCCGAGCTGCCAGTGAATCTCGGGTCCGGTCATGACCTCGTGCGCCTCGCAGTTGTCCTCGTTGGCGAACTGTCTCGGAAGGAACGCGTCCGGCGCTCTCGCGGCCATCTCCTCCGCCTGGTCGATGCTGCCGAGAAAGCCTCCGTCCTCGCGACTCACCGGGTGGATGGATGCTCCGAAGGAACGGAGCAGGTTCACCCTCTCCATGCTCATCCAGTCGGGCATGTAGATGGCGACCGGATGTCCCAGCGCCTTCCCCACGGCGGCAAACGCGATACCGGTGTTGCCGCTCGTGGCCTCGACGATGAGCGCGCCCGGAGTGATCGCCCCCCGCTCATACGCGCGGAGCAGGAGGTGAAGCGCCATGCGGTCCTTCACGCTTCCCGTCATGTTGAGGTTCTCGCTCTTGGCGAAGATCCGGCGACGCTCGCCACGGAACGAATAGTCGACGGCGAGGAGGGGCGTGTTGCCGATCAGACGGCGCAGACCATGAAAGCGAGCTTCGATCTCCGCTGGCAGGCTGGTCATCTTCATTCCGTGGATAGCGCCTTGGCGGTCTCCAGCGACGGACACATGAAGCGGAAGATAATCTCCCCCGGCCGGGTCGGCATGATTCCTGGCTCCGCATACGGATAGCCCACCGCCTTGACACACGGGCAGGTGCCGGGCCGTAGTGTTCTGGACGAGGCACCTTCCCTCTCGCCGCGGAGCTTGGCATGAACGAACCGCTCCCCATCGACGACGGGATCACCACCCGCGAATCGCTGGCGGCCCTGGTCTTCTTCGCAGCCTACCTGGCCTTCAGCTTCCGCTTCCCCGGGACGGAAATCCGTCACTACCTGACGCTGGTGGCGCTGCCCCTGCTGCTCGTGAGCCTGCTGAGGTGGCGGGATCCCGCCGCCCGCCGCCCCGTTCCCGTTTTCGCTTCGTTCGGCCTGCGGCGCGACAATCTGCGGACCGGGTTAGGGTGGGCTCTGCTAGCGGGGCTCCTGTTGGGCCTGTTCCAGCTCACGCAACGGCGAGCCGGCCCGCAGCTGTGGGAGCTGATCATCACCGGCAAGGCCCTGTACCTGTTTCCGCTCGCCGCCGCGTTCGGCATGCTTACCGCCGGCTTCACGGAGGAATTCTTCTTCCGCGGCTTCCTGCAGACACGGGCGGAGAAGGCGACCGGCTCGCCGTGGATCGCGATCCTGCTGGTGACCGTGGCGTTCGGGTTGTACCACGTGCCTTACGCGTACCTGAATCCGAACTGGCCCACAGCCGGCGATCTGCCCGCGGCCTTTAGGGTCGCGATGGTGGAGGGCGCCCTGGGCGGCATCATCCTCGGCGCGGCCTACGTGTTCTGGAAGAGGAACTTGCTCGCGTGCATCGTTCTGCACGGAATGATCGACGCCGTTCCGATCATGACGATGATCAAGTTTCAGGGGTCGGGCGGGGCCTGAGAGAGGTGCTCATGTCGGCGGATACTGCAGTCAACGCGACGTATATAAGCCTGTACGTGATCGCCGCGGCCACGCGGGCGCCGTACGCCAGGGCCGCGCGCAGGCTCCCCGTGCGGGCCCACCGGCGGCGCCTTGCCGAGACTCTCATCATGATCCTGCCCTCTGTAGGCCTGATGATCATGCCACTCGTCGAGGTATTCTCTCCATGGCTGA
>JBDHFS010000279.1:0-4020 GCA_039590285.1 Gemmatimonadota bacterium
CGAGTCGTAGACTTCCTTGTAGTCGTAGGCGCCTGAAAGCGCGATATCCCAGTCGCGCGGTAGCGGGAACGAATACTCCACCCCGAGCTTCCAGACCGGCAGGTTCTCTTCCTCCTCGAACTCGTACCCGCCACCGGTGTACAGCGTCACACGTGGAACGGGCTCGAAGACGCCTACGACCGCGGAGAGAGAGACGGGGGTGCGCTCGATGATCTCATTGCCGCTTGCGGAGCTGGAAGCCCCCGGCGGAGCATCTCGGTTGGTCTCGACGAACAAAGTCGAAAGCGTGAAGTCGTTGTACCAGCCGACTGCAAACCGGCGGCTGAGCCAGTACTCGTAGTCGAAGGCGAGCGTGGGGACGATGGCGGTCGTGATCCGGTCCTCATGCTCACCACCCGACGGGACGATCGTGTTCCCCGTGAAGAACGCGATCCGGTGCCGCTTGAACGGACCGGTTTCGACGTGGCCGGTTTCCTGGTTCTCGGGCTCGCGAACGGGTGTTTCGTGGCCCGCCTCCTCGAGCGGGTCGGGCGTCCCTTGCTGTGCCATGGCACCGGAACCGACGACGAGCGCCGCCACGGTCAGGAGGACGGTGTGAGATCGGGGCATGGCCCTTCTCCGCCAGCCTGTGGCGCCGCCGCGACCGAAGACGATCGGCATCAGATGGGCGGCTTCGCGTCGGAGCCGTACTGCTCGTTGATATCGTCGTAGAGCTTCTTGATGACGTCCTTGAAGACCTCGCGGCCCGCCATGATTTCCTCGGAGAAACCGATTCTCTGACTCAGATCGGGGGGCAGTTTCGGCTGCGTCGCCGGCTGCGGCCAGATGTCCTCGTCGATCGACGCCATCCGCACCCGGATGTCGTCCTTGGTCACGTTGAACACCATGTAGTCCGTGGCCAGCGCCAGCGCACCGTCGTAGGTCTGGCGAACCTGGCTGTGCACGGCCGGCAGGGTGTCGAAGTCGTTGAAGAAGTGGTAGCCGACTGCCATGCGAGGCTGGATCAGCGCCATTACCTTTCCGAACTGTGCGGGCGAGGTGTGGACCTGGGTACCCACGTTCAGCGCCGTCTGTGGCGTGAATTTCTGTTTCTCGATCAGAACCGAGGGAGGAGCGAAACACTCGTGAATCGCGATGTCCACGCCCTTGGCGTGTTCCATCCACCACTTGTTGGGGTACGTGTCGCTGGAGTAGGCCAGCTTTAGCCCGTTCCACTCGAGGATATAACTCACCGAGCCGTCGAGCGCGTGAATCGCGGGGAGAGAGCGGATCGTTACGCCGTTCTCCTGGTAAACCACCTTGTTCACGGCCTTGTAGTCAAACTCGGTGACGTCGATCTCGAGCCCACGGATATCCACGTTCCCCAGGCGGCTCCCCTTGTCCCAGGTCAGCATCTTCTCCATGTGCTCGATGGCGTAGGCGGTGCCGTACTCCGGCTTGTGACCGCGCGGGCCCCACACGCGCATCTTGTTGACCCGATTGCCGACCACCCCACCGACCCACAGCGCGTCCATATCGCCGAAGTGATCGGAATGTAGATGCCCCAGAAACACCTTGTCCAGGTAGTCGTAGGGGATCTTCATGGCCGAAAGGCGCTCGGCAGAGCCGGTGCCGATATCGAAGATGAACCGGTCACCGTTGCCCAACTCGACAAGCCAACAGGCGGCGGCTTGTTTCGGCCTCGCGTTCGGCATGCCCGTCCCGCAGGCGGTGACCCGCATCTCGTCCGGTGCCAGATCTTCCGTGCCGGGGTAGTAGACGTCGCGCTCGGTCAGTGCCTTGACCGCCGGGGGTTCGGCCTGAGCCTGTGACCCATCCGTCAAGAGGCCCACGCAGGCGATGAGCACCCCACACGCCAGGAACCCCGCCACGAATAGTATTGATCCTCTGGCTTTCATCGTCTGTCCTCCACGAAGCAACGCTTCCACTTCCTCTCCAGCGTCGTTCCGTACACAACTGTATGGACGGAGATTACCCGGATTCCCGGCCCCACGTCAAGACACTAGTGTATGGTCTGACTCTGACGCACCAGTTCTTCGACCTGGACAGGATCGTCATGAGAGCCAAGAAGTCCCTGACAAAGGACGACTGGGTTGAGCGAGCCATGGAAGTCCTGCGAGTCCAGGGTGTTGGCGGGGTGCGGGTGCTGAGTCTGGCCCGGTCCCTCGGCGTGACGCGGGGCAGCTTCTACTGGCACTTCCGGGACCGGCGGGATTTGCTCCATCACATGCTGGACTGGTGGGACCGGAAGATGACTGGCGTGGTTATTCAGCACATCGATCAGCTCGAGGGAACCGGGAGCAATCGAATCCTGGCCCTCGCGGAGCTCATCCTGCGAAAGGACCTCAATCGCTACGACTCTGCCGTGCGGTCCTGGGCCGAAGGTGACCGGGAGGCGGCGGCCGCGTTTGGCAGAGTGATGAACAAACGCCTCGGGTACGTTGCCGGCCTGTTTCGCGACGCAGGGTTTTCCCCGCGCGATGCCGCAGCCCGGGGACACATCCTGGCCATCTACCTGATGGGCGAAGGCGCGGTCCGTGTGGGAGCAAGCCTCCAGACGCGGCTCCGGTTCCTGCGCCGAGAGGTTCGAGTCCTCACCGAGCCTGTTTAGAGATCCTCTGCGGCCGCCAGGTGTCCAAATAGGTGTCCAGAGTACTCGGAATACTCGGAGTACTCGGAATACTCGGAGAGAGAAAACGAAGGCCCGACGGGAGAACGCCGGGCCTTCAACGTTTCTTTGTCGCTTGGGAAGCTGATGCTCTACCAACTGAGCTATTCCCGCTCTGTTCTATCGCGTAGCGAGATGATAACAGACTGCTACTTCAGGGCACAATTGAATCGCCCCGGGTCTGCCAGAGACCGATCTAGTTGAGTCCAGCCGCTATGGCTGGGATGTTTGTTCCTTGGTAATACGCTCGCCATGCGACGTTCAGGACCTTCGCTTCAGCGGAAACTTCAGCTGCTTGATCACGACGTCGAGAGAATGCTCCGTGTCACCGGATAATTCGAGGCGGGCGAAGGTCCGGATCGATGCCTCATGAACAACCATGGAATCGGCGACATCCTTGTACTCAGGAGGAGCGATCTCAGCAATCTCACTGTAGCGCTTCACGTAGGGCTCAACGACCGTCTCCAGATGGGTCATTAGGCCATTCCAATCCATTCCTTCGCAGCTCTTCAAGAACTCCTCACCCATCTCGCGGTACTCGTCGAGGTAGGAGAGGTCGACACCGAACTCCAGAGCTGTGGGTCGGAGCCGGGCTGCGGTCTCGGTCTCGAGCTGGAGCAGGGTCGCCAGCTTGTATTGGTGCTGCGGGCTCTCGAATTGCTTCGTGAGTTCGGAGAAAAACACCTCCCCAATCAACTCCCCCTGGTACTCTTCCAACAAACCCTTTTTGAACTCGGCCAACGACATCGAAGCCTCCCTTCAATCGACATTTCCCATTTGACCCTCGCCCCACTGCATCAGCGGGCCATTCTTGTGCCATTGTACAGGCCCCTTCGGCGAACGAGGCCGACGAATGGCGTACTCGGAGGGCTGAAGCTAGAACTTGTCTCACATCGCCACCCGCTCTCACAGAAACGGATCAGGATCGTCGAGCAGCGGGTCGGCCACCGGCCTCGGCCGCTGCTGCGCGGTTCGCCTGAACCTCCGCCAGAACGCGATCCGCTCCCGCCAGGCGGATGCCTCGGCTGGGTTCATGAAGCCAGCCCGCCCCCAACCTCCGGCGAAGTGGTCGAAGCTCCGGGTTGCGGGACCGAAACAGCCCTGTAGGCTAGTAGTATGGCGATAGGGCCGAAGATGAGGAAATGCGCGACCGAAGACTCGCAGACGCGACGGCTGAAACAGGAAGCCTTCGTTGAACGCCACCTCGCAACACTACGGCAGTGGGTTCCAGTGCTGGCAGCCAGCCAGACCGATAGTGTCGTGTTCTCGTTTGTGAAGGGCAGTCGGGAATTTGCTCGTGATTATCTCGCCGACGCGCCAGATTTGCTCGAGACGTTCGAGCGCGAGACTGA
>JBDHFS010000280.1:0-3993 GCA_039590285.1 Gemmatimonadota bacterium
TCTGCTCGAAGGTCGAGAGATGGTGGTCGCAGGGCTGCAGGCCGAGGTTCCGGACGTCCTCGAGGAGTTCGGAGACATCTGCGGCGGCCACGTCGATTACATCTGGGCGAACGCAGCCGACACAGACGACGAAGACGACGATTAGGGACGACAGCTAGGACATCACCTGGAGAAGGGCGCCCCGGGGCACGGTAGCCGCGCCCCGGGCGCTCGCTTTGCCTAGCCGCCGCTGAGGAGGCTCTCGCGGATCCGGATCGCTCTGTCGGAGGCGTCGGGGTCTTCGATCAGTGAGCGCTCGATCTGCTCGGATATCCGGAGCTCGAGCTCCAGCGTAACTTCTGCGTCTCCTCGCTGGACCACGACATCGTAGGGCGTGCCCGCGGGCTTCTCAGCAAAGTGAGCCCGGAACTCGTCGAAGCTAGTCTCGTCATCGATCTCGACCGGGCCGGCGCGCACCAGGTAGTCGCCTGCCTGAACTCCGCCAGCGGCGGCGGCACCATCGGGCACCAGGTCGCTCACCCGGGCTCCCTGATCGTCGTACTCGGGGTAGATGCCTACCAGCGGCTGGTACGTCGTGTCCGTCACTAGCTGCAATCCGGCCAGCGTTAGCACGTCGTCCCACGGATAGGGCTCGCGACCATCTACGTATCTGGCGTAGAAGTCGTCGAACGACTCTCCGCCGCCGGCGCGTCGGACGGACTCCCACCAGGCGGCTTCCGAAAAGCCCGTGAACGTCTCTTTGTGGGTGCTCCAGTACAGGTCGCGCATCACATCGTCCAGTGATGCCGCGTTGTCGGTCGCGTCCCGGATCAGGATGTCGAGCAGAAGGCCGGCGACGGCGCCCTTGGGGTAGTAGATGTGGTCGGTACCGTCCCGAGGACCGATCCAGGTGCTGAGCGACGCGTCCTCCAGCGCCACCGCGCCCGCTGATTCGGTAGCCGTTATATCCCCGGCCGTCTGCTCGTAGAAGAACTCCGGCTCGAACACGCCGCCGCGCACGAGCGAAAGGTCATCGTAGTACGACGTGATCCCCTCGCTGACCCACAGCAGGGTAGTCAGCTGCGGTCGGCCGTAGTCATACGGGACCAGCTCCGCGGGACGGAGCCGCTTTACGTTCCAGGCGTGGAAGATCTCGTGCGCTACGACCGAGGCGAGCATCGGGTTGCCAACGGCCTGCCGAACGTAGATGCCGAGGTGCGAATTGCGGTGCTCGAGTGCCGAGGCCCCGCCAAACTCCTCGGGGAAGACCATCAAGGTCGTGTACGTCTCGAAGGGTGCCTCGTCGAAGACCTCCGCCATGGCAGGCATCATCCCGCGCAGCTGCTCCCAGATCGTCTCCCGCGCATCGCCGGCGACCAGGCCTTCAGGATAGGTGGCGAGACGATGCATCACTCCGTCGATGACGGCGCTGTCCACATCGAAGCGTCCGATGAACGTCGGCATGTCGACGACCTCGTGGAAATCGGCCGCCACGTACTCGTTCGGACGCGCCCCCGGGGCCATGCCGGTGGCCACCCGCCAGCCCGGCTCGGTCCGTATGCTCACGCGTGAGTCGAAAGCCAGGCCTCGACCCTCGGGATAGAGAAAGAGGTTGGTGCCGTTGAAATACGCGAAGTCGGCTGTCGACCACGAGTTGCCGGTGTCCAGGCTGTCGGCCCGGTACTCGAAGCTCACCGTAACCTCGCCGGCACCGGTCGGGCGGACGCGCCACGTATCGTAATCCACCTTGTCCCAGCGCAGCGCCTCACCACCGGCGCGGGCCGCGAAGTTCTGGACGTTTCTGGCGTAGTTGTCCAGCTCGTAGGATCCCGGGGTCCAGGCCGGCAGCGAAAGCAGAACGGGCTCTGGCCCCAAAGTCCGGAACGACATCTCGACGCCGATGGTTCGAGATTGAGCCGTTCGCCGGTCGAAGGTGACCTGATAATCGATGTCGGCTATCGCCGCCGAGCGCGGCGTCTCGGCTGGCTGGCTCACGGCACCATCGGCCACGGCCAGAGCCAGCGCCACGCCACACGAAAGCGAATGGAATTGGCGCCTCATTGCAGGACCTCCCGGGTTATCCGCTCCATATACCATCCCTACGTTGGAACGGGAGACCGGGGTTTCGCTTTGCCGCGCCCTCGCTTAGCTACTTCTGCGACTCTTCGCACGAGATCTGAAACCGCAGACCCTGCATTCTCCGGATCTCTTGCTCCTCCGGCGTGATCCAGCCGATGAAGGGTCGGTCTTGGACCCCGCTGGCCGCCTCACTCACTCGGGAGCCGAATAGCATGAGGATGGGCCACGTCGCTCTGAGTCGTATGCCTTGCCGCTCGCCCACGCCCGGCACGGTGATCAGATCTCCGGCGCCACGCTCACGCTCCGTCTCGGAGAGCGCACCCAGGTCCGCATCCGGATTGCCCAACCAGGGGAAGATCTCCACCGGGCGGTCGGCCCGGTTGCGCGCATCGACGTACCATGTGGAGCAGGTGGTCGAGTCCGCCGTTTCTTCCGGTGCTTCCGGGCTGGATGGCGCGCCCGCCAGCCTGAGCTCAACGCGTTGATCGCCCGGACGGGAGAGGTCCAGCGCTCGTCGCGTCTCTGATAGGGCGAAGTAGCTGGCTACAAGGGTGTCGAGCATCGGTTCGGCCCCCTCGATACGGAAGCGACCGCGCGAGTCGGTGAGCGCATGCAGCCCCTGAACCACGAGCTCGACGAGCACGTTCTCCAGCGGCTCACCGGTTTCATCGGCGACGACCCTCCCGGCCACCGTGCGCGTCGTGACCTCTGCCGATCCGGGCTCCTGTGCGTGTGCGGCTAGGGCTGGGAGGAAGAGGAGTACGACGAAGATCATCCACCGCATGCGGGTCTGGGCATCGTGTTAGGGATAGAGGCGAAGCTCCATATCCCCTAACATACCCGTCGCTCGGCCGGCGTTCGAACTCGAGCGGTTGAGCATCCTCCGGCGATCGACAGTCTCCCCTCGCGCCACCACCACGATTCCGGGTCCGGAACTCCAGGCACGACCTCCAGGTTCTGAGACCGATCGCACTTGCCGTCTTCAGGCGTCATCATGCTGACAAGGGCAACTCCGAGTGCCTCCCTCTTGATGAGGAGTGTTCCGTGAAAGCCGCCGAGCTGTTTGTCCGCTGCCTGGAGAACGAAGGCCTCACACACGTGTTCGGCATTCCGGGTGAAGAGAACCTGGATGTGATGGACGCCTTCCTCGGCAGCTCGGTCCGGTTCGTGACCACGCGCCACGAGCAGGGGGCAGCCTTCATGGCCGACGTCTACGGTCGGCTGACCGGACGCGCGGGAGTGTGTCTGGCCACGCTCGGACCCGGCGCCACCAACCTCGTGACCGGGATCGCCGACGCCAACATGGATCGGGCGCCGGTGGTGGCGATCGCCGGTCAGGCGGCGACGACCCGCATGCACAAGGAGAGTCACCAACACCTGGACCTCGTTCGATTGTTCGAGTCCATCTCGAAGTACAGCACGCAGGTGCGGGCGCCGGAGATCGTGCCCGAAGTGGTCCGGAAGGCGTTCAAAGTCGCCGAGGCGGAGAAACCAGGAGTCAGCTTCATCGACTTCCCGGAGGATGTCGCAGGGCTGGACGCGGGCGATGCCACGACGCTGAAGGTGCAATCGGCCGTACCGCCCGACCCTCCGCTGGAGAAGGTCGAGCAGGCGGCGCGCGTGATCTCGGAGGCGACCAACCCTGTCGTCATGGCCGGCAACGGCGTGATCCGGGCCACAGCCTCGCAGGCGCTGGTCCGGTTCGCGGAGCGGTTGAACGTCCCGGTGGCCACAACATTCATGGCCAAGGGCGTCATACCCTTCTCCCACCCCCTCTCCCTGGGGGCGATCGGGCTGCAGGCACACGACTACGTGTCGTGTGGATTCGATCGGGCGGACGTGATCATCTGCGTGGGCTACGACATGGTCGAATACCACCCGTACCTGTGGCATCCGACCCGAGACAAGAAGATCGTCCACATCGACGCGAGTCCC
>JBDHFS010000281.1:0-3987 GCA_039590285.1 Gemmatimonadota bacterium
CGTCGCGACCACGATCATGACGGAACCACCTTCATCGTCATCCCGGCCGGAGACTTCCGGTGACTCGGGCCGGACGTGCCTGCCTACGGGCACGCCGGCGATGGTGAGCTGGCCTCCGAAGTTCGTCTGCACGAGGACACCCACCGTGTAGCCGCCGTGCTCGCGCGAGGCGGTGCCGATTCCACCCTTCCATCCGAGCGCGCGGGTCCCTGTCCCCGCGCCCACCGCTCCCTCATCGACGGGACCCGTCGAGGCGTTTCTCAGAGCCTCGCGAACGTGCTCCGACTTGATCGGTCGCGTCCTGATATCGCTCAGGTAGCCGTCGTTGGTCTCCCCCACGACCGGGTTGATCGACTCGACGGCGGAGTTCGCCGGGTCCGCCAGGAGGGTGTCTATCAGCGCATCCGCGGCGCGGAAGACGCTCAGCGTGCCCGTCAGCAGGATCGGCGTCTCGATCTGGCCGAGCTCGTTCACCTGGCTTAGCCCGACCAGCTTCCCGAATCCGTTCCGGACTACGATGGCCCCTCTGACCTTGGCGGTGTACAGGTTCCCTGCATGCGGCAACACCACCGTGACTCCCGTACGGATCGAGTCTCCCTCGACGAGCGTACGGTGTCCGACCAGCACGCCGTCGACGTCCGTGATGGCGTTGAGAGGTCCGGTCTGGAGCCCTCCGATCTCAATGCCCAGCTCGCGGGCGCGCGGGCGCTCCTGCGCCACCCCGGCGGGTACACCCGGCCATGCCGTCAGCACGACCAGCAGGAGAGTCGATCTTCGCGTCAAGGTCTCGGACAGCCGGAACGGCCGAACTCGACCTCCACATCCTGGACACCGCTGTATAGCCGCTCGTCCCGCGTCGAGAGGTCGTCGGGCAGGCGGCCCGCGAAACGGGCCTTCCCCAGCACGTTGTACTCGATCCACCGGTCGTCCACCTCCACGTACGCCGCCTGAAGCTCGGCACACGTCGCCCGGCCATCGTCCAGGGCCACGGCCAGCCCGTAGTACCGGCTGATCGACTCTACGAGCGATTCTCCGAGCGAATCCAGTTCTGCGACCGTCGCTTCCGCCGAGGCCGAGTCCGCCGCCCCGACCGGAGCCTCAGTCTGTCCGGCCGAGAGGTCGTCAGCGCCTGCCTCCACGGCACCACCTTCCCCCGGGCTTCCTGCCTCGGCCGGCGCCGCTGGCCCCGGCTCTCCGACGTCGGGGCTGTCGCCGGTGGGCAGCCCGCCGAACGTGATCAGGCTCGCCGCCACCGCACCGACCAGGATCAAACCGGCGACGATCCACACGCTGCGGGTTCGGCGATGCTTCTTCTTTCGAGGTACGACATCGGTCGGGAGATCGTCGACGTCCTCCACTTCAGGCGGTTCAAGCTCTTCCGGCTCTTCCAGCTCTTCCAACTCTTCCGGCTCGACCGGGAGCTCCGGCTCGCCGATCGTCGGTGGCGCGAGCGGCTCGATCCTCAAACCTCCGGTTGCGTCGTCGTCATCCCAATCCGGCTGCACCTCCTCCGGGTCCGGTGCCCCTTCCACCTGCTTCGCGACATCCGCCGTTTCCACCTCGCTCACGAAGCTCTCCAGGTCCACATCGTCGATGGACCTCGCCGGTGCCGCCGGTGCGCTCTTTTCAGCATCCCATCCGGGCTCAGGGAGCTCCTCGACGTCCGTGTCGAGTGGAACCTCCAGTAAGTCAGCCGACGGAATGACGGCTGTCTCGTGCTCTTCCGACGTAATCCCCAGCTCTTGCTCGGCGATTTCGAGTTCCGCTTTCGCCGCCTCCACATCCTCCAGCAGCGGAAGAACCACATCCAGTGCCTCGTCCGGAGCCACGGGTCCCGGTGCCGCCTCCTCGATCGCGGGTGCCTCCTCATGGATTGCCCGTTCCTCAGCAGTCGCCGTCTGCTCCTCGAAAACCGAATCCGCTGAATCCGGGCCTGCTACGTCGTCTGTCGGCAACTGGTCGTGCTCACGCTCGGGAGCGATCTCCGGCTCCGTGCCGATCTCCGGCTCCGTGGCAATCTCCGGCTCCGACGCGATCTCCGGCTCCGGGACAATCTCCGGCGCGGGCGTCATCTCTGATTCGGGAGCCGCCTCGGCCTCTGGAGCGATCTCCGGTTGGGGCTCCGACGGCACTTCCGGTATGGGAGGAGGCTCCCGCTGGATCGAGTCGACTGTTTCGACGTTGACCCAGTCGATGTAGGAGCGCCTCAGCCCCCGAGCCAGGAGCGACTCGTTGCTCACTGTCTCGAAGAAAGGAAGAGGCGTATCGCCAGCCAGGCCCTTCAGAGCCCGACGGAAGCACCCGCCGACAGGATGCGACGGGTCGGTGACGAACAGCAGAGCCACGTGCCATGGCTCCGGAAACAGTCTCTCGTGGGTGGCTACATCCGCCTCCGAGAGCTTCACATCGCCCTTGCGATGCCTGTGATACCAGCCCGCCAGCACTCCCGGTCTCTGGTCCAGATCGAGCTGGACGGCGACCATGGCCTCCCCGCGAATTTGCTCGGAGGAGTCCTCCTCGAACGAGACGTGTGCCGGGACAGCCGCGCTGATGATCAGATAGCGTCGGCCCGTGTCCGGATCCTCGCACAAGTCTCCCGACAGGAATCCAAAGGGCTCCTCGCCCGGCGTGGCATTCCACAAGTGCGAGTGCATGGCCGTGAATACCCGCTGATCCACGAACACGTCATACGAGCCGGCAGCGGCATCACGAGGCACGGCCGGAGTCGGCTTCCAGTGGACGCTCCTCAGCAGTGGCCGAGGCTTCCAGATGTGGTATGCATCGGTCTCGAGCTGCTCGCCCGCTGGGACCCGCCATTCGGATGAGGAGGGAGGGTCCCCGTGCCGGTCGTCATTCATGCTGTCTCCGTGAGCGGGGCCGGTAGCTCCCATGCCAGAACCCCGCGGCCTCTCGCGCGCCGGAAGCTAAAGCCGATTACGCCCTAATCGAAACGATGTGGGCGAGGTCGGCAAGACGCGAGACGAAACAAGGCCCGAGGGTGCGGTGTTGACAGTTGAAGAGTCCGCAGCGAGTGTCGCAGGACGAAGTCCGTGTTCCCGCGTCCGAGTCACCCACGCCAACTCGGGAGCCACCATGAGGCGAATACCCGTCATCGTAGGGTTCGGAGCAGTCCTTCTGCTGATCGGGCTACCCCGGGCCGGGACCGCCCAGGGACAGTTCGATCCGCGACGTGAAGCCCGCTTCATGGTCGACGCCAACCTCGCGTATGTGCTGATCACCGGTGACATCGGGGACAGCCTCAAGGGCGGTCCGGGGATCGAAGTATCGGGCCTGTATCAACTGGGAACGATCCCGCTTCGCATCGGCGGAGGAGCCGCATACTCCTATCATGGACTGGAGGAACCTTCCGACGGCGAGAGCGTCGACGGATCCGCCAGCAAGCTGTCCATCTTCGGGGCGGCCGGTCTCCTGCTGTTCAGTGATGACACCGAGATGGTCCCATACATTCAGGCGAGAGTGGGCTGGACACAGTTGAGCAGCGACAGCCGCGGCTTCAACGTCAAGCAGAGCGGGTTCGAGATAGGCGCGCTGGTGGGCGTCGATTTGCCCGTGGCGGAGTGGATCTCTATCGACGTCTCAGGTCAGTTCGGCTGGGTCACGGCCGGAGACGCCAGTGGCGACACCGTCACGGTGTCTGGCACCTCGAGGTCGGGCTCGGTGTTCGCCATACGTGCGGGCGCGTTCTTCTTCTTCTGATCCCCAAGGCCGCCATTCGCCGGTCGACCCCTTTTTATGCCGTATCCCTCGGCTGCATCCCTCCGGATAGGTACCGCGAGGTACGAGCCTCGAGCAGCGATTCGGTGAACTCGAGTCGCTGTTCAAGCTGTTCGATCTTCAGGTTCTGCGTCTCGACAAGGGTCTTCACGTGCTGATACTGAACACGATCTTCGGACTGGTCCCGTTTCGCCAGCGCATTCGCTTCCATGACGATCCCCAGTCTCTTGGTCAGCGGCCGGAAGATGAGGA
>JBDHFS010000282.1:0-6038 GCA_039590285.1 Gemmatimonadota bacterium
GTTCGGCGAGTACCGAAGGTCGCAGTTCCTGGTGACTCGCTTCCTGAACGGATTCGCGACCGAGGACATCGACCTGAGCGAGCTGCTCTCCCTGGGTCTCAACATCGCCCCGAGCGCCTTCGGGTGGGAGCGGACCGGGCTGGGACCGACGATGGTGATGCAGGCCGGTTCCCCGCTCGGGAGTGGTTTCGTGCACGGCCGACTACGAGCCAACGCCCTGTTCAACTCGGCCCGCGTGGACTCGGGTCGCGTGACGCTCCGTGTGACGGTGGCCCAGAAGGCGGGGCTCAGGCACGCCACCGTACTGCACGCCCGAGCCGGGATCTTGGAGAATCCGCCGCCGGGCGGAGAGTTCGACCTCGGGTTCGAGTTCCCCCCGCGCAGCTGGGCGCCTCACTCGTTTGTCGGCACCCGATCCATGTGGGGCACTCTGGAGCACCGGTGGTGGGCGCTCGACAATATCCTCGGCCTCGCCGGCCTCGGATTCGCGGGCTTCCTGGATTACGGAGGCGCCTGGTACGAGGACCAGGAACCCAGGTGGGGCGGCGCCGTCGGGTTCGGCCTGAGGACGGGCTGGTCGAGGGCTTCGGCAGCGGATACGGGACGTATCGACATCGGGTACCGCTTCGGGCCCGACGTCACCGGCAACCGATGGGTGATCAGCTTCGGGGGCGGCTGGGTGTTTCCGTAGACCCGTCTTCCGGCGTATCCGCCTGCCGGTGGACACCCGCGACCCGCGTGCGCCGGGGAATCCTCCAGGGCCCTACAGCATGTTCTTGATCCAGCGGCTCGCCTTCCACTTGAAGCCCTCGTACCGCGGCAGGTATTCGTTCAACACCTCCACGTCGTCCACCCATCGTGCGGCGCCGGCGAGCATGAGCGCGTCCAGGAATCCGTGAATCGCCAGTTTGCCGGAGATCAGGAGTCCCACCTCGCCGTCCATCAGCATGGAGCGGTAGTCCATGTTGGAGGAGCCGACCAGGTGGTAGAAGACGAGCGTGGCGAGCTGCTCTTCGGTGGCTCTCTCTTCGATCGATTGAAGCAGGTTGAAGAAGTCCTGTCTCAGGGTGCGGCCCAGCTCGCGCGCATCCCGGTACTCGTCCACCGACCGCTCCGACATCACGTCGAGGACGCGCTGCTCCATGTATTCGCGGACGAAGGCCGGCCATTCGGGCGTTGCGATCAGTAGCTGCAGCACGCTGGCCGACACGAACATGTTCGTTTTCAGATGGAGCTTCGGTCGGCGTACCTCCACGTCTTCTATGGCGTACTCGAGATCGAAGTCGGGGAACATTTCCTCGGCGTTCGCGAACATGGGTTCCCAGTCTTCGGGTATCTCGAGCGTCTCACGCATCCACGGCAGCTTCAGCCCTTCCGCAGATGCCTGCAGGCGTGCCGGAAGGTTCGCCACGTCGATGTCGGTATCGTACAGCCCTGTCCTGAGCTGTCCCTTCACGGCGGCGATCTCATCGGCCATCTCGTGCTGGATGATGATGAGGCGCTCGTACAGCTCGTTGGCGCGGGACAGCGTCATGAAGGCCTGGCCGGGGGCGTTCCGCTGCGACGGGTGGATGATGAGCACGCGACCACCTCTCAGGCACGTACCGACCAGCATCGACGCCCACAGCGGAGCATGCCACAGCGAGTCGGGCAGGATCATGACCGTACCCGGCGGTGCGAGCGTGAAGAGGACGGCCCTGGCCACGTTGATCGGCTTGGGCAGGTAGCCGGTCTCGTTATGCAGCTCCAGGGCGCGAGCGCCGCCCTCGAATTCGTCGATCACCGCTTGCACGCGATCCCAGTAGTCCTCGGCCAGCGGCTGCGCCCGCAGAGGGTGCGGTATCTCGTCCGGCTTGAAGCCCTGGTTCAGCAGGAGCTCGCGAGCGGCGTTCTTCATGTCCAGGGCGGCCGGGCCCTGAAGCATGACGGCCCGGTCTTCCCACGTCGGACCCATGTAGTGCTCGCCGATCCCCATGCCGCTGTACATCGCCATGCCCCGATAGGGATCGTCCTCCGTGATGTCGTAGAAGGAGATCTTCCGGTGGTCCCGCATCACGTTGTCGGGCCACGACACCACCGGGAACGGCTCGCTCGCCCAGTAGGTCGGGTCGGCCGGATTCGTGATGCCAGCGAGTCCGCCATCCATTCGTACCCCGAGGGGAAGTCGAACTCGTAGCGCATCGGATCTTCGAGGTAGCTGAGCCAGCGGCGCGCCTTGTTGATCTCGTAGTAGTGCTGGTCCATGAAGATCATGTAGCTGGGCAGCTTGCCTGTCTCGTCATATTGCCGGACGCGATCCGCGAGCGTCTGGATGTAGAGATTGATGTGGAACCAGCTGACGCGGTCGGGGTCACCGGTCGCTGTGATGCCGCGGATGTCGTGGATCCACAGGACGTGGTAGTCCTCGGCGCGCTCGAGCGCGTTGGCGAGCTCGAACTGGAACTGGGCGTTGATGATGTACCACGCGCCGTTGCCATCGTAGAACTCCCGCCCCACGGCTCGCTCGATGATGGCGTCCAGCTCCTCGTTCGAATCGTGCTCCTCCGGCAGGAGTCCGTACTGGAGCGGAAGCCACACGAGTCGCTCGTCGCTCCACACCTGCTTGTTGTGGGCCCGGACTTCTTCCACGCCGTCGAGCATACGACGAAAGACGTATCGCACGGCCGCGAGACGCTCCGTAGAAACCACGTCGGAGTGAATCGCCCACCGGCTGAAGGCCCCGGCGGCCCGGGCCGCGAACTCCCGGGTCGAATCGCGAGTCTTCTTTACGCCGAGCAGCCTGTTGTACGGGAAGAGCAGGCGATCGAGCAGGATCTCCCTCGCCTGTGCGGCGATCTGTTCTCCCTGGGCCGTCGCGGTTCCGAACGGGATCGGCTCACCGGAAGCGGCGATCGAGAAGGCGCGTGCCAGCTCGGCGTGGAAAGCCCTGATTTCCGCCTCGGCCGTGTGGCTCCCGCCGAAGATGGGATCCGGATTCGCGAGGCGATCCCGCATCTCCCGTATGTCGGCGGTGAAGGTGGCGACCGCCTGTTCACGCGTGCGCCCGCGCTGGTCGATTCCCGGCGTGACGAAGCGATTGATCCACCAGGCCGTCTCTTCGACGTTGTCGAGGGCTTCCAACAGGGCCGGGCCCGGATTCTCTAAAGGATGAGGCTCGGGGCGTACCTGCTTGAGCTCGACCGCGATCTGCCCGGGACGCGTCTTTCCTCTCCATGGCTGGGCGATCGGGAGCTTGACGCCGACGTTGAACGACTGGCGGTTGATGACCCAATCGACGGTGAGGAGACCGCCACGGCCGAGAAGCCCGCCGCGGCGGATAGGGCCCGAAAAGCGGAGGAAGAACGGCAGGTCCCCGTCCCGGAAGTTCCAGTCGACGCCGCCCCCCAGGCGGATGAACGGGATGTGGAGCAGAGCGCGAAGGCCACCGTCGATCTCGCTCCCCCGCATTCCGCCGTAGCCCTCGGCGCCAAACACCAGCCCACCCACGACCGGGTTCATCAGGTCCTTGTCGACCCCGAGATTCGCGTAGATCGTGAGATCCGTGGCGTCGCTCTGGTAGTAGCCGCCGAGCGTTCCGCCACCGTACGGCTTCCACAATGGCGGCTGGCCGATCGAGATGATCTCTCCGCCCTCTTCCGGAGGGAGGATCACCTGCGCTTGAAGCGGCGTCGAGCAGAGCGCCAGCGTCAGCGCGTACAGGAATCCGCGGAAAAGGAGTGCTCTCATCGTATCTCTCGGCGGCTGGGTGGATGAGCATTTTCGCCGCATCCGGCAGGTCGCGCAACGTGGTTACGTTGCCGCGAAACGGGTTTCGTGACAACCTGCGCATGTCCGCCTTCGACTCCGAACTGCGTCCGGAGGTAGCACTGGCCTGCGCGCCTCACACCGAGCGTCGGATCCGATGCCGGCTACCGGCCTGGACGGGATGGATTCGTAGCGCGTTCCTGGCGATCGCCGCGCTCGCGAGCCTGGGCATGCCCGCCGCGTCGCGGGCGCAGGAGGTGTCGGGATCGGACGGGACGGCGGTCGCCGGCGGGGCTCTCGGTCTGTACTCCGGAGCCGTGCTCGGAGGAATGGCTTCCCTGATCCCGTGCAACCAGACGTACGCAGGCATCCGATGCGTCCGAGGCGGAGCTACGCTCGGGGCAGGCATAGGGATGGTATCGGGAATCACGCTGGGGAACGAGGACGCGGACCGGGTGTGGGCGGCCTACCGGAGGGCGGGCTTCGGGCTGCTGGCCGGGTCAGCCGTCGTCCTCGGCATGAAGCCGTTCGTAGACAAGTGGAGCTGGGGTGATGTGGCGGCGGGTGGAGTCATCGGCTCCTCGATCGGCGCGGGTGGCTCGGGAGCCTGGATCGGACTCGTCCTCGGCATGGGCGTGGGCACCGTCCTGTGGAAGACGATCCCCGCGGTGGAGATGCCCGACGCGATAGGGGTCGGATTCATCGGAATGGCCGTGGGTGCGTTTACGTCGTGGATCGTCCGGGCCGTCCAGGCCGGTGAAGAGTCCGACGAATCGGTGATCCAGTTCAACGTGGGCGTGCCGTGGTAGGCCGGGCGCGTCCCACGCGGTTCGGTTCGCCGAGCATCCCGGCCGTCGTCGCGGCGAGTGTCGCGGTCATCTCGTCGGCGTGCACGCTCTCGCACTCGATGCGGGCCCTGGACCAGGTCCCTCCAGGGGAGGCCCGAGCAGCCTCCGAGGCGCCCGTTCGCGCATGCGAGGCGAGGAGAGAGGTGGGCGACGCGGACATCCGGTGGTTCGGGCCCACCCGCGAGTCGGACGTGAGGGCTCTCGAGCGCTGGTGCTCCGCCGTCGGTCCCCCCGTCGTCGACGCGAAGCCTTCCCGGGAGCTGCTCGCAGGAGAAACCCTCGCCGATCTCAGGGTCGTGACGTGGAACGTGCACGTCGGCGGCGGCGACCTGGACGGCTTTCTTCGGGATGAGCTCGGTTACGAGTGCGCGGCAGACGACGGGCGCGGATTCGGGGGACACTTCGTGATTCTCGTCCAGGAGGCCTACCGGACATCGGATCTCGTGCCACCGGCTCCCGAAGGATCCCTGGTCGCGGGTCGCATCGAGGAGCATCCGGAGCAGGGCCCGCGCATCGATATCGTGGAGTCCGCGCGAGGCTGCGGCCTGGCGGTGGCCTACGTCCCCTCGATGCGCAACGGACACCACCCCGCAGAAACGAGTGGCGAGGATCGGGGAAATGCCATCCTGTCGACCCTGCCGCTGACCGACCTCGTGGCTTTCGAGCTACCCCTCGAAGCCCAGAGACGCGTGGCCCTGGCCGCCACCGTACGGGGACCGGGCGACGACCCGCTCCGCGTGGTCAGCGTGCACTTCGACGTGGCGGGCAACCTCCTCCGTGTGCTGGGTACGGGCGGATCCATGCGAGTGCGGCAGTCGGAGGGTCTGACCGAGGCTCTCGACACCATGGATCCGGAGCGTCGAATGCCCACGGTGCTGGCCGGCGACCTCAACACGTGGTCCGCCAGCGAGACGGTGATCCAGCGACTGCAGGAGACCTTCCCGCAATCTCCCGACCCGGGCCGCGCCAAGACACGATCGGATTTCCCCGCCGACCACCTGTTCTACAGACGGGGGGACAGCCCGGTGCACCTGGTCGAGGGTTCCTACGTCGTGATCCCCGATTCGCACGGATCGGATCACAAGGCGAGGATGGCGGTGTTCCGGAGGTAGGTCTAGCAGCGTCGAGCGCCCGACAGTGCGACACGCTGACCCGATACCCGACATCCTGTCGGCGCGTGGCAGTCCGCCACCAGCCCCGAGCAGACTTAAGTATCTGGTGTCGGATCAGGTACAGGCCCATGCACGCGATCTGATTTCGGTACGCTTTATGCCCGCTTTCTGGACGCTGCGGCTCGTCTGTTCTGCCGAAACACAGAATGGAGGTCCCCCATGAAGCGCTCGCTCCTGACTGCGCTCGTCCTCTGTATGGGGCTCTGGACCTACGGATGCGATGAGGCGACCAATCCGCTGGACACCGACGCCGTCCAACAAGCCGTCGACGATG
>JBDHFS010000283.1:0-3950 GCA_039590285.1 Gemmatimonadota bacterium
CGGCGCCATAGGAGTGCGTCTCCGTCACGGAGTCGACACGAATGTGGCCGAGCGGTGCCTCTCCAAACTCGATTTCCCCCGGCGGATACACGTCGTAAATCGCTGATACTCGAACGCCATGGACCGCACCGGCATCGACGGCGTAGAGGCCGCTTCCCGCATCCAAGACGAGCACGAACGGTCGATGGGGCACGTCGCCGCCGAGTCGAAAGAGCCGGGCGCTGCCCTCTCCTTCGAGCTGAGGTGTCTGAATCCGGCCGCCGACCGCCGTGTCGACCCGTGCCTGCACCCTCTTCCTCAGATCATGCAGCAACTCATCGTAGCGCGTGACCGGACTCGCGCCGTCCAGGGATCTGGTCAGATGGTACGTGAAGATGCCGAACTTCATGTTGCGATCGCCCAGGGGCGCTTCCCATGCGAGTTGGCCGGCGGATGCCGCAGTGATGAGTGCGTGGTCCGGGTTGGAAAGCGGATCAATAGCCGCTCCAGGCTCCATGTTTCCGATCGGACCGCGGGCCGTAATCGTACTTTCACCCGATGCGCCGCGGGAAACGGTGCCGGAGTAGCAGGCATCGACGATCAACGTGACGTTGGATGTCCCGAGAGCTCCGAGCCAAACGCGCATGTCATCATCGACGACGAGTTGCTCCGGCGCGTGGATATCGGCGGCGTCCCAGGGAACTAACGCCTCGTCTTTTTCGTCGCCGCGTGTCACCAAAGCCTCGTCTCCATCGAGGTCGTCGGTGTATGTGCCGTGCCCTGAATAGTAGACGACCACAACGTCGGAGCTGTCTGTGGCCCGGCTCGCGAGCCAGCTGAAGCCTTGGGCGATCCCCTCCTTCGAAGCCCCCGAATCGAGAAGGATCCGGACGTTCTCCTCGCCGTCAAACCCGAATCTTCGCAAGCTGAGGCGGATGCGTTCCACGTCGTGGTGAGGCGCCTCGAGATCGGTCTTGCCGGGTTCTCCGAAAGCGTCGAAGTGCTTGTAGTCCGCGATGCCGATGAGGAGGGCGAGGTGCCGGGGCTCACGCGGCTCGACAGGACCCGAGAAGCCTAGGATCAGCCCGAGGCCGACCGAGAAGACCAGGACCGACAACGACTTCGAGCTCGACATCTCAAAAGCGCTGGGAGGCAGGCAGGACCCGCCGCAGACAGATCGAAGCGATAGTCCGGTTACGGGCCTCTACCGAGACCTGCCAGCCGCTGCCCGGCGAGACGACCCACACCTCGTCGTCACCAGCCGAAGGCACCAATGAGATAGCCAAACCTGCCTTCTCTGCCTCCCTCAGGAACGAATCCACGGGCGCGGCCACCTCTGCGCCCATTACGGTCGTCACTCGCGGCTTCGTCACGATCAGGGCCGTCACCCCGGAGGCGTCATGCATATAGACATGCAGCCCTTGAGACTCGTAGATCCAAGCCGAGACCGGCCCGCCGATCAGCCGCTGAACATCCACCGGACGACCGCCTAGTGCCGCCTCAACGGCCTGGGGCGAATCTCCGAGGCGCATGCCCGCTACTGCCAACTGAGGAACATCCAAAGCTGGTGCTTCGCCCCGGGGCGCTACGCCCGCCAGTCGCATCGCTTCGCGGCTCCACGCGGAAAATGGATCCTGGCGGACGTATCTGATCAGAAGCTCGCGTCCAACCTCTTCGTCGAGCTCGGCCAACGCCCGCCCTTGGTTGAAGAGCGCAGGAGAAGATCCCTTGTCGCTGGACGCCGCTACCGCTCGCTCGAAAGCCTCTGCCGCGCTGGGGAGCTCCCCGTTGAGATAGAGGACGACGCCGAGGTTGTTGAGCACCTGAGCGTCGTTCGGTGCCATCTCGACCGCCTGTCGAGCCCAGTGTATGGCAGACCCTGAATAACCGCCGTATGCGTCCAGCACCGCGAGGTTGGAGAGGGCATACGGCATCTGCTCATGGAGCAGTACCTCGTGATAGGCTCGCCGGGCCGCCTCCATCAGCTCCAAGTTCGGAAGTGCGGCGGCTCCTCGGAGCCCTGTCAGGAACCGCGCCTCGTACAGCGGAAGCGACATTTGGACCCGCAGCTCCTGGACGGCGAGCCCGTTTACCCACTTCGTCTGCAGTGCGACAGCGCGGGCGTGTTTCGCGGGCAGGAGGTCGGGGAAGGCAGTGAGAACCTCGTCGAGGAGCGCGATTGCATGATCGAGCTCCGCGTTGTGCAGGATCAGGGTACGAGCATCATCGAACGCCGCCTGAAGCCGCTTCAGGTTGGCCCGAAAGCTCTCGACAGCGGCCTCCCGATCCGAAGAGCGCGGGTGGCTGCTCAGGTAGGTAGTCGCTTCCAGACAGTAGAAGCAGCCATCGGGATCGGCCCGAGCGAGCGCGTCCAGACCCCGATACGTGTCCATCGCGTGCTGTATCTCCCATCCGGACCGCAGGAGATAGAGCGCACCCAACCGATCGGCCTCAAACTCACGCTCCTGACTCCGCTGCGCTTCGTCCATCAGGCCGCGATCCATCCCGAGATCGAGCGTCGCGGGCGCAGGAGCCTCGCCGGTAAGGTCTTGCAGCAGCCCCAGCGGTCGCTGGACGAGCTCGGCGGCGTGACCGAGGGTCACGTGTGCAAGCTCGTGAGCGAGCATCGAGGCCGTGTAGGCTTCGGCTAGTGCGATTGGATCAACTTTGCCCGATGAGGCGTTTTGCTCGCCCAACGACGCCTGCCAGTCGAGCATCCCCTTGGTAAGGAGGATCTGCCGGCACGGCGTCGCGTATGCGGCGATCTCCTCGCTGTTCAGCACCCACACGTCGATGTCGAGGGCTGGGTAGCCTGCACTTTTCAGCAGGCGTGTCATGATGGCCTCGAGCTTTTCGTCGATAGCGGGATCGTCGACACGTTCGACGGTGGCCAGGTAGCGATCGAGCTCTGCCCGCATCTTGTCGCATGCGGTGGATTGCGCGTGTACCACGGTCACGAATGGCGCGACGGGGATGGGCCACCGCGTCTCGAGATCTGAGTGAACTGCAGTTAGGCCGATGGCGGGTGCTAGGAAAAAAACCCCGAGGAGGACTCGCGACCTACCGGAGCGCCCAGTATACAAGATCACCCTTCTTCACCTGCTCGAGGTTCCGGTCGGCCGGAGGGAGGTCGTGGCGAAGGAGCATGAACAGATCGTCGATCACCTGCTTGGTTGTGGCGATGTACCCATGGCCGATCCAGTCGGTGTCGACACGCGATGCGTCGATGGTGTCCATGCCCTCGAGCACCAAGATCGTTTCTCCCGCCTGACCGAGGCGGCGTGACTGTCGCAGTCGCTCGGCTATCCGCAATGCCTTGTCGAGCGACGAGGCGTAGAGCGTCACCCGTTCTGCGAAGCCCATGATCCTCGGACCGATATGCTCTTCGAACAGGCGCGCGCTCACATCGGGTGCGGTGAGAACGAGATTGCTGAACCCGGGTGCCCCAGGGCTCATCGCCATCACCTGGAGAGCGTTCGTGAGTGCCCGATTCCCGAGGCTGTGAGCAACCACATGGACTCTGCGTGCACCCGTGTTCCGAGCCACTTGCGTGAGAAAATCAGCGAGATGGAATGTCGTTTCTTCTACGGCCTCAAAATCGGCGACGTAATCAGTCAGATCATCCTTTGAGGGCCAGCTGTACAGGATGGGAACGCCCGGAAAGCTCAGGTCGAAGGCAAGCTGGGCGGCGCGTCGGGCCGCTTCGTCAAAGCTGCTCTTGTAGCCGTGGATGTAGACCAGGGCCTCCGGTTCCCTGGAGTTCTCCAGCGCCGTTTGCAGCCGGCGCTTCCATACGGCGCGATCCAGGGGTTGCAGCGCCAGTAGCGCGACGTGCTTGGCCGGATCTCTGCCCGTTCCGAAGCAGGACATCGCCGGGGCCTCGAGCGCCCCAGGCGCGTGGCGTTTGGGGATGCTCACCGTGACGCTTCCGAGGCTTAGCTCAGCAGCCTCAGCACCATAGAAATCTGATG
>JBDHFS010000284.1:0-3922 GCA_039590285.1 Gemmatimonadota bacterium
GTGGCCGGTTTCCTGTCCCCCATTCCCACCCTTTCCGGGTACGCGGTGACGCCGGTCGTCGGCCTGCTCGCCGGCGAAACCCAACTGGACCTCGATCGCACCGAAGTCGAGTCCGCTTTCGAGGTGCCGCTAGGCTACCTGCTGGATCCGGCCAGTCAGCACCACGGATCAGGCGACGAGGATCGCGTGGCGGTTCCCTTCGAGTTCCACTTCGACGGTCAGCACATCTGGGGCGTCACGGCGTCCATACTCATCGCCTTGCGGGAGGCTCTAGGCGAGGCGCCCGACCTTCCGCCGCCACCCGCGGCCGGCCGGCCTCGCCCTTGAGGAGCAGCGCGTCTCTCTTACCGCGCGGCGAGCCCGTTAGCCCCATCCGGCACGCCACCGATTGCCTCGAGGAGCTTCAAGGAGCCGTCTTGCTTGACACGGAAGGTACTGATCGTGTCGTCACCGATATTCAGCGTGTAAAGGAAGCGGCCGTCGCCGCTCAGGTCCATATCCAGCGGGCGTGTGCCCGGCCCCGGCTCACCTGAGCGTCCGTCCTCGTCGAGGAGGCTGAGATGGCCCTCGAAGTCAATGGCGTAGGCCGAGAGGGAATCGTCCGGGGTGTTCGTCGTGAAGACGTACCGCCCGCCCTTGGTGACGACAAGCCAGCAAGGAGCGGTTTCCGTGTTGGGTACCGAGGGGTCGATGATTTGCAGGTAGCCGTCCGACCCCAGGGTGTAGGACGAGACCGCCCCGGCGTCCTCAGCCCCCCCGAAGACCTCAGCGACGAATAGCTGGCCACGCTTGCCGAAATCGAATGGGAAAGGCGTCTGCCCGACGGAGGGATTCCACACCGGGTCACCGGCGTATCCGTCCCTGTCCAGCGGGAAGACGTCGATCAAGTTCGTCGCCTTCTCCGTCACGATCAGGAACCGGCCATTCGGGGAGAATCCGATCTGGGCCGGTGCCGTATTCGCGGCACTCAAGAGACGGCTGGAACCGGGCAGGGGGCTCAACGTTCCATTGGACCCGAGCCGCAGTCCGGCAATGCTGTCCACGTCCCCCACGGCCCCGCCGGCGTGCACGACGTACACCAAATCGTGGTGGATGGCCACGCTGATCGGTCGGACCCCTCCGGAGAGCGCTGTGTCCTCCAGGACGAGACCGCCTCGGTTGACACGGAAGACAGAAACCTCATGGCTGCCGGCGTTGACGACAAGAAGCCAGCGACCGTTGTCGCTGAGGACGACTCCACCCTGGTTGCCCAGGCCGTTGCCGGAACCGAGGCCTCCCGTCGCGTACGTACCCGCAAACCGCAACGAGCCGTCCGCCAGACGGTCGTAGACCACGACCTCGTTGCCAACCGCCGCGTTGGTCATGGTGTAGACGGCGCCGGCGACGCCCCGCGACTGGCCAGCCAGCGAGGGCAGTGATGTGAAGGTAAGAAAAAGAAACGACAGGCTGATTGCGATTGAACATCTCATTTCGGTTTCCTCCTGCTTGGATCGCTGCGTGGATGAAATTCCCCGCACATAAAAACTTAGCCGCTCCCGGGGAGGAAAACCATCCGCCGTTTGGCGGATTTTTGACCGCAAACTGCAGGAATTGGCAAGGCCGAATCGGCCCCGAGGGGTCAGACGAGCTCTTCGCGCATGGCGACTACGACTGCCTCAAGCCTGGAGTGGACTTCGAGCTTGCGCAGGATGTTCTCGACGTGACTTCGCACCGTCGCCGGGCTCACCCCCAGGTCGTTGACCATGTCGCCCGTGCTCTTGCCCGCTGCCAGCAGCCCCAAAACCTCTGTCTCACGCGGTGTCAACGATTGCAGCGGTCGTCGCGACGCGCGCGCATCACCACGCCCCTCGTCAGACACGTAGCCCTGAGCGCGGCCGGGCCACAAGCGCAGCAAGTGAATGATCACCTTCTCCTTACTGGAGTCCCGTACGCAGAGAGTGGCGCACTCTGCCTCAACATAATGCCCGCCGCTGACACGGACATACATCCGGAATCGTCGAACGGGCTTTCTCTCGCGAATGCTCCGAAAGACAAGACATTCGTTCTGGCACACCAGGTGTCCGAAAACATCTTGCCCACAGATAACCTCGTGACAAGGCTCACCGAGTGCGTGCCCGCGTGGCAAGCCCAGCTCCGTCTCGGCAGCGGAATTCCAGGCGATGATCTTGGCCTCACCATCCACGGCGAAGGCCGGGTCGCTAGAGCTATCGAGGCTTTCCGCGACACTTTCGAGTGTGAAGCGCATGGCTGCTAGGCACAGTAGCCAGTAAGCGTCACGATTTTGTCACGACCCTCTCACGTATTCATCCCGCCCGAAGGGCCACGGAGCACATTGGGTCGAGCGGTGGCGGGCGTGCACCCACGGCCGTCGCCAAGAAAGGCAACAGCGTGGCTAGTCAGGGAACCGTCACCGCCGGGGAGTGCGCCGAGAGGAGCCGCCGCGAGAACCGGCGCCAAGGTCGCTACATGACGAGCCGGGTATCCGGAAACGCCGCGAACCAGCCGAACCAGAAGGCTCGCTGAGCGGGTAACCGCTCGAGCTGCCGGCCGTCCGCCGCGACCAGGCGATCCTCGCTCAAGATCCAGGTTTGTCCGTTGGTGTCCGTGACCGCGCGATCGAGGTCCCAACCTACGAACCGCTCGCCTGCGGTCCTGTACACGCGGTTGGCGCCGGAACGGTCGGTCAAGACGACGAACTCGATGCTGCCGATGCGGTCGTGGTAGACGTTGCTCTTGGCCAGGAAGTCGGCGGAGATAGCGAGCTGCCTGCCGGCCTCTTCCGCCAGAACTAGAGTCAGTACCTCGTCCTTGTTCTTGAGGCGGCGGTCGACCTTCGGAACATTGAACATCAGATCGTCGGTGGAGAAGTACTCCCGGTAGGCCGCACCTTCCGAGTAATCGCGCTGGTAGCCCGTGTCGAGCGACAGCACCCGGGTGGTCGGGTGGCGCCGCCGCCACTCGCCCCAGGTGGTGGTGACGACACTGCGCCGGGCGAGCTGGATGGACTCCCGAGCCAGCGGCCCGATGGCCGGCCGTCCCCAGATGGTGTTCCACAGAGACTGCGTCGCCCGGTCGTACATGAGCTTGTTCGAGCGATAGAGAAAGCCGCTCGTGCCCAAGTCGTATCGCACACCGTCGAGCTCGGTCTCGTAGAGGATGACCGTGCCGCAGAGGGTGCAGTAGACACCGGCCACCGGCACTCCGCCGATCGTGTCGGTGAAGAGCTCGTGCCAGGCCAGGATCCGCTTTGGATAGGCACGGGCATCGCCGTTGACTTCCAGTCCGAATACGACGTTGTCGTCTTCGAGGTAGTCGGCGGCGGCGGCGCTGATCATCTTCGGTGACCGGAGCGGCGGGATGCCGTCCTGCCGAACGCCGCCCCACCGGACTTCGTCCAGGCGGATCTCGGTCGGCCTGTCCAGCCCGAAGTAGGCGCCGAACTTGGGATCGATCAAGCGGTACAGGTGGCTCTTGAACTCGGGGTACCGGGGATGATCCTGGGCCGGGCGTGACCAGAGCCACTCGTACCAGCGCCGAATGTCGCGCCCGAAGCGCTGGCCCGTCTTCTCTTCGAGAGTGGAGACCAGGAAGCCGCTCAAGGCCGGGTCTCGACTGAAGTAGAGGATCTCGAGCGCCATGACGGCATAGCCCGGCTGCCAGGTACGAGCGATCTTCTGTTCGGTCGGCTGACGAGCGTCAGGCTCTTGGATCAAGAGGGCGATGAACTCATCGGGCGCAACCGCCTCGACGCGCTCCGCAGGGCCGCCCTGCTGCAAAGTCCAAGAGACCGGGGCGAGCAGGAAGACGCCGCCGAGAATGGCGAGAACTGTCTTTCTTCGCATAGACAAATCTACGTTCGCTGAACGGTTGGGGATTCTGGTCGGCTGCAAGAGTGGGTGCTCGAGAGGGCGGGCTTGCGGCT
>JBDHFS010000285.1:0-3870 GCA_039590285.1 Gemmatimonadota bacterium
CTCCACCATGGTGCGGTGGTCCGCGGTCAGGTACGGCTCACATTCGGCGCCGTTGATGATGAGCGTGTGAACCGGGACGTCCTCCGGCGGCAGCAGTTTGACGTGTGTCGGAAACGCGGCGCCACCGAGACCCACGACGCCTCCCTTCTGGACCTCCTCGACCACCTGCCTGGGAGACAGCCCTTCCCAACGCGGAACGATCCGCGGGCGTGGCACCTGCGGAGAGAAGGTGTCCACGGAGACGATCACCGACTCGGCCATCGACCCGTCCGGGTGCGGCCACAGGCGTACGTCCTTCACCGTGCCGGCGGTCGAGGAGTGAATCGGCACCGAGACGAATCCGTCGGCCTCGGCGAGCTTGTCTCCCCTCTCGACACGGTTTCCCCGCTCGACCAGCAGCTTGGCCGGCCGGCCGGCGTGCTGGCGCAGGGGGAGGACGATCTCCTCCGGGAAGGGCATTCGCCGGATCGGCACCTTCTCGGTCAGGTGCTTGTACTCCGGCGGGTGCACGCCGTGTCGGAACGTCATCGAACCGAGCATGAGCTCCTCTCAGATGGCGATTCGGGTCGCGATCAGTTGAAGGGCTTCGCTCGTTCGATCCACTTGCCCAGGTCCTTCTCCTTTTTGTTCAGTGGCGTTCCGGGGTGAATGATCTCGGCCGTGCACTTCTCCGCGGCCTGAACGATCTCGGCGAACGTGCCGGCCGAAGCGTCCTTGATGTACGCCTGCTTGTTCTCGTCGTACGCGAACAACTTCTTGTTGATGTTGATGCACTCGTCGCACGACGTGCAGCGAGCCGTCTCCACGTACGGCTCCATCACCAGCCCGTCATCTTCCTCTTCCTCCTCGGTCACCGGCTCGACGGCCGGTGCCGGAGCTTCGGCCACGGCGACGGCGGACTCGGCCGCCTCCGCCGGGGGAACCATCACGCCCACTGCACCGGCTCCGTCACCGGAGGCAGAAGCGCCGTCTCCGGCCAATCCCGCCACGGACTCCGCGGAGATCGGCTTCAGCGTGGCATCCGCTTTCGCCCGGGCCAGGAGCTCTCCGACGGTCAGATCCGCGCCGCCCGACGACAGAAGTCCCTCGGCCATGCGCCGGGCCACGAGCGACGGATAGTTCATCCGCAGCTCGGCCAGCTGCGCCTCGTATTCGGCCCGGATCGCGGCGACCTTCTCCTCGAATTCGGTCTCCATGTCGTCGGCGATGTCCGCCCGGACGGACGCCGGCACCTGGAGCCCGGCCAGCTCCTTGAGCTGCGACCAGAACAGCAGGCGGTCCTCGGCGAGCAGAACCATCTCCATCGAGCACGCCAGGCGGCCCAGCTTCTTCTCGCCGTCGATCACCCAGATGAAGGACGTCCTGCCCACCCGGTCATCCTCGGACATGTCCAGGAACTCGTGGAACGGCACCTGGTCGTCGTCCCAGTCCGCCGGCTTGATACGCTTGAAGTGCTTCTTGAACCGGCCCTCGGTGGCAGCCCAGTCCGCCGTCGTGACCGGCAGCTCCATCTTCTGCGCCTGGCCGTCGTCGTCCACGTATTCGAGCGCGTAGGTGGGCCACGTCTGGTCCAGATCGGGGTTGCCACCCAGGTCCAGGCAGTCGGCGATCGTGGATCCGGCGTCCGGATCGAAGATCATGAACGGGAAGGCGCGTCCCTCGAGAGCGAAACGGGCCGCGTTCGGCGCCCACTCGTCCGCCAGGCCGTGCTCCACGGGGCACGGCGTGTAGATGTTCATCACGGCCGGCCGTGGGGTCTTCAGCGCCCGGATGACGCCACCGATCATGTGCGACGCGGACGCCTGCGAGGATTGCAGCACGAAGGCTCCGCGGTGAGCGAGCGCGATCAGGGACAACTCCTTGCGCGTCTCCTCCTTGCCGTGCTGCGCCTTGCCGTACGCGGCCATGTCGGAGACCTGGCCGATGAACCCGCTGGTGCAGGCCTGGCCGCCCGTGTTCGAGTAGACCTGCGTGTCCAGCACGATCACGCGGATGGGCTTACCCGAGGCCAGAAGGCGCGAGAGGTTTTGGAAGCCGATGTCCAGCATGGCTCCGTCGCCCCCCATCGCCACGATCGGGGCGCACAGGTCGAATTCCTCGTCGGTGAACTCCTCCCACACCAGTTCGACGAACTCGGGCTCGTGCGCCTCAGCGTCGTACTCGCCGGACGCGAGCAGCCGCCCCCTTCGGACGTCGATGAAGGCGTTCGCCATCTTCCGCATGTGGCCCTCGAAGATCCCGATGGCCACGGACGGTGAGTCCTGGAACAGGTGGTTCACCCACGGATACGGATACGGGTTGTACGGGAACGTGCTTCCCCACACGGACGAGCAGCCCGTGCTGTTGCTGATTCCGAGGTTGGCCCGTCCCTGGCCGCTCGGACCCTTGGTGTAACGCCACAGCAGGTCCTTGAGCGCCGCGATGGCGTCGGTGAGCCGCTTGAGCTGCGCGCGCTTCGCCTCGTCCAGCGGAACGGCCGCTTCGCCGCCTTCCGCGATCGCGGCCAAATCGAGGTCGGCGTCCGCCGACAGCAGCTCTCTCGCCTGCGCATCCAGCGTGGCGACCAGCTCCTCGAGCTCCGCGACGAAGCCCTCGACGCGAGGCTGCATGAGCGATTCCACCGCCGACACGATGAGGTGCACGGCCGTCTTCTCGCCGCACCCCATGCACGCGCCGTCGCCGCCCGCCATCGTCCGGTAGTTCTCCTTCTTGAGGAGAAGCGAGGGCAGGACGCCGATCCCCTCCTCCAGGTTCCGGATGTTGATGTAGCGGTCGAGCGTATCGGGCAGGTGTTCCCAGGTCTGCCAGTTGCGTCGGAGCTGATCGAGGTTGTCCTCGTCCTGCCGCACCGTGACCAGGGCGCCGTCCGCGCACACGTCGACGCAGATGTTGCAGCCCTTGCAGGCCTCCGGGTTCACCGTGATGGAGAGCAGCCCGCCCGATCCCTTTTCCTTGCCCTCGGGCACTTCGAAGAAGGGCACCGTTTTGGCGAGCGGGAAGTCCGCCAGGACGGAGTACACCGCTGCGAACTCCTCGTCCAGCGCCTTCTTGCGCTCCGCGTCCCACGGGAGCTTGTCGGACAGGGTCCGGTACGCCATCGTCACCGTTTCGCCGAAAGTCGAGAACGGGACGGCCTTCAGGACCTTGCGCGACTCCTTCGCCAGGTTGGCCGAGATCGACTGGATGCGATCCAGGGGCTTGCCGTTCTGGGCCGTGCGGATCGCCGCCTGGATCACGTCCTCCACCGTGTTCACGAGACCGGGGATCGCGGCGTCCGGACACTGGGTCCAGCACTGCGCGCAGCCCGTGCACTTCGAGGCGATGAAGTCCGGCACCTCGAAACGGATGTCCGACATATCGCGCACCGTGCTCGTGGCCGCCGGAATGGCGCTGATGGCCGAGAACGGGTCGGCGATCACGTCCTGGTCGAGGCCGCACAGGGAGCACACCTGCTCCCAGAACCGGCCCTGGTGGCCGATGCCCCACTCCTGGTCCGCCGTGTCGAGGAGCGTGGGGATCCGACCCACAGCCGCTTCCGCCATCACCTCGCCGGCCGCCACCAGCTCCTCCTGGACGGCGACCTCGCGAACCTCGTCGAATCCGCGCCGGATCACCTTCAGGTTGGCCTCGACGACGCGCTCCCCCAGGTGACCGAACTTCTTGTCGAGCTGCTTGCCGATCCCGGCGAACAGGGTCTCCTCATCCAGTCCCTCCGCCTCCATGAACGGCGAGGTGCGGAAGAAGGCGCCCATGAACGCGGTCCCCTGCATGCGGTAGCGCAGGTCCGGATCCGTGGCCTCTTCCGTGGCGATCCTGAACGCGTCGAACGCGAACACCCTGATGTCGCGCTCGCGGATGATCTGCCTCGCC
>JBDHFS010000286.1:0-3859 GCA_039590285.1 Gemmatimonadota bacterium
CTGCATCTCGGCCTGCATCTGGGCCATGGACTGATCGAATTGGTCCTGGCCGACCTTGTTGCATCCCGCGGCCATAACGACGAGGGCTACGACCGCGAATCGAGTGAAGAATGAAATCATCATCCGGCCTCTTGATACTGGTGCGTCTCCCGGACGGCCCGATTCGGCGCGTCTGGAGGGACGATGAGTATAAGGGGTCGACCTTTTGCCGTCGATCCGCTCCCACACGGCCGGGCTCGGCGGCGCTCGGCCCGGCGGGGTCGCCACGACCGAAGGGCTGGAATAGATTGACCGCCCCCGAGCCACGGGCGCCCGGCGACGAGGCCGCCGCGGTGACGTGAGGACAGGACAGGGTCGACTCCCAGACAGTGGTGGTGCGGATGCTGGACAGGCTTCGGAAGCGCGACGTAAGCAAGCGACAGGATACGGTGAGACTACAGGGCCGAATCCTCTTCATCACCGAGGACCCCGAGCTGATCAGGCGTCAGCTGGCGGGAGAGGACCTGGACTGGGATCCGTCGATTCCGCTGCGCGATGACATCAGCACGGACGAGATCACGCCCGGCTGGGTGTGCTACCACTATGATGAGACTCTGGCGCAGTACCCGTACGTCGGTTTGATGACGGGCGGGGAGCACCCGTTCGGCAAGGGCGATGTGGTCCGTGGAGGCTTCGTGGCCTCCGTGTCGGGCAAGCGCCGGGGGAAGGGCTCGAGCCGCGAGGTGGCCCCGTACGCCGAGAATGCAGCCGGCATTCGAGTCGTGATCGCCGAGAACATCGAGCGCATCTACCGCGAGAACTGCGAAAACCGCGGCATCCTGATCTCCACCGATTTCTCTCTGATCGATCGGATCCGGCGGGGTGAAGATATTCCACTGGAAGCTTTCATCGGAGACGCCGGACCCATTCAGCGCGACATCATCGAGTACGGCGGGCTGCTCGATTACGCCGTAGCCAGGCTGAAGAACCTGGTGCACGTGCCGGCCGTCGTGACCGATGCGGGCCGTCCCATGACCGTGGCCGAGAAGATCCTCGCCCGCCACTGGGTCACGGACCTGTCCACCGACTCCGTCGGCGTGGCCGCTCTCGCTCCGGGCGACACGGGATTCGTGCGCACCGATATCCGGTTCAGCCACGAGTACGTGACCCCGATGGCGGCTACGTTCTGGGAAGATTTTGCTGGAGAGGACGCGGGCCTGAACGACCCTGAGAGCATCTTCTTCTTCCGCGACCACCTGGCTTTCCTGGACCAGGTGATCAGCGAGGAGAAGAAGGCGATGGGCCTGCTCGACGCGGCGCACGCCCTGCACACACGCCAGCGCGAATTCGCGGCTCAGCAGGGCATCCGTCTTCACGGAGAGCTCCCTGACCGCGTCGGTACGGAGGCGATCTGCCACGTGAAGGTGCTGGGGGATTACGCGTTGCCAGGTCAGGTCATCATCGGCAGCGACTCGCATACACCGCACTCGGGCGCCGTTGGCTGCTTCGCGTTCGGCGTGGGCACGACGGCGCTGGTGAACGCGTGGGCCACGCGGGACGTCAGGCTCCGCGTCCCGGCCTCGGTCCGGATCGAGTTCACCGGCCGGAAGCCGGAGGGCGTGACCGCGAAGGACATGATTCTGGAGCTCCTGCGCCATCCCTACGTGCGAGGTGGACAGTCGATCGGGAAAGTGCTGGAGTTCACTGGCGAAGCCGTTCAGGCACTCAGCATCGACGAGCGTGCCACGCTGACCAACATGGCGGCGGAGGTCGGCGCTTTCACGGGGATCGTGGCACCCGACGAAGTCACGATCGACTGGCTCGCGGCCCACAGGGGCATGCCTCGGGAAGAGGCGGACGCCTACGCGAGCGGACTGTTCAGCGATCCCGGCGCCACCTACGAGGGGACGATCGCGATCGACGCCTCGGGCCTCAAGCCGATGGTCGCGACGCCCGGAGATCCGGGCAACGGAGTCCCTATCGACGAGCTCGAGGGGGATATCCCGGTGGACATCGTCTACGCGGGATCGTGCACGGGCGCCAAGTGGGACGACATCGAGATGGCCGCGCGGGTCGTGCGCCAGGCGCTTGACGACGGCCGTCGCGTCGCCGATTCGGTCCAGGCGTGGCTGCAGTACGGCTCACTCGAGGTCGAAGAGTTTGCCCGGGAACGGGGATATCACGACCTGTTTGTCGAGGCGGGGATCGACGTGCTGCCTCCGGGGTGCGGAGCCTGTATCAACGCGGGTCCGGGAGTAAGCTTCGATCCGGACACGGTGACGGTGAGCTCGATCAACCGCAATTTTCCGGGCCGGAGCGGGCCGGGGAAGGTGTACCTGGCGAGTCCCTACACGGTGCTGGCGTCTGCCTTCGCGGGTAAGATCGTACAGTTCGAAGAGAGGGAGCCAGCCGCCGTCGCCTGAACGGGTCGAATCGGCCGGACCCCCCTGGATCAGCCCGAAACGGTACGTTGCGTCGGCCGGTCAGACCTCGATCTGGTCCAGATCCAGGTTCTCCCAGTCCACATCCTCGACGGCGTCATCGCCTGCCGGCAGCTCCGCCGGCCCGGCGCCCACGTTCGCACGCTCCTTCGTCCTGGCTCGCAGACGTCCCCCGACCCAGCCGAGGAGCATCCCGGCCGCCAGAGGCACGAGCAGGAGCAGGGCGACGCTCGTGGTGACGGTGGTGAAGAACAGGTCGATCGTGACGGGATCCAGATTGAGGAACGCGAAGAACACGACGGCCACCGCCACGATCAGCAGGAAGATCTGCTGGATGGAAAGCAGGGTCTTCCTCACATCAGCCATGTCGATTCCTCCGTTCCGGCTGTTCAGCGCGCGCCGCGCAGGGCGGCGAGGGCGCGCTCGGCAGCCCAGCGTTTCACGACCGGCTTCCACGCCCAGCCGAAGGCGCCGGCCACGGGTCCGGGCCTGAGTTCCGCCAGCACCCTGTCCGCCTCGGCATCGACAAGGTCCTTGATACGGGCCTTTCCGGCACCCGGGATCGAATCGAAGCTCGGATCGACATTCGCGACGCGGTAGTCGGCCTTGTCACCTGGATCGTACGAAATCACGTCGGCGAGTGTTTCCTCGATCACGCGACGAGCATCACGGCGACCGGCCCTGAAATCATTGGCCCGCCACTCCCGGTTGAAAAACCCGCCGAAGTTGCCGAGGAAGTCACCAGCCAGCGACCCCAGTTTCTCTGGCGAGATCAGGTACAGCGGGAGTACGTCCTTGTCCTGCAGGCCACCGGCCGCCTCCAGAACGAAGATCAGCTTGGCCAGCCGGGCGCGTCCGGCCCGGGAACCGATCCTCCGCAGCGCCTCGGCATAGGCCGGGTCCGCTTCGATGCGATCGATCTGGGAATCCAGATGATCGACCACCGGATCGTCCGACTCAGCGGCGTCGACCGCTTCTCCAGAGGAGATCTGCATCTCGGCCACGCGCTCCGCGAGCTCACCCATGTACCTGCCGAGAGCCAGGGCCTGCGGATCCGCCAGATCGGGCGCTACCTCGGGGAGCCTCTCGACGAGAGCCTGCAGAATCTCCAGCCGCGCGTTGATCCGGTTGGCCCGGACCCAGTCCCGGGCCGTCCCCTGGCCGAGGACGGCGGCAGCCAGTGCGGTCGCCATCCCGGGCAGAGAATTGGGAGGTCCGTGCGGGCCGGCGGGGCCACGGGTCGAGCTTTGAAGCGTCGGCTCGATGAACAGGTAGCGGCGATCCGTGCCGCGATGGTTCGGATCGCGCTCGACCAGGTCACGGGCCAGCCCGAGCGGGGCGTTGTCGAACAACCCTCCATCCAGGTACCACATGTCCACCGCGCCGTCCGGGCCACTCGCTACACTGGCTCCCGGATAGTCCGCTCGGCGCCGGCTGAT
>JBDHFS010000287.1:0-3836 GCA_039590285.1 Gemmatimonadota bacterium
CGGCGAAGTGATCCACGAATCGAATGGGTCCCGCAGGCGGCAGCAGCTGGCGAAGCAGTCGTTTGCGCTGGCTCAGCTCCAGGCCCCGGAGATCGTGTCCCATCAAGCCCAGCAAATCGAACGCATACAGAGTCGCGGGCTGGCGGAGCGACGCCCGCTTGATATCCATGGGGCGCCGAATCCGAGCGCGCCGTTGCAGTCGCTGGAAGCTCGGGCGCCCGGCCTCGTCGTGCATGACCACCTCGCCATCGAGCACGAAATCTCCCACCGGCAATGCCTTGAGAGCCCTCGCCAGCTCCGGAAACCAGGACGTGGCGTCATTCCCGTTGCGGGTGATCAGGCGAGCCTCCCGGCCATCACGACCCCCGAGCATGCGGTATCCGTCGAGCTTCAGCTCGAACAACCACTGCGGGTCCGTGAACGGTCGCTCTGCGGTGTGGGCAAGCATCAGCTTCACCCGATCCTCCCGAACCGCGCGGCGCGGGGCCCCGATCTGCAGCACCTGCTCCGCCATGCGGGGTCCCACATCCAGCCCCTCGGCAAGCTGCTCGACCGTCAGACCGCTGAGGATGGACTCCTGCGGGAGCGCAGCGTCGGCTTCGGACGCCACCTCGAGCTCGGTGCGGGACAGCGTTCGCTTCTCGCGGATCAACAACCAGTCGTTTTCAGTCTTCTTCAGCTTCACCAGGGTCCACACGCCCCTCAGCTTGTATCCCCGCAGCTCGAACAGGAGCTTGCCGTCGGCGAGTCCGGCCTCCGGATCCTCGAGCGCCACCCAATCGCCCCGGTCCCACACGATCATGGCGCCGGCTCCATAATTGCCGGCGGGGATCACATCTTCGAAATCGACGTATTCCAGAGGGTGGTCCTCGACGTGAACGGCGAGACGTTTCTCGGCCGGATCCAGAGACGGACCCTTGGGAACCGCCCACGACGTGAGTGCGCCACCCAGTTCGAGGCGGAGATCCCAGTGAAGCCTGGTGGCCGCGTGCTTGTGGATGACGAACAGACCGCCTCGGTGGACGCCGTCGGCCTCGCCGCCAGCCGCGGACGGTGCGGGAGCGACACCGGGCTCCGGCGTGGCGCCGGCGGTTCGCTTGTCCCGATAACGAGTGAGGGGATCGCGTTCGACCATAGAATCAGCTTATTTTAATAGACTGTCCCATGAAACAGGAGTGATGTATGAGCGCGCGCCCCATCGCGTCGGCGACGGTCTCCTTCGGTCTTGTCTCGGTTCCCGTGAAACTGTACTCCACGGCCGACAACTCGCAGAAGGTGACTTTCAACTGGATCAACCCTTCGTCCAACTCGCGAGTGCGCCAGCGCTATTGGGACCCCACGGAGGAGCGGCTCGTCGCCCGGGAAGAACTGGTCAAAGGATACGAGTTCGCCAGAGACCAGTATGTCCTGTTCAGTCCGGACGAGTTGAAGGTGCTCGACGCCCAGTCCACGAACGCCATCGACATCACGGAGTTCATCCCGTTCGAACAGGTCGAGCGGATGTACCTGGCCAAGGCGTATTATCTCGGGCCGGATCGCGGTGGGGAGAGGGCGTACCGTCTGCTGAGCGCGGCGCTCCAGAAGACGGGGAGAGCGGCGCTGGCCCGCTACGCAGCCCGGGGGAAGGAGTACCTGGTCCTCGTGCGCCCGATGGGAGAAGGGCTGCTCCTGGAACAGCTGTTCTACTCCCAGGAGCTGCGGTCGTTCGAAGAGGTCCCGCTTGGCGAGGGCGAGGTCAAGGACGAGGAGCTGGCCCTCGCCGTGCAGCTCATCGATCAGGCGGCGTCGGATGCGTTCGAGCCGGAGAAGTATGACGATGAAGTATCGAAGAAGGTCCTCTCGCTGATCGAGAAGAAGATCGAGGGGGAGGAGATCACGGCGGCGCCGGAGGTCGAGGCGGACGACAAGATCGTCGACCTGATGGAGGCGCTGAAGGCCAGTCTTGGCTCCTCTTCCGGAGACGCCGATGAGGCTGAGGGGCGGAAGCCCGCGAAGCGCGCCTCAGATGGCACGAAGGGCAAGTCCGGCAAGAGGGCCGCGAGATAGCGGACGGCTGAACCCGGCGTCCGTAACGAGGAGTGCTGTGGGAAGCTATTCCACGAAGGAAGCGGCCGAGCTTCTCGGCCTTTCAGAGGAGCGGGTGCGCCGCCTCGCTTCATCCGCGGCTCTGCATCCCGATCGGAGTCCGCGCGCGTGGTACCGATTCGATTTCCGGGACCTGGTTCTGCTGCGCACGGCCTTGGAGCTGGAGAACTCAGGCGTGTCGCCGCGCCGACTCCATCGTTCGCTTCGTAAGCTCAAGCGCCAGCTACCGTCCGATAGGCCCCTGACGGCCATTCGCATCTCGCTCGAGGCGGACGAGCTGGTCGTAAAGGACGAGGACCTGGCATGGAATCCCGACTCGGGCCAGGTGCAGCTCGGCCTGGAAGTAAGCGAGCGAGCCGAAGTGGCGTCCCTGGACCGGAGAAGAGCGAGACCGGTCGCGGCGGAGCGGCGTCTGAAAGCAGAGGACTGGTACGAGCTGGGTTGCGGTCTTCAGGCTTCGGAACCGGCACAGGCGGAGGATGCGTTCCGGCGGGCGGTGGAGCTCGAGGTGGGGCTCGCGGACGCGCATATCAATCTCGGCGTGCTCCTGCACGAGCGGTCCGATGTGGAGGGTGCCGAGGTCTGCTACCGGCTTGCCCTTCGCGCCGCTCCGGGGAACGCCACGGCTGCCTACAACCTCGGCGTCGTGTTGGAGGACCTGGGCAGACCGGACGAGGCGGTGGATGCGTACCGGAGAGCCATCGAGTGCGACGAATTGCTCGCTGATGCGTACTACAACCTGTCGCGGTTGTACGAACGGGCAGGTGACCGGGCGGGAGCCCTCCGTCACCTGCGGAGCTACAGCGAGCTCGTGAAGATCAACTGAGCGGAGGTGGGGCGGATGCCGGGTCGCAAGATGGGCCTGATATGGGCACTGCTGACCATCGCCGCGTCGATTCCGCTGCAGGACGAGCAGGTCCTCCATCTGTTCGTCGCATTGCTCGGCGTCGCCGTCGGCGTGTACATCGGGGGCGAAATGGGTGCGCGGGAGTCCCCGCATTTCTGGCTGGTCACCTCCAGCGGTCTCGGGTTTCTGGTTCTCGGGCTCTTCGGCATCTGGGAGTCACCCGGATTCCTGGTCGCCGCGTGGGGCCTGCACGCCATGTGGGATGTGTTTCATAGGAACGAGCACCCACCGGAGCCCGCGCCCGAGGGGGGGGTGGCAACGGCCGCGGGTGATACGTACGACACGGGGAGCGGGCGGGACGGCGGCCTGGCGCCATGGTACCCTTCCGCTTGTCTGACCTATGACATCGTGGTGGCTGCCTCGCTGCTCGTGTGGTGGCAGTTCCTGAGCTGACGGACAGAAGGCGATCGCATCCCGGGAGATCCCGATGCCACATAAATCCGCTGTGTTAGGCCTGACGGCGCTGATCGCCGCGATCATTCTGACAGGCCCTGGCGCGACTCCGCTTGCCGCCCAGGAGGTGGCTCCGACGGCTCGCGAGTCGGCCGCAGCGGAGTATCCGGTTCGTTACGACACGGATCACCTGTCCGCGGACTTCCACCGGGGCCGGCGGGCCATCGTTCTGAGAGAGCTGCCCGATGACGCCCTTGCCATCGTACTTAGCTCTCCGGTGCGCCAGCGCTCGGCGGACACCGAGTACGAGTATCGGCAATCGAACTACCTGTACTACCTGACGGGCATCACGGAGCCCGCATCGCTACTGGTCCTCGCGCCTTCCGGTATCGACGTGGATGGGACGCGGGTGACGGAGATCCTGTTCGTCTCCCGACGGGACCCGTCCCGG
>JBDHFS010000288.1:0-4521 GCA_039590285.1 Gemmatimonadota bacterium
CTGATCGTGGCGCTCGTGGCGGTGCTGTTTCTCCTGCATTTCCGGTCGGCGCTGGTAGCGATCGTCACCCTGCCACTCGGCATCCTCATATCGTTCATAGTGATGTGGGCCCTCCAGGTGAACGCGAACATCATGAGCCTGGGTGGAATCGCCATCGCGATCGGCGCGATGGTGGACGCTGCCATCGTGATGATCGAGAACATGCACAAGCACCTCGAGCGCTCGCACGAGGACCTGGAAGCCGGACGGATCTCGAGATGGGAGATCGTGGCGCGGAGCGCCAAGCAGGTGGGACCGCCCCTGTTTTTCTCTCTCCTCATCATCACGGTCAGTTTCCTGCCCGTCTTCACGCTGGAACAGCAGGAGGGGCGCCTCTTCCGGCCACTGGCTTTCACCAAGACGTTCGCCATGGCGGGTTCGGCCGTGCTGTCCATCACGCTCGTGCCCGTGCTCATGGGCTATCTGATCCGCGGCCGCATACGACCCGAAGCCGGGAATCCGCTGAACCGCATCCTGGACTGGATGTACCGGCCGGTCATACGCTTCGTGACGGCCCGACCGCTCGTGGTCATCACCATGGCGATTGCCGTGCTGGCCGTTACGGTGGTCCCGTGGCGCCGGCTGGGCAGCGAGTTCATGCCGCCTCTACAGGAGGGCTCCATCCTGTTCATGCCGACGACGGTTCCCGGAGTTTCCATCGCCCAGGCTCTGGAGATCATGCGGTACCAGGACAGCGTCCTGGCGAGCTTCCCGGAAGTCGAGACGGTCCTCGGCAAGACGGGACGGGCCGAGACGGCCACGGACCCGGCGCCGCTCGACATGTTCGAGACCACGGTTACCCTGCGGCCGGAAGCGGAATGGCGTCCCGGGCTGAAATTCGAGCAACTGATCCGCGAGATGGATGAGGCCGTCCGCCTGCCCGGCGTGACGAACGCGTGGACCATGCCGATCAAGGGGCGGATCGACATGCTCGCCACCGGTGTCCGGACTCCCGTCGGAATCAAGATCTTCGGTCCCGATCTCGATACACTTCAAGCGCTCGGCGAGAGGGCCGAGAGAATCGTGAGAGAAGTCCCGGGAACGCGGAGCGCTTTCGCGGAGCGAGGCGTGTCCGGGTACTACATCGACATCGAAATCGACCGACCCGAGGCGGCCCGCTACGGCCTCAACGTGGGAGATGTCCACTCCGCCATCATGGTCACCGTGGGTGGCATGAATGCCGCCATCACGGTCGAAGGGCGCGAGCGCTATTCGGTCAACGTCCGATATCCACGCGAGCTCCGGGATGACGTCCAAAAGATCCGCGACGTTATCGTCCCGGCTCCCGACGGCGTGCAGATCCCGCTTGGGCAAATAGCGAAAGTCGATGTTCTGCAGGGCCCCATGGCGGTGAAGACGGAGAATGCTTTCCCCGTGACGACCGTGTTCGTGGATATCGGCGAGAGGGACATCGGAGGGTACGTCGAGGAGGCGCGAGGAGCAGTGGCCGCTCAACTGGAGCTTCCGACGGGCTATTCACTGGTGTGGAGCGGGCAGTACGAGTTCATGCAACGGGTCGTGGAGAAGCTTCGCATCCTGGTGCCGATCACGGTCGGGATGATCTTCCTGCTTCTATACCTCAATTTCAGGGGCGTCACGGAATCGCTCATCGTCATGCTGTCGCTCCCGTTCTCGCTCGTGGGAGGTGTCTGGTATCTGTGGCTGGCAGGGTACAACACCAGCGTGGCCGTGTGGGTCGGCTTCATCGCGCTGGCGGGCGTCGCGGCGGAGACGGGGGTCGTGATGCTGATCTACCTGGACGAGGCGTTCCACGACCGTGTGGCGGCCAACCGGATGAGCGGGCGGGACGACGTCGTGGCCGCTGTGAAGGAGGGAGCGCTCGGCCGGCTGCGCCCCAAGGTGATGACGGTCCTGGCGATCATCGCCGGCCTGATGCCCATCCTGTGGAGCCACGGAACGGGTGCGGACGTGATGAAGCGGATCGCGGCGCCGATGGTAGGAGGCATGGTCACATCCACGTTGCTCACTCTGGCGGTGATTCCAGCCGTATACCTTCTGTGGAGAAGCAGACAGGTCCGGGATCTCGCATCTGGCGGATAGCCGGTGCCCTGAGGCCGTCGTCGCCGTACTGTAGTCCGGTGATTAACTGCCACTTCCACGACCAGCACTCATCCGATGGAGCCGGAGCCTTGTGGCAGCACTGCGAGGCCGCCGTCGAGGCTGGCGTGCGCGAAATCTGCGTGACGAACCACGCCGAGATCCTGGGACGGGATGGTTCGTGGCAAGCGGACCTGGAGGAGATGCTCGATCGCTTTCTTCAGGTCGGTGAGGCGGTGCTCGCGGCGCGTGAGCGCTTTCCGGGGCTGGGCGTTCGGCTGGGTATCGAGCTCGAGTATCGGCCGGAGTGGACCGACACGTTCGACCTGCTCACGACCGAGGTCCCGTTCGACTTCGTGCTCGGCGCCGCGCACATCGTCGATGGATTCAACGTGTCCGGCGGACCCGAAAGGGACCGGTTCTTCCAGGGCCGATCCGGCGACGAGGCCTACGAGAGATACTTCCAGGAGCTGGAAGCGATGGTCGCGTGGGGAGGCTTCGACGTCGTCTCGCACTTCGACCTCGTAAAGCGGTACGGGCACGAGCACTACGGACCATACGACCCGGAGCGACATCGCGACGTGATCCTGTCCGTGCTCGACCGGATGGCGGCCCGGGGACTGGGTATCGAGATCAACACTTCGGGCGTGTTCGGCCCGGGCGCCGCATATCCGGAGCGGGAGATCCTGGTGTGGGCCCGGGAGGCGGGTGTGCCGGCTCTCACGATCGGAACCGACTCCCATGCTCCACACACGTTCGTGAGAGGACTGCCCGAGGGAATAGCCCTGGCGAGCGCGGCGGGCTGGAAGGAGCTGACCGTCTTCGAGGGGAGACGGCCGGAGATCCGCGTGCCCGTCGCGGAGGCCGAAAGGTGGGCGGTGAGCCGCCTGTAGCTCGGCAGGCGGCTGTGCTGGCCGCGAGTCAGCCCGGGCGTCGAAACAGAGCGTACACGAACTGCTGATCCTCACCGGAGGGTGTGGTGTGGATGACCAGCCGGGTCTCGCGCAGCTCCAGGTCCGGCCCCATTTCATCCGAGAGCGCGTCCGCCGAGTAACGGCGAACGTCGAGTCCGCTGCACCGGGTCGGACCGTCGGGACCGAAGGTGGCCAGGATCGCATGCCCTCCCCCGACCAGTGACCGACGCAGGGAATCGCCATACAGAGCCCGATCTCGGGCCACCGTCAGGAAATGAAACACGGCCCGGTCATGCCACACGTCCCAGGTTCGCCGCGGATCGAAGGTTCTGACGTCCGCCTCGATCCACCGTACGCGATCCGAGCGGTGTTCGAGTCTGGCCCTCGCGTGATCCAGTGCTCGCGAGCTGATGTCGAGAACGGTGAGGTCCCCGTACCCGGCGTCGAGCAGGTGATCGACGAGTCGGGACGCGCCGCCGCCTACATCGATGATGCCGCTCGACTCTCCGATGCGGGCTTCCTCGATGAGGCTCAGGGAGGCGGCGGGACGAGCCCTGAACCAGCTGACACGCTCCGGGTCCGCGCTTTCCCAGACGCTCTGCCAGTGATCGTGAGCCGACCGGGCCTCGCTCAGGCCTCTTTCGCGGGACAAGTCCGCCATCCCAGCAACGTATAGAGCGGACACGTGCCGGCCAACCCGGTCACGAGTGGCACGATCCCGATCCAGCCCCACACGATCCTGGGCCCCGTGAATACGAGGCTGATCAGCACGACGCCCGCGATCACGCGCAGGACCCGGTCCGTCTTTCCTTCGAAGCCATGCTCGACTCCCTTCGATGAAGACGCTGGAAACTAGGCCGTCCGGGCACCACATCCAAACGACGAGCCGACCGTTGACAGGGACCATGCGGAGCGGCACAATCGCCCTCCATGGTCGGACCCGGACGCGGCGGCACAGCGGAGAACGAACGCATGACACACGCTACGACGGGCGGGGTGGACGAGATCCGTATCTCACGCCGACTTTCCTTTCTCGACCGCTTCCTGACCCTGTGGATCTTCGTCGCCATGGCCGTCGGAATCGCGGTTGGCTACGTGTGGCCCGCGGGAGTGGCTTCCATCAACCAGGCCACCCAGATCGGAACCACGTCGATCCCCATCGCCATAGGCCTCATCCTCATGATGTATCCGCCGCTCGCCAAGGTGAGATACGAGGAGCTCGGGGACGTCTTCCGGAACGGGAGGATCCTGGGTCTGTCGCTCGTCCAGAACTGGATCATCGGGCCGATACTCATGTTCGCGCTCGCGATCCTGTTCCTGCGCGACTATCCGGAGCTCATGGTCGGGCTGATCCTGATCGGTCTCGCACGGTGCATCGCCATGGTGATCGTGTGGAACGATCTGGCGGACGGTGACCCGGAGTACGCCGCAGGGTTGGTGGCATTCAATTCCATCTTCCAGGTACTGTTCTACAGCGTGTACGCGTACGTCTTCATCACCGTGCTCCCGG
>JBDHFS010000289.1:0-3808 GCA_039590285.1 Gemmatimonadota bacterium
GCCGTCGTCTCACTCCTGGTAACGGCCGGTGACGTGGCCGTGGCCAACGCGCAGCGAATTGCGGTCGAGCGGATCGAGCGGGAGAAGATCGGCGACGACGGGACGGTGTGGTTCCAGGGTCACTGGGGCTTCCAGTACTACATGGAGGAACGGGGCGGCCGCGCGGCGGATGTCCGGACGGCACGCCCCCGCGACGGGGACCTGATGATCCTGCCCGGGAACAACACGCGAGTGGTTGGAATCCTGCCGGAAGCGGTTGCGTCTCGTGAGTGGGTCGAGGTCGACGTCCCGGCCTTTGCCTCAACGATGCAAAAACAGCTAGGCGCCGGCTTCTATTCGTCGGGCTACGGCCCGCTGCCCTTCACCTTCGGCAGGGCCCCGAAGGAGCGGTACGAGGTCTGCAGGTTGGGAAGTTGAACCTCCAAAAGCATCTCAGCTTCCCGCTCCGTTTTCCACGGCCCGGTTCTCAGCGGTGGATGACGGTGTTGAATCGCCTGAGCAGGAATGAGATCACCAGAAGCTGGTAGGCCATCCCTACCACCAGGTAGCCCCACCAGCCTCCCTCTCCGGCCTCCAATAGCCAGAAGAGCTTCACCGGCCAGTACGTGGGAACGATGCCCATCACCCACTGCCAGACTGTCGGCAGGAACCAGGCGATGATGGGCGGCCAGTTCAGGATGCCGGCGGCCTTCATGATCGCGAATCCCTGGACCTTGTTGTTGGCGAACGCCCCGAGCAGCAGCGCGAACGCCGGCGCCAGGGGAGCCGCGGCGAGTCCCACGAGCAACAGCGGCAGCGGTCCGATTCGCACGAGACCCGTCAGGGGCACCGTGATCACGGTCATCACGATGCTGACGAGAACCGGCACCGCCAAGCGGTAGGCGAGGTAGCCCCCAAGAGTCAACGGAGTAACCTGCAGCGCGCTCAGCGTGCGATCGTCGCGCTGGTCGAGCAGCAGGAAGCCGATCACCGTTCCTGCCACCATCGGAGTGACCAGCACGATGATGCTCGCGATCAGAGGATAGTAGGGCAGCAGGTCGATCGAGTACTGCAGGCTCACGCGCTTTGCCGCGACCGGAACCCCCCAGCGGAGCAGTAGCGCCATCAGGACCGGGAGCGCCACCAGCCACCGCAGCATCGAGTCTCGGGCCACGCTCCTGAGGTCGATGGGACCGAGGGCCCGGAAGGCCGTGACCGCGTTCATCTCAGCGGCTCCCTTCCTTGACCACCACGAATCGGTGAAATGTGCGACGGCTCCACAGGAAGGCCGGCACGATCCATGCGGCGGAGCCCAGCACGCCGTAGAGCCACTCCCCGACGCCGAGCGGCCGGATCGCGCCCTCCATCAGCACCATGGCCGGCTGTAGCGGGTGGAGCACGGTCCACCAGCCGGCCCAGACGTCGAAGTAGGTGAAGATCGGGGGAGACAGCAGCGTCGCGTAGATGAACGACGGGAAGAGGTACTCGTTGATCGAGTCGTACCGCGCCACGGCGGCGAATCCGAAGAGCGCGTAGATCGGACCGGCCAGGAGCATCCCGGCGGCGAGCGGCGCGATCCGAACGCCGAACCCGAGGGTCAACCCGACGATCGCCAGATTCTCCAGAATCGCCAGGGCGGTGAGTGTGACGATCTTCGAGGCGAGGTACTCGGAGGTTCGAAGCGGGGTCACGATCTGGGCTTCGAGGGTCCCTTCCGCCTTCTCGAGCAAGACCAGTCCGCCGATGAAGTAGAAGGTATTCATCAGCAGGTTCGAGAAGACGAACGGCGGGATGAGCCACGCCAGGGTCTCTGCGTCTACCAGGTTCAGCAGCAGGATGCAGTAGAGCGCCACGAAACCGGCCGCCCAGTAGAAGCCGTTGCGTAACTGGAGGCGGACATCGCCCCTGACGGTTGCGCCGAGGCGGCTCATCTCAGCTCCCGGCCTGTGACCCGGATGAAGATCTCTTCGAGGGTTGCCTCGAGCGTGTGGATCGTCTGGACCTCGTGGCCGCGCAGTACGTTCAGGAAGCCGTCCTGATCCGCCAGGCCGCCCAGCGGGAACTCGCGACTGAGGGTCTCGCCGTTCTCGCTGTACTCCACGCGCACCCTCGGCTCTCCGTACCGCAGCTTCAGCTCGCGCGGCGCGTCGATCAGACGTATCTCACCGTCCACGATGAACGCCACGCGGTCGCAAAGCTCATCGGCGACGGTCATGTCGTGGGTGGTCAGGAAGACGGTCTTGCCCTCCGTTCGCTGTGCCTTGATGAGCTGCTTGATGCGCCTGGCGCTGAGCGGGTCGAGGCCCGCGGTGGGCTCGTCCATGAAGATCAGCTCGGGGTCGTTGACGAAAGCGCGCGCGATGCTGAGGCGGCTTTTCATGCCCTTGGAGTACTGCGACACGAGGGTGCCGCCGTCGGGGCCGAGATCGACCCACTCGAGCAGCTCTTCAGGCGGGCGGGTCTTTCCCTGGTAGAGGGCGCCGAAGTACCTGAGGTTCTCGAGGGCGGTGAGCTTGTGGTAGTGGTTGGGGAACTCGAACGACACGCCGACCCGCTCGTAGTAATCGGATCGCCACGCTCGGAGGTCGCGCCCCAGGGCCGAGACGCGTCCCGTGTAGTCCCGGAGGAGCCGGATCAGGATCTTCTGGGTGGTGGACTTGCCGGCGCCGTTCGGGCCGAGGAAGCCGAAGATCTCGCCACGCTCGATCCCGAAGCCCAGGCCGCGAACGGCGGGTTTCGCCGCCCGGTCGTAGGTGAAGCTGAGGTCCTCGACCTGAATCATCGTCGTTTCCCGGTCTCCGCTCAGCTCGAGATACCCGGGTGTCGTGAAACGCTTCGACCCTCAAAGTATAAGGGGTCCGGAGGCGGGTCGACACCTCCGGGCCCCCGGACAAAACCGATGCGACGATTGAACCGTCGGAACTAGCCCCAGCGAGGCTGCTCGTCCGGATTGATCCCCAACGCCATCTTGGCCAGCAGCTCGTGAGTCAGCGACGAGTTCGCCGGGTGGAAACGTCCCGCGCGAGCGTCGCGGAACAACCGCTCCAGCTCGTTCTTCTTGAACATGCCGAAACCACCCGACAGCTCCAGGGCGGTGTCGACGATCTTCCAGGCCCCTTCCACCGCGCGGTACTTCGCCGCGATGATCTTGAATCCCCATTCGGGTCCGTGCTCCGCCACGTCCGACCAGCCCTGGGCGACCGACTCGATGTGGGGCCGGATCGCCTCGAGCTCCAGGGCCATCTCGGCGATGCCGTGCTGGACCTCAGGGTGATAGGCCATCGTCCGGGTCATCCCGAGGGCCTCCTTGCCCTGGACCGACTTCAGCGTGAGATCCCAGACCCGGTTGGCTAGGCCGCAATAGACATTGGCGAAGTTCAACAACGCCCACGCGAAGATGTTGACCACAAAGGCGTCCATCCCGGCGGCCCCGGCCGGAACCACGCGCGCGATGTAGCGGTCGGGCACGAAGGCTCCCTCGAGAACCGTGTCGTCGCTGCGCGTCGCGCGCATCCCCATGACGTCCCACGTCTCCTTGATGCTGTACCCTTCGGTGTCGCGGGGCATGAAGGCGTGCACGATCTTGGGTGCGCTCGGGTCGCTGGCGTCCATCCCGTGAAGGCCGTAGCGTGTCCACACCGGACCGAGGCTTCCGAAGCCCTTGCGGCCGGTGAACTTGTAGCCTCCGTCGACCCGCTCCGCCTGGGTCGAGGACAACAACACCGGCACGGTGTTCCCCGACTCGGAGTGCCCGGCGGCAAACACCTCCCCGTCGGCGGCTTCCTTCAGAAGCCATTCCAGCGAGTTGTCACCGGCCCGTCGCAGGTCC
>JBDHFS010000290.1:0-7474 GCA_039590285.1 Gemmatimonadota bacterium
TCGCCAGGGTGCGGGCGGCTCTCGACAGAGTGGACTCGCTCGAAGGCGGTAGTCTGTGGGAGATCGATGAGTTGGCCGAAACCGACCGGAATGCTCTAATCGAGCGCCACGTCATCAGCCGGGAGCTTCTGGGGGAAAGGCAAGCGGTCAAGGCCGGGAGCGCGGTGATTCTGGCCGGCGGATTCGAGCTCGAGTCCGCCTGGCTCACGGTGGATCGACTGGATGAGGAAATCGGTGCGCTCCTGCCACTGGCGTACCACCACCAGTTCGGGTTTCTGACGGCCTGTCCGACAAACGTGGGCACGGGGCTCCGGGCTTCCGTGCTGGTCCATCTTCCCGGTCTGGTACTCACCAAGGAGATAAGCAAGGTCCTGGAGGGAATATCGCAAGTAGGCCTGACGTACCGGGGGTTGTACGGCGAGGGATCCGAGGTCGTCGGGAACTTCTTCCAGGTATCGAACCAGACGACGCTCGGAAAGAGCGAGGCGGATCTAGTCGATCATCTGGCCCGGATCGTGAGCAAGGTAATCGATTACGAGCGTAGCGCCCGCGGAGTGCTGCTGCGAGAAGCTCCCGCCGTGTTGGAGGACAAAGTCTGGCGGGCGTACGGAATCCTTCGAAACGCACGCAGCCTTTCGTACGCCGAGTTGATGAACCTGTTATCGGGCGTTCGGCTGGGGGTTTCCCTGAAACTATTGAAATCCCCGCGTGTAGAGACGCTGAACGAAATCCTGATTCTCGGACAGACCGCTCATGTCGAGCGAAGCTCGGGCGGAGCGCTGGACGAGGACGAAGCCGATGTCTGTCGCGCGGCTCTTGTCAGGGATAAGCTTTCTGGTGACGAGCGGGAGATCAGGGATTCACCTTCCGCAGGGAACTCCAGCGATGCGTCGGCGGCCGACGGGCCGTCCTCGGGGGGTTGATGAACTACAACTTCACCGACCGCGTGCGGAAAGTACTGGCCATGGCTCGGGAGGAGGCGGTTCGCCTCCAACACGACTATGTCGGCACCGAGCACATCCTCCTGGGACTGATCAGGGAGGGGGACGGCGTCGCCGCCGAGGTGCTGCGCAGTCTGGCAGCCGACCTTGACGAACTGCTGAGGCTCGTCGAGGAGAACATTCGCCCCGGGAAGGCCTCCGCTTCCATCGGCGAACTTCCCTATACGACCCGGGCCAAGAAGGTCCTCGAGTATGCCATGGCGGAGGCCCGGGAGCTTAATCACAGCTATGTCGGCACGGAACACCTGCTTCTGGGTCTGCTGCGGGAAGAGAAGGGGCTGGCTGCCAAAGTCCTGGGCGAGCTCGGGATCGGTCTGGAAGAGGCCCGGGCCGAGATGCTCAAGCTCCTGGGTACGGAAGGCGCGGTGGCGGAGCCGGGCATTCCCACGGAGCCGTCGACGACTCGCCCCGATTCCAAGTCGAAGACACCGGCCCTGGACCACTTCTGTCGCGATCTCACGGAACTCGCCAGCGACGGAGCTCTGGATCCGACGATTGGCCGACATGCCGAGATCGAGCGCGTGATGGAGGTTCTGTCCCGGCGCAAGAAGAACAACCCGGTTCTTATCGGTGAGCCGGGCGTCGGCAAGACGGCGATCGTCGAGGGGCTCGCGCAGAAGATCGAGCGGGGTGACGTCCCTGAAAGCCTGAAGGACCACCGGGTCCTGGCCCTCGACATGGCTGCGGTCATCGCTGGCACGAAGTACAGGGGCCAGTTCGAGGAGCGCCTGAAGGCCATCGTCAACGAGATTTCGCAGAACGAAGGGATCATCCTGTTCATCGACGAGCTTCACACGCTGGTCGGGGCCGGCGCCGCGGAAGGAGCCATCGACGCATCGAACATGCTGAAACCCGCTCTCGCGCGTGGTGAGCTCCAGTGCGTGGGGGCCTCGACGTTGAACGAGTACCGGAAGCACATCGAGAAGGACGGTGCCCTGGAGCGTCGCTTCCAGACGGTGATCGTCGAAGCGCCGACAGTCGATGAGACGGTCGAGATACTCAAGGGGCTCCGCAAGCACTACGAAGATCACCACAACGTGAGCGTTCCCGACGAGTCCATACTGGCTTCCGCAAAGCTGGCGGACCGGTACATCACGGATCGTTTCCTCCCGGACAAGGCGATCGACGTAGTAGATGAGGCAGGCGCCAGGTCGCGTTTGGGAGCTCAGGTTCCGCCTCCGGAGGTGCAGAAGCTCCAGGACGAAATGGACGAGCTCGCGGGTCGCAAGGACGAGGCGATCCGAGACCAGGACTTCGAGCGGGCAGCGATGCTGCGCGATCGAGAGAAGGAACTGCACACGGAGGTGCGGCGCACTCGGGAGGAGTGGGAGAAGCAGCAGCGGGAGATGCGTCCTGTCATCAGCGAGGAAGAGATCGCGTTCATCGTCTCGCGGTGGACGGGTATCCCCGTCAGTCGGCTGCGCGAGGAAGAGACCCAACGCCTGCTTCGGATGGAGGATGAGCTTCATGAGACCGTGGTTGGCCAGCATGAGGCGATCGAGGCCATCAGCAGGGCTATCAGGCGTACCCGGGCCGGGCTCAAGGATCCGGATCGCCCGATCGGGTCGTTCGTCTTCTGCGGGCCGACCGGGGTAGGTAAGACCGAGCTCGCACGACAGCTCGCCAGATTCCTGTTCGCTGACGAACAGGCCCTCATCCGGGTCGACATGTCCGAGTACATGGAGAAGTTCTCGGTCAGCCGACTGATCGGAGCGCCTCCGGGATACGTCGGCTATGAGGACAGCGGCGCTCTCACGAAGGCCGTGCGGCGCCGACCCTACAGCGTGGTCCTGCTGGACGAGATCGAGAAGGCGCATCCCGATGTGTTCAACATCCTTCTCCAGGTGCTGGACGAGGGACGGCTTACGGACAACTACGGTCGTGTCATCGACTTCAAGAACACCGTTCTCATTATGACGTCGAACGTTGGCGCGAGGGAGATCGCTTCGAGCTCCACACTCGGCTTCGAAGTCGATGAGGTTACGATCGAATATGAGCGGATGGCAGAACGGGTGCGTGATGAAGTGGAGCGGACGTTCACACCGGAGTTCCTGAACAGACTGGACGAGGTGATCGTGTTCCATCCGCTCTCCAAGGAGCAGATAGGCGAGATCGTCCACATCATGTTGAGAGAAGTCCAGAATCGACTGGCCGACGAGGAGTTACGCCTCAAAACAGACGATGCGGCCGTAGACTTTCTCGTCGACCGCGGATATGATACCAAGTTCGGTGCGAGACCTCTGAAAAGGACCATCCAGAGGTACATCGAGGACGCACTTTCAGAGAAAATCCTGATGGCCGAGTTCGCGCCGGGAGACGAGATCGTGGTAGAGGTGGCGAAGGACTCAGAATCTCTTGTCTTTCGAGCGGCGTCGCATACATCCGCAAAGTGAAGCCAAGCCGAATCGCAGCCGGGCTCGTGGCCCTCGTCGCGCTTCAGACGGCGAGGGTCGCTCCAGTATTGGGGCAGGAGGAGCCGCTCTCGGTCACCATCGACAGCATTGTCGTGCGTGGCCACTCTCGGTACTCCGCCGAGGGAATTCGCCGTATCGCGCAGCTCCGCGTGGGCGAGACGGTGAACGGCCCCACCATACAGGAATCCGTTCAACGACTGTATTCCACGGGCGAGTTCTCGAATATCCAGGTGCACGTCACCCCCTTCAGGCCGGCGATATTTTACATCGAAGTGGTGGAGCGCCCGATCATCGGTCGCTACGTGTTCCAGGGCATGAGTCACGCGAACGATGGAACGGTGACCGACTCCGTGGGGCTCATCGCGGGAGCGTCCTTGGACCCGTCCAAGGTCACAAGCGGCCTCGATCAGCTCGAGCTGACATTCCTCGTTCACGAGGGGCCGCGCCTGGCGCTGGCGCGGGTGGATATCACGGGAAACGAGGCATTCACGGATTCGCAGATCCGTGGCTCGATGGCCACCGTAGAGGAGGGTTTCTTCTGGTTCGAGCCCGGCGAGCTACGCCGAGATGAATTCCGGAGGGACCTCACAGAACGTGTTCCGGCCCACTACGGAGAGAATGGATACATCGATATGGAGGTGCTGGGCGACACGGTCGTCGTCGACACACTTACGGGTAAGGGTAGAATCGAGATCCGCGTTCGGGAAGGTCCCCTGTACCTGCTGCGCTCGTTCAACATAGAGGGCAACCGACGTTTCCCGGCGTCACAACTCGGCGAGTACTACCCGCCCGTCCGCGAGGGGCTTCTGGACCAGGAGCGTCTCGAGGCCGGCGATTTCCCCCCGTTCGATCGGACGGCCTTCGAGAAGGCCGTGGCCGACATCTCGGACCTGTATCGGGATGCCGGCTACCTGCAGGTGCAGGTGATCCCGGAGGTCACTCGGAATCCGCCGGATAGCGCCGGGACGAACCCAACGGTAGATGCGAGACTGAGGGTCATCGAGCGAAACCCGGCGTACATCCGCACGGTGCTGATCGTGGGCAACGACTACACACATGACAGGGTGATCCGTAAGATCCTCCTTACGTTGCCGGGAGACATCTACTCGCAACAGCGCCTGATCCAGAGCGTACGTAACATTCAATCTCTCGGCTTCTTCGAGACGCTGCCGCCCGACGAGGCCATCCAGATCAAGCCGCGGGACGATGGCGACATTGACATCGTCTACCGGGTGAAGGAGAAGCAGACGGGCAACATCAACTTCGGACTCTCGGCTGCAGCCGCCACCGGACTAGCCGGCTTCATCGGGTATGACCAGCCCAACCTCTTCGGCCAGGCGAAGATCGGACACTTCCGATGGTTGTTCGGTGCCCGGACTCAGGACATCGAGGTCACCTATACGGACCCCGAGGTGTTCGGATCACGGTACAGCGCCACGGTCGGCCTGCAGAGCTCGCGCGACCGGTTCCAGACATTCGACCTGGGCACCCGGCGCAAGACCGGAGGTTTCTTCGAGGTGGGAATCCCTCTGTTTCCCTTCGCCGTGAGGTCCGTTCGCCTCTACGTGGGGTATTCTCTGTTCGCCGATGAGGTCAGCGACCTGGATGCTTTGGGTCTGGGACCGGATGCGGAGAACCTGATCACACAGGGAACCAGGAGCACGATCGCGCTTCGCTTGCTGCGCGACACGCGTGACGGAGGTCTATTCCCGACCGGGGGGAGCCGGAATCAGATCGCATTCCGGAAGACCGGCGGCTGGCTGGGCGGCGACGGGGACTACAACAGGTGGGACTTCGACAGCGAGTGGTATTCGCGCATCGGGCAGATCGGCGGTGGCCCTGGAAGCGTCCCGATCGAGATCGTGGCCAGCCTGACTCTGAAGGCCGGCCTGGTGTTCGGAGACAACCCCTTCTTCGTGGAGCGCTTCTACGTGGGTGGAACTCAGGTCGGGCAGCGTCTTCGAGGCTACGAGGAGGCGACGATTACGCCCCAGGGACATGTTCCGCGCAATGCGCCGGTGAACAGCCTGGCTCGGGTTGGCGAGTCTTTCTTCACGACATCCGCGAGCTTCGGAGTGAAATTAACGGACAACATCTTCGCCAGCACCTTCGTCGACGCCGGAAATCTGTGGTCGACAGCGGCAGAGTTCAATCCGACGGACCTTCTCGTCGGCGCCGGAGTAGGTCTGAGCCTGCTGACGCCGTTCGGGCCGGTCGGGATCGATTACGCCTACGGATTCGATCGTCGCGATGTCCTGGGACGGCCGAATCCGGGCTGGCAGCTTCACTTCCGCTTCGGACAGCTGTATTGAGGCGGTGAACGCAACCACGACAGGAAGCATTCATGTTCATGGAAGGAGACGTCTGATATGGCTCTGATACGTTGGTTCGCCACTGCAGCCCTGGGAGTAGCGGTTGCCGCCACGGGTGCAATGGCCCAGGGGACTCCGCCTTCGGGTACACCGGTGGTGTACGTGCGTGGTCAGGTGCTCCTGCAGCAGGCACCCGGAGCGGCGGAAGCGGCCCGCACCTTCGAGCGCGAGCTGGCGGACATGCGCACACAGCTCCAGGAAGAGGCGGCCGTCGTCGATTCCATGCTCCAGGACTACCAGCGCCAGGAGGTGCTCCTGAGCCCGCAGGCGAAAGAGCAGAAGCAGGCGGAGATCCTGGGACGGCGGAACCAGCTGCAGACACGGCAGCAGGAGATGGACACCCAGGCGCAGCAGCGACAGCAGGAGCTCCTGGGGCCGATCCTGGAGCAGGTGAGCAGCGTGATCGAGTCGGTACGCTTCGAGAACGCCTACTCCATCGTCCTCGACGCCTCCAAGGAAGGTCTGGTGGCGGCGGACACGACGCTGGACATTACGGATACGATTCTGTCGCGGCTCGGCGCCGCGCCTGCGGCTCCACCGCCAGAGGGTGGCGAGGTCCCGCAGCAGTAAGAGGCTCAGGGCGCAGCCCGGGGCGTCTGTTGTAACGGACCTCCGGCGCACCTCCGGCCATGCTCTCTCCCGCCGGGCAGGGGCGGGCCCCGGGCAGGCAGGTAACGACATGCTCATCTACACCGTCAAGCAGCTGGCAGACCTCGTCTCCGGAGTCGTTGAGGGCGACGGAGGGCGTCAGGTATCGGGAGTCGCGCCAGTGGACCGGGCAGGACCCGACGACGTCACGTTCGTGGTCAACGAGCGCTATGCCGAGCGGCTCGAACAGAGTCGCGTGGGTGCGTGTCTCATCGCTCCCGGCATCCGGGTGGATGCGAACGGCGCGGCACTCATCAGGGTCGACAATCCGGAGCTCGCACTCAGCACGGTGCTCGAGTTGTTCCATCCGTCCCCTCAACTGGAGCCGGCGGTTCATCCGACAGCGGTGCTCGGGCACGGCGTCCAGCTGGGTGAGCGGGTCTGGATCGGGCCTTTCGTCACCGTTCAGGCTGGCGTCACCATTGGGAGCGGGACCCAGATCTGGGCCCAGTGCTATATCGGGGCCGGGGCATCCATCGGGGAAAACTGCAGGATCGGTCCGTCCTGCACGATAGGGCACGGCGTGCAAGTCGGAGATCGGGTTCGGTTGAACCCCGGAGTCCGGCTCGGAGTCGATGGGTTCGGGTACGCGAGCGGACCGGACGGTCTCACGAAGATTCCCCAGGTCGGGGGATGCATCATCGGAGATGACGTGGAGATCGGTGCCAACTCAACCATCGACAGAGGCTCGCTCGGGGACACGATCGTCGGGGACCGCACCAAGATCGACAACCTCGTGCATGTGGCGCATAACGTCGTAATCGGGAGCCACTGCGTCATAGTGGCCCAGGTGGGCCTCGCGGGCAGTGTACATGTTGGAGACGGCGTCCAGCTGGGCGGTCAGGCGGGAATCATCGGGCACATCACGATCGGAGCAGGGGCCCGTATCGCGGGCCAGGCGGGGGTCATCGGCGACGTCCCGGCCGGAGGCGTGTATTCCGGATATCCGGCTCGACCGCACCGGCAGTCGTTGCGCGCGAGTGCAGCGACGCTGCAGTTGCCCCAGCTCCTGCAGCGACTTCGGGAACTCGAGCGCAAG
>JBDHFS010000291.1:0-3765 GCA_039590285.1 Gemmatimonadota bacterium
CGAAGACGATCCAGACCGACCTCACGGATACTCCTCCCGTTTCGACGACGATAGTTCCACACGAGCTGGTACAAACGTACCTGACACGAGCGGTGCCAACGACTTTCGTACCAGCAATTTGGGCGGTTCCGAAACGTGTCACGGCGTCCCCCGGCGGGCCATCGTGACTCGTCAAGGAAGACCGTCCGGCACCGTCTCCGGCTTCGGAACGCACAGCGGAACAACGAGATACGGCATACTCAGCATCCCGCCCTGCGCACGGGAGTATCGGAACACATATTGCAAGTTAGGGTCCACGAACCAGATCTTGTTCGCTGCCAGCCGTCCGCGCCCGACGGGGCCGGCCGCCTCCGGTTGACAGTGCGTGCCGGATCGAAGACCGCATACCGATCACACGTCAGGTTCGTGCCGCCCCGCCCCCCCGCGGCACGACGGGTCGCGATGTCGTTTCCTTCCCAGGAGCGTGAGGACGTGGATGATTACCGCGTTTCACGGAGGAGCTGGATCTCGACCGCGCTGTGGATCGTCTTCGCGGCGGCCGTATTGGCGGGTCCTACGCTCGCCGTTCATGCAGCGGTCCCGGTCGCCGTCGCGGCCGCTCCCGATCTCAGCCATCCCGAGGATACTGACCCCCCGCGCGTGCGACGGGTGACCGCGGGCTCGGACTACGAGATGCCCACGCTGGCGCCGCTGTTCCAGGGCCGCGATGATGCGGGGCGGTCCCCCATCGTCCGCCTGATGGTGTACGCACTGTATAGCATCATCTTCCTGATCTGTGTCTACATTGTCCGCCACTATTTCTTCACTCTGGTGCGCCTCTTCCGTCCTCCGAGGCAGCCATACGTGGACATCGACACGGCCGCCTGGCCTCCGGTCACGGTACTGGTTCCGGCACACAACGAGGAACCAGTCATCGGCGACATCCTGGAGGCGCTCGTCGACTGTGACTATCCGCGGGACCGCCTGACGATCACCCCGATCGATGATCGCTCCAAGGACGACACTCGCGAGAAGATCCGGGAGTACGAGGAGTCCTATCCGGAGATCGTCAAGCCTTTCCAACGCGACGACGGCACGCCGGGAAAGGCGGCGGCGCTCAACGACGCAACGCAGGAAGTGATGACCGATATCGTCCTGGTGTTCGACGCCGATTACATCCCCGGACGGGGTCTCGTGAAACAGCTGGTCGCCCCGTTCTTCGACCCGGAGGTCGGGGCCGTGATGGGTCGCGTCGTCCCGCACAATACGGATCGCAACCTGCTCACCCGGCTGCTCGATCTGGAGCGCACCGGAGGGTACCAGGTCGATCAGCAGGCCCGCATGAACCTGCACCTGGTCCCCCAGTACGGAGGGACGGTCGGCGGGATCCGCAGGCGAGCCCTACTGAGCGTCGGGGGATGGCGCGAGGACGCCCTGGCGGAGGACACCGACGCCACGTATCGCCTGCTGCTCGGCGGATGGAAGACGGCGTACCAGAACCGCTCGGAGTGCTACGAACAGGTGCCCGAGACGTGGGACGCACGGCTGCGCCAGATCAAGCGGTGGGCCATGGGACACAACCAGGCTACCCGCCGCTATAGCTGGCGGCTGCTGCGCAACCGGCGTACCCGCTTCCTGGAAAAGGTGGACGGGCTCCTACTCCTGGGGGTCTACGCGATGTCCCCCGTTCTGGTGCTGGGGTGGTTGTTGGGTGTGGTCCTGTGGTATCTGGGGGAGCTGCGTTCAAGCCTGCTGGTGATTCTCGCCGTCACCTCCTACAGCACGATCGGGAACTTCGCCACGTTCTATGAGGTGGGAGCGGCCGCCCACCTCGATGGATCGCGAGAGCGCATCCGCCTGCTTCCCTTCGTGTTCCTCGGCTTCCTGGTCAGCCTGTTCGCCGTCTCGAGCGCCACCGTCTCCCAGGTAGTGCCGCGGAAGCGCAGCGAGGAGCTGCTGTGGCACAAGACCGAGCACAATCACAACCACAACAATCACGTCAACGGCCGAACAAGCGGTGAGCCGCTCCGGACCGACGTGGACAGGGGCGAGCCATGAGCGTGACCTTCGCCGTCCTGTTGTTCCTGGTCATCGCCGTCGGACTGGCCCTGCTGCCGATACTTCCCGCCGTCGCAGAGTGGCACGACCCTGTCGATACCGAGCCGTTGACCGTCGTCCACGAATCGGAAGTGGAGATCGAGCGATTCGCTAGGGTCTTCCGGTCGTTCGTAGAAGGAAGCTTCGGGTCTCTGCTCGAGGAATGCCATCGGAAAATGGTGACCGAGGAAGGCGTGTTGGACGACGACACGCCCTATCTCGTGGCGGGAACTGAGAATCCGCCGATCCTGCGCGAGGTCGAGCGCCGGGAGGGCCGGAGCGATCGATTGCTCATCGGCGCAGCGGACCTCCGGCTTCCGGGACGCACGGTGTTCGCGCGCGACATCTACGCCCGGGGTTCGGTCTACGGACGTGAGGGGAGCATCTACCGGGCGATCCTCGCCGAGGAATCGGTAGAGCTCGCCGCGGCCAGTCGTTCCCTCAGATGGGTGCACGCCGGGACCTGGGTGCGCGCCGCCACGGGCTCCGTGCTGCATGGCAGGGTTTCGGCGGGCGTGGGAATCCACCTCGAGCGGGGTTGCACGTTCGAGCGCCTGCACGCTTCCCGGATCGAGTTCGGGGATCCCGCCGCAGGCGTGGCCGGGGAGCGCGTGGACCCGGGATCGACCTCCGTCCTGGAGCCGGCCGACGTGCCCGGGATCCTCGACACGGAGGCGGGACGGTGGCTGGTGGCTCGGGGCCTCGAGATCCCCGCGGGGGCGCTTGTTGAAGCGGATCTGGTGGTCACCGGGGCCTGTAAGCTGGGGGCCGGGGCCCACATCCTCGGCAGCGTGAAGAGCCACGACGACCTGGTCCTGGCGGAGGATGTGCGGGTGGAGGGAAGCATCGTCTCCGGTCGCCACCTGTGGGTCGGCGAGGGCTGCCAGGTCTGGGGACCGGTGCTCGCGGAGGCAACGATCGACCTCTCCGGGGGCTGCCGGATAGGAACGCCGGAGGGCCCGACGACGGTCAGCGCCCTTTCGATTCACGCGACGATCGGTGCGCTCGTTCACGGGACGGTGTGGGCGCACGAGGCAGGGCATGTGCGGCCGGCACGCGACGAATCACGCTCCGGCGTCGCGGCCTGAAAGGCAGGTTCCATGGCTCCGAATCAAAGCGACGTGGCCTTTCAGTACCCCGCGGCTCCGGATCCGGGCCTGCCGGAGGCGCTGGAGGAGGCCCGGTTCACCGGCTGGCGGGGTGGCCCGATCTTCCTGCACCGGGCCATGGCCCGGGAGCCGTTCACCCCCGGCCGGCTCCTGGCCAGCGTCGTGATGCTCGTCGTGTTGCTGGAAGTGTGGCTGCTGGCGCTCGATGGCGTCGTCATGGCGTGGGCGCAGATCCTGGAGTTCTGGAGGCAGGTCTTCGGGTGGGAAGGCTACGTCGTGATCGTAGAGTACAGCCTCGGGATCAGCGCTCCGTACCTGGCCGTCGGTGCGGGCGCACCGGGTCCGGCCATGTGGATCACGGGGGCCGTGCTGACGATCGGGCTTATCGTGATTTCGCTTTTCCTGCCGCGCCGTTACCTGCCGGCCGCGTACCTGTTGCGCATCGCGGCTTTCTTCCAGGCGTCGGCCCAGGTGTTCTTCCTGCTGTGGCCCGGGCTCTTCCCGTACAGTGCGAGCGGGTACATCCACGGGATGCTGATCGCGGGCCTCGCGTTCGTCACACTGACACCCCTGCTCCTCG
>JBDHFS010000292.1:0-3675 GCA_039590285.1 Gemmatimonadota bacterium
GGGGCTTCGATCCTGTCTTCGCCGCCACATATGCGCTGAACGGAAACGGTGAAATGACGGGCATCCACTGGATCGAGGAATCCGGCTTCCTCGAGACCCCCGTCATGATCACGAACACTTTCAGCGTCGGCGTTGTCCGCGACGCCGTGATCGCGTGGATGGACTCGACGGGGTACAACGCCGACCCCGAGGGCGGTTTATGGTACACGTATCCGGTGGTCGCTGAGACGTACGATGTCCTGAACGACATCCTCGGTCAGCACGTCACGCAGGACCACGCTTTCGAGGCGCTGGACCGCGCGCGCGGCGGCCCCGTGGCCGAGGGCAGCGTCGGCGGCGGGACGGGAATGGTGGTACACGAGTTCAAGGGTGGGATCGGAACGGCCTCCCGCCTGACGGGAAGCGGTCACACGCTCGGTGTCCTCGTTCAGGCCAACTACGGCGGTCGCAGTCGCTTCACCGTGGCTGGCGTGCCCGTCGGAAAGGAGATCCCGAACCTTCTCCCGAACTGGGATGTGCTGGCGCGCGGATCCATCATCGTCGTGGTCGCGACGGATGCGCCATTGCTGCCGCAGCAACTCCAGCGCCTGGCCGAGCGGGTCCCTCTGGCCATTGGTCGGCTGGGCGGCCTGGGCGGCAACAGTTCCGGCGACATCTTCATCGCGTTCTCCACGGGCAACCCCGGGGCGTGGCACGAGCGGCCGTCAGCCAGCCTCGATATGCTGCCCAATGCCACCATGAACACGCTGTTCGAGGCGACGGTAGAGGCGACGGAGGAGGCGATCCTGAACGCCATGGTAGCGGCCGAGACGATGACGGGGCGTGACAGTCTCACCGTCCATGCACTCCCCCATGACCGGCTTCAAGAGGCGCTGCGGAAATACAACCGATGGGTGGAGCCTGGCAGCTTGCCGCAGGCAGCGGAGGTGCCCGTCGAGGAGCTGGAGACACTGGCCGGTACGTACCGTGGAGAAGGCCCCCTGGCGGAGGTCCGTCTCCACGTCGAAGACGCCAAGCTCTATCTCGAGGCGGACGGCAGCAGCATCCGCGTGACCCCGCTCACCGATGGCCGTCTTCTCATTCTGGGAACGGGTGGCTACGAAGTCGAGAAGATATCAGATGAGTCGGGCGAGCCCACACGGCTCCGGGTGGTCTTCAACGGCGAGACCTTCTCGGAGCTCGAGCAGGTACGAGACGAGTAGCCACGCCGCCTGCGCGGTTCCCGACCGGACGAGAGGCCCGCTACCGAAGCATCTCCGCAATCACGGGCCGAGTCATCCTGATCCGTTCGTAATCCAGTTCCAGTCCATATGGAGCAAGGACGGATCCTATGTAGTCATATATGTCCTTCATCGCGTCGAAGGGCACAGTCACGACATCCAGCGGTGTAGACCCGGCGTTGTTCCGTATGCTCTTGTCGGCACCCGCAGCCAGCAGAGCCTCCACGATCTCGGTACGGCCGAAGAAGGCCGCGGTGAGGAGTGCGGTCGATCCCTCGTTGTTCTGTTGATCCAGGTCGGCCCCCGCTTCGATCAGCGCCCTGGCTACTTCGGTCTGGCCGAACGTCGCCGCGGTGATCAGCGGGCTCGATCCTCCCGCTGGCTCTCTTGCGTTGAGGTCCGTCCCGGCTTCGATGTGCCGCTGAACAGCCTCGAGATCGCCCGTCAACGCCGCCTCGTGAAGGCCAACGCCCGGGGACGCTTCAGCTGACGAGGATGCGTCCGATGGCGACGCCGAATCTTCACCCAGGGCCTGGTCCAGCATCTCCACCAGCTCGTCGCGGGAGTACGAGAACGGGTGCCCTTCGTTCAGCTGAACCAGCTCCTGCAGAGCCTGTCGGATGGTGATCTCCGCCTCGAACTGATTGGGGACGACCATGTATCGCCGCTTGGGTGAATCGCTGGAGAGGAAATGGAGGGCCGCCTGAGCCACGTCGTCCGGGTCCCTGTATTGGGATCGATCGAGTGGACCGGTGATCATGTCGAGCATCGAACCGTATCTGGAGCCATCGGCCGAGTAGCCGGTCGCTTCCATACGCTTCACCATGGAGGCCAGGATCTGGGACTTGTAGTTGCCGGGCTCCACGGCGGCGACCGCCACGTTGAAGCGATCCAGTTCGGCGGCGAGGACATCGGTATAGGCCTCGACTCCGTGTTTGCTCATGCTGTACGCGCCGATGAACGGGCTCGATAGAATCCCGGCGATGGAGCTGACGGTCATGACTCGACCCTCGCTCTCGATGAGCAGATCCGCAAAGGCCTTGGTCACGCGGTATGGTCCAAACAGATTCACGTCGAACTGGAACGCCATGTCCTCCTCCGACATCTCGATGAGCGGTCCCATGACGGCCACGCCGGCGTTGTTGATCAGTCCGTAGAGCCCTCTTCCTTCGGCTCGAACGAGCTCGACCGCCGCATCGATCTCGCTCTGGATCGTCACATCCAGACGGACCGACTTCACGTTCTCCATCGCGTCGAGACGTTCCAGGTCTGCGGTCTTCCGAGCACCCGCATAGACAAAGAACCCGTCCTGTGAAAGGACTTCGGTCATTCGCAGTCCGATACCAGAGCTGGTTCCCGTAATGAGCACGGCTCGTACGTCTTCCGCCTCCTGCGCAACGATGGTTGAGACCGCCACCGCGGAGGTGAAGACAGCAAGAGCGAGCACTCCTCGAGCGGCGCGGGCGAACGGTAGACTTCTAAGCAACATCGGAGCCCCCTATGTGCCATGTTAGCACCTAGATAGGTACAACTCTCCATCGTGGAAGATCCTGAGAGGGGTGCCGCATATAATAGCGTGCGGGGCAGTGGCCTGACAGGTTCTGCCGCCGACGGGGTCGACTTGCGCAGCACTGTCGCGGTTGGCATGGTAGCCCGCGGCAGAGATGCGGAATCGTCAGACAACAGAAGGCTGAACGCCATGAGCACGGACGTCGCGAAGCCGGCCAGGGTGGCGATCATCGGCGCCAGCGGAACCTACGGCAGGGGGATCCTCGCCCGGGCCGAAGAGATCGGTGTCGAGGCGGTGGTGATCACGCGGTCGCCGCACAGGTTCAAAGACGTGAAGTCGACGACCACGGTGGTCGAGGCCCAGTTGGAAGAGGAGGAGAAGCTGAAGCAGGCGTTCACGGGCTGCGATGGAGTCATCTCGGCGCTCGGCGACGACCGGAAGAAGCGTCCGAAGACCCACAACCTACCGCACGTCTGGAACGCCATGAAGGCTGCCGGCGTGACCAAGTACATCGGTATGGGCTCCGGACCGATGATGATGCCCGGCGAGAAGCCCGGGAGGTTTCAGCGTACCGTGCATCCCCTGTTGCGCGTACTGAAGCTTCTTGGCGTGGACATGCTGGAACAGAACGAGTGGGAGCGCGACAGTCTCCTCATGGGCAACAACGGCGCGGACGGCATCACGTGGGTGCTCACCAGACCGGTGAGACCGACCAGGACGCCATTCGTGGGAGCCCATGTGCATAAGGACAGGCGCGGTCCAATGGCCTGTTCGATCTACGACCACGGCGACTTCTGCCTCTACTGCGTGGCGTCGAGCGAGTGGAACCGGCTTGCGCCGCATGTAAGCTCCGGGCCGCAGCCCGGGGAGAAGTAGGAAACGGAACCCGACGAGACCGTTCAGAACCGGACGAGCATCGTCCCTGAGCCTCTCAAGCTTCTCGCG
>JBDHFS010000293.1:0-3667 GCA_039590285.1 Gemmatimonadota bacterium
CGAGGGGCTCGTCGCCGTCCATCCCGTAGCTGTCGGCCACGACCTTCACACCGTAGGCGTGGACCGTCGCACCGCCGTGCGATGTGGAGGTCAGCCGGTCCTTCATGTGCCCCGTGTACACGGCCATGTGCGGTAGCTTGTCCCAGTTGAGCCGTCCGTCCGGCCCTACGGTAAGCATCCGCACGGCGGCCCAGTGATTCACTCCCATCCCGTCCGGGTGGAAGAAGACGACGCTCCCCAGATCCTGGCCCGCGTCCTGGGACCTGAGCTGCGGTAGGACGAACGCGGCGAGAGCGACGAGCACCGCGACGCCCCACAGGCGCGTGTATTTCACGATTCTGCTCCGATTGGTGATTCCTGCCGCTCTAAGGCCTGCGGCTGCACCCGAGTGAGGGTACCTGGATGCACGGAGATTCGCTGTGGGGAGGCGTGGTCGCAAGGTGGAGAGGGACGCCGTCTCCGGGGTCGGAGTCGCCGGCCGGGCACGAACCCGCCGGCCCCGCACGAAGCCGTCGGCCGATCAGCGCAGGTGCGCGCGCCTCCACAGCTCGAACACCAGGAGGGTCCACAGGGGCTTGCGGTGATCGCGGCGGCCGGCGCGGTGCTCCCGGAGCCTTCGCTGCACCTCGCCAGGCTCGAACAGACCCTCGCTCGCCAGAGCGTCCGCGCTCAGCAGGTCGTCCGTCAGCTCGCGCAACGGTCCGTTCAACCACCGGCCGACGGGAATTCCGAATCCCTTCTTGGGCCTGGTCAACACCTGGCGCGGCAAGAGATCGGCCATTGCCCCGCGGAGCAGGCGCTTACCGGTGAGCCCCCGCATGTGGTAGCTGTCGGGTAGCGAGAAGGCGAAGGCGACCACGTCGGGCGCGAGGAAGGGTGCTCTGACCTCCAGAGAGACGGACATGCTGGCCCGGTCCACCTTCGTGAGAATGTCGCCCGGCAGGTACGTGAGGGAGTCGAGGTGACGGGCCCGGGATCCGGGAGGAGCGGCCTCCGATTCCTTCCACACCGTCTCGAAAGGCGCGAACGCCTGACGTCCGTCCCCGGCCGCCGCCAGCACGTCGGGCGTCAGAAGACGCGGCTGCTCTGACGGAGAGAACGAGCTCATCCACAGCGCGTGATTGAGCGGTGGAGGAGCCGCGGCGCCGCGCAGGAACGTCGAGGTCTTGAAGCCGAACGAGAAGTTACGGTGCGACACCGGGATCATCCGCGCTCCCGACTCGAGGAGGCGGATCACGGCCGTCGGAAGCCGTCGGACGAACGGAGCGACGCGATGCGCCTGGTGCATCGGGTAACCACCGAACAGCTCATCTCCGCCGTCGCCTCCGAGAGCCACCGTTACCCTCTGACGCGCGAAGCCGCTCAGGAGAGTGGTCGGGATGATGGACGCGTCCCCCAGAGGCTCGTCCAGCATTCCTCCGATCCGAGGTACGAGCTCCGGCATCCGGTCGCCGCTGAGGACCAGCTCGTGGTGCCGGCTTCCCAATCGTTGCGCCACCGCACCGGCGTACGACCGTTCGTCAAAGCTCGATTCCTCGAACCCGATCGTGAACGTGTCGAGCGCTCCATGCCGGGCGGCCAGCGCCGCGATGGCGGAGGAGTCGATTCCTCCGGAGAGGAAGATCCCCAGAGGCACGTCGCTCACCAGTCTGGATCTGACAGCCTCATCCAGCAGGTCGCGAAGGCGTTCCACGGCTCCGGCATAGGGGAGGGGCGCCGCGTCCGGCCGGGGATCCAGCTGCCAGTAACGTGATGTCCGGATCTGTCCTGTTTCGAGAATCAGGGCGCTGCCCGGCTCGAGCTTGGATATCCCGCGGAGGATGGACGTGGGGGCCGGTACGTACTCGAGGGCCAGGTACGCCGAGAGCGCCACCGGGTCCAGCTCGGCCTGGACGGCAGGATGCGACATCAGGGCGGTCAGCTCCGACCCGAAGATCAGGAGGCCGTCGGACACCGTGTAATAGAGCGGCTTCTCGCCGAGGCGGTCGCGAGCGAGGACCAGCCGGCGGGCCTCTCCGTCCCACAGAGCCAGCGCGAACATCCCGTCGAGACGTTCGAGGAAGTCCAGGCCCCAGCAATCGTACGCGTGGGCCCCCACCTCCGTGTCCGACTGGCTCGCGAACGTGTGGCCCCGGGCTCGAAGCTCCTCGAACAGCTCGCGATAGTTGTAGAACTCACCGTTGGTCGCGATCACCGTCGTATCGCGCGCGCCCGTCATGGGCTGGTGGCCGCCCTCGACGTCGATAACCGATAGCCGACGGTTCCCCAGAGCGACGCCGTCGGCCGTCCAGGTTCCGGAATCGTCCGGCCCGCGGTGCTGCAGCCGCCCCAGCATCAGCTCCAGGTGGGCGACGTCCACCGGTCGGCTGCCGTCCAGGGCGACGATTCCCGCGATGCCGCACATGCGCTAGCCCCGCGCCGGCGATCCGGCGGAAACACGCGCGAAGCCCCGCCAGCTGTTCTGGTTGTGCCGTTCCACGATCAGCTCTTCCATCCCGGCCCTGTCGAGCCAATCGACGAGCTCGTCATGGCGTACATAGTGAGACACGGGAGCGGCGAGATGGTCGTAAACGATCGACCGTTGTTCAAGAAACGGGAAGCTCGAAATGTAGGACAGGTATTCCCCGTATGGCAGGCCGTGGCCCAGGAAACGCCCCCGAGATGGCCGGTACACGAGTTTCGTGGCCAGGAAGAGAGGCACGGTGACCACCGCCGAGATGGCGTCGAGGATCACCGGCGGCAACCGGGAAGTCAGCCCGCGACGGACCGGCGACACGATGTGGACGATCCAACCGTTTCCCTCGCGCCCATACACCCACACCGAGATACGCCCGCCCGGACGGATCCTGGATACCAGCGAGCGAAAACCGTCTTCGGGAACGGGCAGGTGGTGGAGGACGCCGACGGAGAACGCGTAGTCGAACGCCTGCTTGACGGGAAGTCGGTGGATGTCTCCCTGGACCACGTGCGCGCTCGGGAGGTCGCGCGTGTTCCGGAAGGCTACGTCTACGGCATCGCTGAGATCCACGGCCACGACGTCCAAAGCGCCGAACTCGGCTGCCAGCGCCGTGTGACGTCCCTTCCCACACCCGCCCTCCAGGACGACCTTCCCGCGAAAGAACTCCGGTTCCACGGGGCTTATCCAGTCGAGGAACTGGCGACGATAGCGCTCGCCCAGCTCATCGTAGCGGGTCCATTCGTAGCCGAATGCCCGGGCCGTGCGGCTGTCGTCCGCGGAAAGCTCCGGCGCGAATCGGGGAACACCGCGCTCGATCGCGAAGCTCGCGCTGCATCCCGAGCACAGGAGGCGTCCCTGGAGGATGTGCTCGACGTCTCGTTCCCTTGCTTCGACGTCCAGATCCCCCCGGCACTCAGGGCACGCGAGGTAGTCGAGCAGGCGTTCTCTCACACCTGCCGCTCGGCTTCCCAGACGACGTAGGTCTTCTTCCCCTGGGACTCGTAGTAGGTGCGCACCGTCAGCTCGGCGACCAGCCCGAGCAATACGCTCAGGCAACCCACCAGGATCAACATGACGGTGAGCAGCGGGAGTGGCGTCGACACCAGGTCCCGGATGCCCGCGAGCTTGAGGTACAGCGTCACGGCGCCCACCACGAAACCTGTGAACAGGGAGACAAGGCCGAAGCCGCCGAATATGTAGATGGGCTTG
>JBDHFS010000294.1:0-3927 GCA_039590285.1 Gemmatimonadota bacterium
AATCTGCCTGTAAGGGCTGGAACCTACCGAGTGTCCTTCAACTCGCGGACATTCGAGTACCGCTTTGATGATCTCGAGCCGGGCCGATCCAAACGGGATTCTCAGGGGGAGTGATTCGCGAGTCCACGTTGTACATGCTGCCGGGGTCTGTCACAATGTCCGGCACCGTGAGCTGTTCGGAACCACCCCACCCTCCGACGACTCTGTCTCTCGCGGAGCGCCGGTTCCTGGTACCATAGAAAAACAAGGGAACTGGGGAAGCGCGATAATCAACGTTACTGCTTGTTTCTAGCAACATAGTGCCACGGTGAGTGTATGCCTTACCCATAGACAAACGAGGGTAAGGCACGTATTGTATGTTCGGATTGCGCTCGTGGATCGAGCCATCCGAAGCGACCGTATCACGGTGCGCCGAGCGGTTTGATGCGTGGGCAGGGGAATAAGGAGGGCAAGAGATGACGAGCCGCAGCGGCGAGTACTTCCGGGGCGTTCTCGAACTCCTTGTTCTTCGGACTCTGGGTCTCGGCCCGAACCACGGCTGGGGTGTCGCGAAGCGGATACAGGAAACGTCGCGGGACGTTCTCCAGGTGAGCGAAGGCTCCCTCTACCCGGCCCTTCACCGCCTGGAGCGGAAGGGGCTGATCGAGAGTGAGTGGGGAACATCGCAGAACAACCGACGAGCGAAGTACTACAGGCTCACACCGGCGGGGGAGGCGGAGCTGGAACGGGAGTCGCGACAGTACCGTCGGTTCGCCGTGGCCGTGGAGCTGGTTCTGCAATTGTGATGAGGAACGGGAGCCGTGATCTGGCACAAGCGAGTCTGGCACGGGCTGCAGGGCCTGCGGATACCGCTGCGATTCCTGATCCGAAGGGGAGTCGCTGAGGCCGAAGTCGATGAGGAGCTGCAGTTCCACGTCGACATGGAAACCGACAGGAACATCAGGGCCGGGTTGAGTCCGGGCGAAGCCCGACGCCGTGCACTGATCGCGTTCGGAGGCGTCGAGCGGTTCAAGCAGGACATCCGGAGATCCCTGGGCGCCCGACCCTGGGATGGGCTCCGCACGGATTTCCGGATCGTCCTCCGACGTCTCCGGAAGTCCAAAGCTCTATCGATGCTGGCCCTGGTTTCCCTTGCCCTCGGTATTGGGGCCAACAGCGCCCTGTTCAGCGTCGTCAAGTCGGTTCTCCTCGACCCCCTTCCGTTCCCGCAGCCCGAACAGCTCGTGTACGTTTGGGGGACGCAAGGTGAGTCGAGCCAGCCTGCTTCCGGGCTGTCTCTCGGAAACTTCCAGGCCTTGCGCCAGGCGACTGCTCCGATGGCGCGAATGGCCGCCGTCATCCGGCGCCCATACAACCTCGGAGGAGAGCCTGGGCCGGAGAGAGTGCCGGGTCTCCATGTCTCTCCAGGTTTCATCTCCGTTCTCGGGACGACCCTGGTTGCGGGTCGGGAATTTGCCGCCGACGAGGAACAGCCGGGCCCAAGGCGCGTCTGCATCATCAGTCACGTGCTGTGGGAGAGCCGCTTCGGAGGTGAGGGTGATCTGGCGGGGGCGCACCTGACGCTTGACGGACAGCGCCACTCGATCGTCGGCGTCCTGCCCGCAGGTTTCTCCCTCCCGGGTTGGGGAAATCTGTCGAACCCGGAGGTCCTGACTCCCCTGGTTCTGGACCCGAGAGACCCGGCGTATCGAAGCAACCACAATTCCACCGTCTTCGCGCGGCTGACCGGCAGCCGGAGCATGGACCAGGCGAGCCAGGAAGTTGACATCATCGCGGCCGGCCTCGGGGATAGGTTCCCCGAGTGGAACGAGGGAAAGGGCATGGCGCTCGTCTCCGTCCACGAGTTCACCGTCCGGGGAGCGCGGCCAGGTCTCTGGTTCCTGTTCGGTGCTGTCGGGCTCGTTCTCGTTCTTACGTGCGTCAACCTCGCCAGCCTGTTCCTTGCTCGCGCCGCCTCGGCGGAAAAAGAAACGGCGGTATGCAAAGCCCTTGGTGCTCCAGAATCCCGCGTCATACGACTGGTATTCCTGGAAGCGCTGACCTTATCGGCGCTCGGAGGCCTCATCGGGTACTGGCTCTGCATCGTCGCCGTGAACGCGATTCGGGCACTTGGACCGGCCGGGATCCCCCGGCTGTCATCCGTTTCGGTGGACCACGCCGTCCTCGGTTTCACCGCCCTGACAGCCGTGTTGACCGCCCTGTTCTTCGGGATGTTCCCGGCTCTCCGCTCGGCCAGGGTGAACATCCTCAGGGCCCTTCAGGATATCGGGCGGCAGCCTGGATTGTCGGGGCAATACCGTGTCCAGAGGGCATTCGTCATCGGCCAGGTGGGTCTCTCCGTGGTTCTTCTGGTGGCATCGGGTCTTCTGTTACGGAGCTACGTGGAGCTCCTTCGAGTGGATCTCGGATTCGAGACGCGGGACCGAGTGGCGCTGATGGTGAGCTTGCCCGGGACGAGGTACGGCCAGACAGCGGAAGTGGGGACGTTCCTGACCGAGGCACTCGACCGCATGGAGGCTGTCCCGGGGGTGGTGTCCGCAGGCGCTTCCATCGGCCTGCCGCTGGTGAACCTCTTCTGGCGGCAGTTCGCTACCATTGAGAGGCAACCGGCCCAGAGCCTGTCGGAAGTGCCGGTCGTGGACCTCTCCATCGTGACCCCCGGCTACCTGGAGACCCTGGGTATACCGGTCCACACAGGGCGCCCCATCCTTCCCAGCGACGGGGCCGACGACCTTCCCGTGGCCCTGGTCAACGAGCGTTTCGTGCAGCTCTACCTTCAGGGGCTCGATCCGACGGAGCAGCGGATCCGTCTCTCACCCCCGGACGGACTCGTTCAATCCGAAGATCAGGCTGTTCTCCCCTGGCGAGCGATCGTTGGGGTCGTCGCGAACGTACAGCGTCGAGCGCTGGATCAGGCAGTGCAACCGGAGGTGTACGTCCCGCAGACACAAGATCGGGCAATTGCCCGTGAGTTCATCATGGTTGCGGAGACGGACGGTCCGGCCGCGCCGCTCGTGGACGGCCTGCGCAAGTCCATCCGGGATACCGATCCCGCCCAACCTGTGGCGTGGGTGCGCTCCCTGGACGAGGTGTATTCGGGAGCTCTCTCTCAACCGCGGTTCAACCTGATCCTCGTCGGCGCGTTCGCCGTGACCGGTCTGCTCCTCGCTCTCGGAGGAGTATATGGCCTGATGACCAACGCAGTCGCGCTGCGAACCAGGGAGATCGGTTTGAGGCTCACCCTCGGGGCGGACTGCACTCACATCCTGAGGCAGATGGTTGGTTGGGGCGGAAGGGTGGCTCTGATAGGATTGGTGCTGGGTCTGGGAGTGTCGCTCCTCGTGACCAGGTTAATGGGGCCGCTGCTGTTCGGGGTCGGCATTTCGGACCCGCTCACGTATGGAGCAACGATCCTCTCCGTTGCGGTGACGGCAGCCCTGGCGGCATTCCTGCCGGCCTGGAAGGGCGCGAGGATGAACCCCATGGATGCCTTGGGATACGAGTAGGCCTCGCGCCCGCCGGCCCGAACGCAGACCGCTCTATCCGAATATGCATCTGATGGAGAATCCGATGAAGAGGTTCCAGAGAGTGCACAGGCTGGGCGTGCCCGCATTGGCTGTCGCCCTGACTGCGTTGATTCCCGCCTGTCGGCAGCCCACAGCCGGTTGCCAGAACGGCCGAAGCCATGGCAGGAGCTGGACGAATCGAAGACCTGAGGACGCTGCGCATCAGAATGATCTATCCTGACCACGACTACCCCGTCGTAAGCGAACTCAGTCGCCCGAATCGAATGCGGACCGAGGGGGTGGGAAGCTATGTGCTGGTGTTCGATGGGGAACGTGGTGCGTTCCTCGAAAGCCCGCCGGCCGAGGACGGTACCCCGCAAGGTCCTGAGCTCATCGATTCCAGTTATCTCAAGGATCTCGA
>JBDHFS010000295.1:0-3660 GCA_039590285.1 Gemmatimonadota bacterium
CGTCTGTTTCCACCGACGTGCGGATCTCCACCTCGAACTCTGGGATAGGCGATGCAACGTTTGTTTCAACCACCGCGGCCTCATCAGAGCCCGCCAACTGCTCGAGGTCGGATCCGGCGGCCGAGGACATGGCTTCGGCCGCGTCCCAGCTGAGGCCCAGCGTCGGGATAGTCTGCCACGGAAGGCCGGCATCGGCGATGATTCCCGCGACCATTTCCAGTCTCTCCGAAGAGACGCCCGGATCGAGGACCAGGAACAGAGCGGCGGCACCGGCCGCCTCGGCCGCCCGGGTCGGGCCGAGCCCCAGAGCCATGGACGGAGGCGTGGTCACCACCACGATCCGGCCCGACGCTTCAGCCGGAGCTCCCTCCGAAATCAGATTCTCGATCGGGCCCAGAAACAAGAGTCGTCCGATCACCGTCTCCTCTCCACCCGGCAGCATGAAGAAGTCCTCGGCGAGTTCCAGTTCCACGCGCTCGGTCTCCTCACCCCAGGCCACCGTGGTCTCACTCGTCTTCAGAGACGTTTGGACGTATTCCCAGCGCTGCAGGAAGGAGCCGGGATCACCGGCCGGGTCCAGTCCCGCGGCACCGAAACCTTCCGCCAGATAGAGGGCTGCCGTTTCGAGACCGGGACTGGGGGTATCTCTACCCGCGAGCTCATCGCTTGCCAGAAACGCGACGTGGGCCAGCATCTCGTCCGCCGTGATCGTCTCCATCGCCACCGCGGGCGACACCGACGCCTCGACGGGCTCGAGGTCCACCATGGGCTCGGGTCCTCCCGACGACGAGCAACCCGCAAACAGGACCACCGGCAGGACGGGCGCGAGCCACCTGGATCCAGAAGAAGAGCGCATTCCGATTCCTCCATGTTTTAGCATGCGAAGGTGCGAAGTTGCCCGTGAGGAGTGCCGCGCGCAAACCCGGTCCCCTGTCGCGCGGCTCTCGAGGATCGCCATTATCGGATTCGAGCATTCTCGAGCCTGCGCGGAGCTCGACACGCTTACTGCACGATGATCCGGAGGCCTGAGTGCAGCACTACGTATTCGAGCCATCCCCGAGAGCGGAGCTTCCCGTCGAAGGTTTGGCGTCACGTTTTCCGGTTCGGCGCATCTACTGCGTCGGACGGAACTACGCGGCCCATGCCAGGGAAATGGATGGGGACCCGGTGAGAGAGGCGCCCTTCTTCTTCAGCAAGCCCGCCGACTCCCTGGTTCCGATGGGAGGAGAGATCCCTTTCCCTCCCGCGACCCGCGAGCTGCACCACGAAGTGGAGCTCGTCGTCGCCCTGGGAAGTGGAGGCCGAAACATCGGTCCGGAGGAGGGGCGAGAACTCGTATACGGGTACGCGGTCGGAATCGATCTTACCCGCAGAGATATTCAGAGACAGGCCAGAGCCGACGCACATCCCTGGGACATGGCGAAGGGCTTCGACGGCTCCGCACCCTGCTCCACCATCAAGCCGATCTCGATCTGCGGACACCCGCGCGCCGGGTTGATCTTCATGCTGGTGAACGGAGAACTACGACAATCGGGGGACCTGAGTGACCAGATCTGGAGTCCCGAAGAGACTCTGTCGCACCTGTCGCATCTCGTGGCGCTGGCTCCGGGAGATCTGGTCTTCACCGGTACTCCGCCCGGTGTCGGCCCGCTCCGCCCGGGAGATCATTTCGAGGCTCGCGTCGAGGGGGTCGGAACATTGATCGGCTCGGTCACCAGGGCCTCCTGAGCAGCAGCCCAGAACCGGAAGCCGATGCTTGACCGGCGCAATGCTGCGCATACCTTCCGGGCCTGCTCCGCTCGTGGTCGAAGCCAGACGTCCTCTAACTGGAGAACGGGATGACCGGCAGGAAGCTGCCTCCAACCGCGTACGTCATCGAGGAAGGCCAGGAGTACGTTCCGCTGACCGCTGGCCAGAGCCTATCGGAATTCACGATCAAGGCCGTCGTTACGGGCGCCATTCTGGGCGTGATATTCGGGGCCGCCAACACGTATTTGGGCCTCAAAGCCGGACTGACCATCAGCACGTCGATACCGGTGGCCGTGCTCACCGTGGTGGCCTTCCGTCTGTTCCAGGCGTTGGGCCTCGACCACTCGATCCTCGAGACCAACACGTCGCAGACCGTCGGATCCGCCAGTTCCTCTGTGGCTTCGGGCGTCCTGTTCACGATTCCGGCCCTGTTCATCTGGGGCATGCGTCCGGAATGGCTACAGGTGACGCTTCTGGCCATGTGCGGCGGATTGATCGGCGTCCTGTCGATGATCCCCTTGCGGCGGTTTCTCATCAGGCGCGAGCACGGCCGCCTACCCTATCCCGAAGGCATGGCCTGCGCCGAGGTGCTGGTCGCGGCTGAGGGAGGTGGACAGCAGGCAGCCGGAGTCTTCTGGGGAATTGGCGTGGGCATGGCCTTCAAGCTCCTTACAGACGGACTCAAAGTGGTGCGAGGAGTGTTCGAAGTCGGACTCCCGGCCCGCGCCGCCGTCTCCATCAGCGTGTCTCCCCCCCTGATTGGCGTCGGTTACATTCTCGGCATTCGGATCGCCACCGTGATGGTGGCCGGTGGAATCCTCTCGGCGCTGGTGATCATTCCGGGGCTCTACCTTTGGGGATCGGGACTCGTCGAGCCTCTGTATCCGGAGACGGAGAAGCTCATCCGCGACATGACGACGGACGAGATCTGGAACCGCTACGTGCGCTACATCGGAGCGGGGGCTGTCGCCACGGGCGGACTGATCACCCTGATCCGGTCCGTCCCGACCATGATCGAGTCTTTCCGGCTGGGGGTGCAGCAGATATCGAAGCGGACGTACGGAGCGATCGCGAAGATGGAGCGCACGGACCTCGATCTTTCTCCCCGAACCGTGCTGATCTTCCTGGGCCTGACTCTCGCCGCGCTCACATTCGTTCCGGGAATCCTGGGTTACCTGGACTCCATCCCGGTGCGGGCCCTGGCCAGCCTTCTGATCGCTGTATTCGCCTTCTTCTTCGTCACGGTGAGCTCGCGCATCGTCGGTCTGGTCGGTGTCACCTCGAATCCCACATCGGGGATGACGATCGCCTCGCTGCTGGGCACGAGCGTCGTGTTCCTGGCCATGGGCTGGACGGACATGGCGGGAAAGGCTACGGCGCTGATGGTGGGCACGACGGTAGCCATCGCTGCTTCGATCGCCGGCGACACGTCTCAGGATCTCAAGACGGGTTACATCCTCGGTGCCACGCCGAGATACCAGCAGATCGGGGAATTGATCGGCGTGATCACATCGGCCGGGTTCGTGGCGCTCGTCATCATGCTGCTTCACTACAACGTGCCCGGCGGCCTTGGTGGACCCGAGCTCCCCGCACCACAGGCAACGCTCATGGCGCTCGTCATCGACGGTGTTCTGGATCAGAACCTGCCGTGGCTGCTGATCGCTCTCGGTGTTGCCATCGGGCTGGTGGCATCGGCATTTCGGATGCCGGTGCTGGCTTTCGCGGTCGGCGTGTACCTGCCGCTCGAAACGATGGCGGCCGTCTTCGTGGGGGGGCTTCTCCGGTACGTTCGGACGCGGGGCCCGAAGCGGGAGGAAGCTGAGCGACGCCGGGAACAGGGAGTGTTGTTCGGCTCGGGACTCGTAGGTGGAGGTGGACTGACCGGAGTCGTCCTGGCTCTGTGGGTGGCCC
>JBDHFS010000296.1:0-3657 GCA_039590285.1 Gemmatimonadota bacterium
AAGACCCTGCTGACGCTGGTGGCCTTTACCATGAAGACGACGCTCCTCGTGGTGTTCTTCATGTTCATCCGGTGGACGATTCCGCGGTTTCGCTACGACCAGCTGATGGACCTGGGTTGGAAGGTCTTCCTGCCGGCCCTGATGGCGTACATCATGCTGATCGCGGTAGCCATCTTCGTGCTGGATGCGGCGGGCGTTTCGGTCGGACTCGGCTTTTCCGCGGCCCTGTTCGGCCTCAACTTCGTCCTCATGTTGCTCTTCCTGTACGTGCTTGACCGAGGCCGGTTGGTCCGGGGAGCGACATCGAGGACGAGGGCGACGCCCGGGCCAGGAGCCGTCACGGCCGCGGCAACCGGAAGTGAGGGAGACTGACATGCCGGGTGAGGTGAGGATCGTCGAGCGACCGGAGAGCGAGAGCTCCTATGTCCGGGCCATAACGAAGGGCTTGGGAATCACGATCGGGCACTTCATGCGTCCGGACAAGCCGACGCAGCAGTACCCGGACGAGAAGTGGGAGCTCGGGCCGCGCTGGCGGGGGACACACCGTATGGCGGTTCACGAGGACGGCCGAGCCAAGTGCGTGGGCTGCGGTCTGTGTCCCACGGTCTGTCCGGTCAACTGCATCAAGCTGATACCGGCGGAAGACGAGAACGGGGAACGGTACGCGGCGGTGTACGAGATCGACGAGTTCCGCTGCATCTTCTGTGGTTACTGCCAGGAAGTATGTCCTGTCGAGGCGATTCACCTAGGGGTCCACTACGAGAACGCCGAGTACAGTCGTGAGAGGTGGGTGTACGACCTCCAGCGGCTGTGTGAAAACGACCATCCGGTCACGGCGCTGTGGGATCCCGCCGATCCATCGTCCGAATGATCGTCGACTTCTTCTTCGTTCTGTTCGCCGTCATGGCCGCGGCCGGCGCCGTGGCCATGGTGTCCAGCCGAAATCCGGTGGCCAGCCTTCTGTACCTGGTCATGGCGTTCTTCGCCATGTCGGGAATCTTCGTATTGCTGGACGCACACTTCATCGCGGCCGTCAATCTGATCGTCTACGCGGGGGCCATACTGGTCCTGTTCCTCTTCGTCATCATGCTGCTCAACCTGGGCCGTTCCGAGAAGACGGACCTTCGCGGTCCCCTTCGCCTGATACTGGGGATCGTGATGGGCGGCATGGTATTCGGCCTGCTGGCCGTGATGCTGCGGGGCGGCCGTACCACGTCAATGGCCGGAGGAATGGGCCAGGCCACGATGGATGCCATGCTCGAATCTCGCGGCGCCGTGGGCATCGTGGCGGAGCCGATGTTCCGCAGCTACCTGGTTCCCTTCGAGATCACTTCGTTGCTCCTGCTGGTGGCTATCGTCGGCGCCATCGTGCTCGCGCGGCGTCGAGCACCATGAGACCGGAATGGATATCGAAACCTACACTCTGATTCTGAGCGCCCTCCTGTTCTCCGTGGGGGCGATCGGCGTGCTCGTGAGGCGTAACGCGATCATCATGTTCATGTGCATCGAGTTGATGCTCAATGCCGTGAACCTGACGCTCGTCGTCTTCTCTCGCTCCCTGGGGATCGAGGCGCAGGTGTTCGTGTTCTTCGTCATGGCTGTGGCCGCGGCCGAGGCGGCCGTGGGGCTGGCCATCATCATAGCGATCTTCAGACACTATGAGCTGGTCGACGTGGATCGCTTCAATCGGCTCAAATGGTGATACCTCCAGTGGCGGCTCCGCTCTTGGTACAGCACGCTGAGGTCGCGTTCACTCCGATCCTGCCGGGGCTGATTCTGCTGCTGCCCCTGCTCGGCTTCGTGATCAACGGCGTCGGCGCGTTCATGTGGAGGGAGAACAAGTCGGTCCCGAGCGTGGTCGGCCCCCTGGCCATCATCGGGGCCTTCGCCGTAGTCGTGGCGAACTTCCTGGGCATGCGCGGCGCCATGCCGCACGATCCCGCTGTGGTCTCCCTGTGGACGTGGATGGCGGCAGGGGATCTGTCGGTCGGTGTCGACCTCCAGTTCGATCAGCTGTCCATCCTCATGATGCTGATCGTGACGGGCGTGTCGTCGGTGATCCACGTGTACAGCATCGGCTACATGCGAGACGACTCGGGCTACTCTCGATACTTCGCGTACCTGAACCTGTTCGTGTTCTTCATGCTGGTGCTGGTCATGGGCGCCAACTTCCCGATCATGTTCGTCGGCTGGGAGGGAGTCGGTCTTTGCTCCTACCTCCTGATCGGATTCTGGTACGAGAACCGGGAGTTCGCCTCGGCGGGGAAGAAGGCGTTCATCGTAAATCGGATCGGGGACTTCGGCTTCCTCATCGCCATGTTCCTCATCTTCACTCACTTCGGAACACTGGGCTTCGTGGACGTGTTCGGCGCGGCATCGTCCACGCTGGTGTACGGAGGGGGCGTCGTAACTCTGATCACTCTGATGCTGTTCCTTGGCTGCACCGGCAAGTCGGCCCAGATCCCGTTGCACGTTTGGCTTCCCGATGCGATGGCTGGCCCGACTCCCGTGTCGGCCCTGATCCACGCCGCTACCATGGTGACGGCCGGTGTGTACCTGGTGGCGCGGGCGGGTGTCCTGTTCGCCTTGTCTCCCGTGTCGCAGGCGATCGTGGCGGCCGTAGGCGCCGGCACGGCGCTTTTCGCGGCCACTATCGCGACCCAGCAGTACGATATCAAGAAGGTGCTGGCTTACAGCACGGTTTCCCAGCTTGGGTACATGTTCCTGGCCGTGGGCGTCGGCGCGTTTACGGCCGGGATCTTCCACCTGATGACGCACGCGTTCTTCAAGGCTCTGCTGTTTCTCGGTTCGGGCGCCGTGATCCACGCGATGCACCACGCGCTTCACCAGGTGCACCGGCACGACGATCCGAACGATATGCGCAACCACGGCGGCCTGAAGAAGGTGATGCCGATCACATGGGGCACCATGTGGATCGGAACGGTCGCAATAGCCGGCATTTTCCCGTTTGCCGGATTCTTCTCAAAGGACGAGATCATCTGGAGCGCCGGCTCCTACGGGTACGCGGCGCTGTGGATCGTGTCGATCCTCGCCGCGCTTCTGACGGCGGGTTACATGACCCGACTGATGGTGCTGACGTTCCATGGCGAGAGCCGAAGCGGCGCCGACGCGAGACCGCACCTGCGTGAGGTTCCGGCCGTGATGTGGGTGCCGCTGGCGATTCTGGCGGCTCTGTCGGTCGTCGGTGGCTGGGTGAACATCCCCGAGGCCCTGCCCGTGCTCCCCGCGGTTGGCTGGCTACATCACTGGCTCGAGCCGGTGATGGAGCCGGCGCGACTCGTTATGACCGAGCATGGTTTCCAGCAGGCACACGAGTCGCCGCTCGGCGGCGGCGAGGCGGTATGGGCGGCGATCTCCACGGGCTTGGCGATACTCGTCGTGATCCTGACTTTCAGGGCCTTGATGCACCGACGGTATCAGCCAGCCAAAGACTCGGAAGCGCCCACCGGCTTCGCAGGTGTCCTGTACAACAAATGGTACGTCGATGAGCTGTACGACCGCCTGGTCATTCGGCCACTGCTGGCGTTGTGGCGCGGTTGCTGGCGGATCGTCGACGCCGGGTTGATCGACGGAACGCTGGATGCGATGGCGTCCGGGACGCGGATGGTGGGCTGGGTCGGAAGCCTGTTTCAGACG
>JBDHFS010000297.1:0-3639 GCA_039590285.1 Gemmatimonadota bacterium
GGGGTCCTGGCTCAACTGGTGGGCGGGCGCACTCAGGAGCTGGGCGTCAGAATCGCGCTCGGCGCTCGGCCCTCCAACATCCTGGGCTGGGTGATGAGGTACGGGCTTCGCCTGGCGCTCGTCGGCCTGGCCATCGGCGTGGTGGGCTCGGCGATCACCTCCCGGTATGCCCGGAGCATGCTGTTCGGGGTGGAGCCGCTCGACCCGCTGACGTACGTCGGCACGATATCGGTGCTCCTCATCGTCGCGCTCGGGGCGGCGTTACTCCCCGCCTGGCGGGCAACGCGGGTGGACCCGGTGGAGAGCCTGCGCGCTGAGTAGGACTGGGGGCGTCTTCCGCTGCCTACGGACACCGGGTCGGCGCGAGCGGGAACTCCACCACGCGGGAGACTCCGTCTATCTCGCCTTCGATCCACGCCAGGATGGCGCCGCCCGGCATGCGCTTATAGACGATGCGTTGGGGGAAGTCGTGCTCGGGCGCCTCGAAGACCACGATCGTGTCCGCGAGCTCCGCCTGCATGAACGTGGTCTCGGACTGACCGGACGGGTTGGCGATGAACGCGAGGCCCTCGTCCCGCGCCTCGATCCTCAGGTACTCGGTCTCTACGGTGCGGCCTTCCGCGACGGTGCGGCTCATCCCGATGATGGTCCCGCCGCGAGGCTCCATCCACTGCTCCTCGCGCTGGAATCCGGGCTCGGCGTGCGTCCAGCATCCGGCGAGCCAATCGAGGGCGTCGACGGCGCTCGCCTCCGGAACCATCTCGTCTCGAGCTGGCGTCTCGCTCGCGTCGTCACTGGACCACAACCACACGAGGGCGCCGGCCCCGAGAAGGACGAGGACCGCGAAGATCTTGAACAGCGTTCGGGGTGTGGCCATACGGAAACATCGCCGAGCCCCCGGGAGGTGGCAAGCTCCCGTCGTCGCAGGGCGGGACTTGTGGCGATAGGCCGCGCGGAGCGCCGTCAGCTGGAAAGACTGTGCAGGAAAGCCACCTGGCAGGCAGGCCCGCGAAGCGCGGCCGCCTGCCAGGCTCGAGACGCTACTGACTCATGTCGCTGTTCCACATATCACGGATCATCTTCCACTCGCCGTCCACTTGTTTGTAGACGACCATGTAGTGGCCGTGGTCCGAGTGCGAGCCGTCTGCCGCGGTCCCCGAGTACATGCCGACCTCTACGGCTGTCTCGCCCATGGAAAACACCTCATGGATCGTGAGCTCGGTGGAGCCCCCGGCGGCGACGGCTTCGGCCCAGAAGGCCTCGATCTTGGCCCTTCCCTCTACGGGCGCGGAATTCGGTGGGAGCAGGGAGGCGTCCTCCGCATACAGCGCCGCGATGCCCGCGGCGTCCCCTGCGTTGTAGGCCTTGGCCCACTTGGCCGTAAGCTTGGCGAAATCGGCCTTCTTGTAGCCGGTGTCCTGTGCGAGGGCCGTTGCCGGCATGGCGATTATGACCGCCGCGAGCGCGAGTAAGACAGTACGCATGTTCGAAGCTCCGTCCGAAAGGAATGGGATCGGGTGTCGACCCACTGACGCCGAACGAAGGCGTTTTGTCAAGGTAGGAAGAGGCGTTGAAACGGAAGGCCTACCGGCCCGCCTCACTCCACTGGAAGACTCCGGTGGATTCCGCCTCGAGTCGCTCGACGAGACTCTCGAATCGCGGGTCGCCCCGCAGCGGGTCGTACAGCGGGCTCCAGCGCAGCTCACCGGCGCTCAGTCCGGACGGCCGCTCGCCCAACCGCTCCAGGAGGTTCAGCGCCTTCTCGTAGTCGCCCACGACCAGGTAGATCTGGAGGAGCTGCCACTCGACCGAGTACCCGTCCACCGCGTCCTGGTCGATGCCGTACACCTGCTGGGCTTCCTCTCCGAGGCGGATCGCGCGCTCCGCGTCCCCCGGACCGCCCCTCAGGGCCAGCGTCATGCCGAGCTGAGCGAGCGGACCGGCCGAGTAGCCGAACACGTCGCCGGTGGCCGGTACCGGCCGACGCTCCACTTCCGCCTCCAGCTCCGGAATGAACGCATCGGCCAGGGATCGGGCCCCGGCGCGGTCACCCGCGAGATGCCTGGCCAACGCCGTGAGCGTCACCCGTGGGAACTTGAATTCGGTTCCGGCAGCCCGGTTCGGCCCCAGGAACTGGGCGTCCAGCTCGCGCATGGCGTTCTCGGCGGCCCCGAAGTCGCGGCGCGCGATGGCAATCCAGTACCGGTTCAGAGCCCTGGAATCCGGCTGCGTGAACGAAATGGTTCCGCTTCCCAGGGCCTCGGCGGCTTCGACGTCCCCACGCCGGAACAGCTCCAGCTCGTACGCGTGGAGGCGGGCCAGGTCGAAAGAGGGATCGACCCGCAGAGACATGTCGTAGAACTTCTGAGCCTCGTCGAACCGGCGCAGAATCTCCAGGTTGTACGCGTGGTTCCATAGCAGAGAAGCGTCCCGCGGAGCCAGGGAGACGGCCCGGTTGAAGAACGGGAGCGACTCCTCCCACCTGTCCAGACGGCGCAGAATGTAGCCCACGAATTGCGAGGCCTCGGGTTCATGCGGCCGCGACGCCAGGGCCTCCTCGAAAAGCGCCAGAGCCGGCTCGAAGTCCGCGTGCCCGTAGTAGCGGTAGTATCCGGCGGCCATGGAAGTCTCGAACGAGCTTGGCGCGAGTTCGGCCAGACGATCGAGCGACCCGCGGGCCGGCATCGTATCGGTCTCGAAGCCTTGCCGGATGAGCCAGGTCTGGGCCCGCACCAGACCCGCCCAGGCCTCGACGAACCCTGGATCGATCTGGACAGCGCGCTCGAACTCGACGACCGCCTGACGCTCGGACTCCTCGATACCGATCCTGTCCCACAGGATCCGCCCCCGGTTGAACGATTCCCACGCTTCGAGACTCTCGGTGGGCATCTCGTTCAGAGAACGCTCGGCCTCGGGCGTCAGCTCCGCCTCCAGGGCCCGGGCCACGGCGCGGGCGATCTCCGCCTGGATCGCGAATACGTTCTCGGCCGTGAGCTCCCGGTCGAAAGTCTCCGCCCACAGGTGCTCGTCCAATGACGCATCGATGAGCTGGACGTTGATGCGGACCGACTGCCCGGCTCGCCGCACTCCGCCTTCGACCAGCGCCCCGACGCCGAGCTCCGCCGCGATGTCCCGCACGGGCTTGGTCGTCTCCTCGTAGGCCATCACCGAGGTGCGCGAGGTGACGGCCAGGTCGTCGATCCGGCTGAGCTGCGTGAGTATGTCGTCGTGGATACCCAGCGCGAACGTGCGACTGTCCTCGTCCTCGGTCAGGCTGGCGAAGGGCAGGACGGCCACAGTCCGGCGACCTTCGTCCGCCGGCGACGACGCCGAGCTCAGCCGCGCTCCCGGCGTGACGGACTCGGCGAGTTCGCTTCCCACGTTCCCCGGAGCGTTCTCCAGCAACCGATCCGTCATCATGCCGACGCCGAGAAACAGCATCGCCGTGCCGGCCAGGGCGAGAATACCCGAGGGCCATCGCATCGAGCGAGGCTCCGAGACGATCCGGTCGATCTCCACCGTATCGGCCGGGTCCATCCGTTGGACGCCCCCCTGGTCAGGTCGCAGTTCGAAGGCCCAGGTCAGCACGATGGCGATCGCAAAGCCCACGATCACGAAGACGATGATCACCTTGAGGAC
>JBDHFS010000298.1:0-4234 GCA_039590285.1 Gemmatimonadota bacterium
GTCCATGGGAACCCTGCGATCCGGCAAGAGGCCATAACCCACGACCACGAGGTAGAGGATTCCCGCGACCGCGATCGGAAGTCCGGCCCAGGCGAGCGTGAACATCCGGAAGCCCTCCCCGTGGGTGGCCTCCAGCATGCCGTGCACCACCAGGTTGGTCGACGTACCCACCAGCGTGCACGCCCCTCCCACGATCCCGGCGAAGGACAGCGGCAGGAGGAACTTCGACGGCGCCGCGCCGCGCTTTCTCGCCCAGCTTCGCACGGCGGGGATGAAGACCGCGACGATCGCGGTGTTGGCCATGAAGGCGGACAGCCCGGCCACCGCGGTCAACACCCGCAGCAGGCCGAGCCGGTTCGCCTGCTCGCCCAGCAGCCGCGAGGTCAGCCAGTGGATCCAGTAGGAGTGCTCGAGCGTCGACGACAGGATCAGCAGGCAGCCCACCGTGGCCACCGCCGTGCTCGAGAAGCCGATCAGGGCGCCCTCGGGCGTCACGGCGCCACCCAGCAGCAGAACGCCGAGCGCCATCCCGAGGCCGAGAGGCGGCTCGATCCACTCGAAGACCATGGCCACGACGGCGCCGGTCACCACGGCCAACGTGAACCAGCCTTCCCACGGGACCATCATTCGCCCTTTCGCTCCAACTCGTTGCGGGCGCTCACGATACCGCAAGTCCCGGATCGCACAAAGTCGTCTGAGGGCGTCTGGTCGTTCAGGGTTGTGCCCACGCCTTCGTCTCGCGTGGATCCCGTTGTAAGCTGTGTCTCTGGAGGGCGGGTCGTTCCATGAAGAGTGAGTCGATTCTGATCGAGGCGCTGGTGAGGACCGCTCACCGCGTCGGCCGGGCGGGGCTAGTCGTCGGGACGAGCGGCAACGTCAGCGTACGACTCTCGTCGAGCACGTTTGCGATCTCGGCCTCGGGTAGCCGCCTGGGAGAGCTTGCCCCGGAGCAGATCGCGGTGTGCGCGGTCGAGGACACCTTGCAGTACGAGGGCGCGGAGCCGTCCATGGAGACGCCGTTTCACCGCGCGATCTACCGCGTGCGGTCCGACGCTCAGGCCGTGCTCCACTTCCAGTCGCCGAATGCGACGGTCCTGGCCTGCGCCGAGGACGAGCCCGAGCTCGATCTCGATTTCATCCCCGAGGCCTCGGCCTACATCCGGAAGATCGCCGTCGTGCCGTACCACCATCCCGGGAGCAAGGATCTGGCGGAGGCGGTCGGCAAGCACGTCTGCGACCCCGAGTGCAACACGCTCATCCTGCGCAACCACGGACAGGTCGTGCTCGGCTCGAGCCTGGAGTCGGTCCTGAGGAACGCCGAGGTCTTCGAGCTGGCGTGCCGGATGACGCTCCAGGGCGTGCGGCTCCGGAGGTTCGATCCGGCGACCATCGACGCCCTCCGCGACTACGGAAAGGAGTAGGGGATGGCCCGTTCCGTGTGCACCGCACTCGGGCTGTTGGCCGTCGCGGCCTTCGCCGGTGCCCTACATGGTGCGGAGCCCGCAGAATCGACCAGGTGGGAGTGGGAGGGCGTTCCACGGATCGTCGCCATCGGCGACGTCCACGGCGAGTACGAGAAGCTGCTCACCCTCCTGACCGGTACCGGCCTCATCGACCGAGACCTGAAGTGGATCGGGGAGAGCGATCACCTGGTCCAGTTGGGTGACATGATCGACCGTGGCCCCGACGACCGCAAGATCCTGGACCTCTACCGTCGGCTCCAGCCGGAAGCCGAGGCGGCAGGCGGCAAGGTCCACGTGCTGCTGGGCAATCACGAGGTCATGAACATGACCCACGACCTGCGGTACGTCAGCACGAATGGGTTCGCCGCCTTCGCGGGGGAGGAACCCACGAAGGCCCGCAAGGGGGGATGGGCCGACTACAAGGAAGAGAAGTTCCGCCCGGGCACGGACCTGACCGAGCTGCGCCGAGCCTTCGACGAGAAGCATCCCCCCGGCTACTTCGCGCGGGTTGCCGCATTCGGCCCGGAGGGCGAGTACGGGTCGTGGCTCCTGGCCCAGCCCACGGTAGTCAGAATCAACGGAGTCGTTTTCGTTCACGGAGGCCTGACACCCGAAGTCGCGGCTCTGGGACTGGACAGGATCAACCAAATCCTGCTGACAGCCATCCAGCGGTACGGGAAACAGGGCAAGAAGCTCGAGAGCAAGATCAACGGAGTACCGACGTACGAGGCGAAACTGGAAGCCGCCACGGCCGTCCTCGCGGCAGCGGGACAGTCTCCGCAGGAGGCGGACGTTACCGCGCTGGCGAAGGCGATGCTCGCACTCGCGCGGGGGCTGCCGTTCGTTCACAGCGGACCGCTGTGGTACCGCGGGACATCGCTGGAGAACGAGCGGATCGAGCGCTCCCGTGTCGATCAGGTGCTCGAGCTACTGGATGCGCGGGCCATCGTGATCGGCCACACCCCGACGCGCTCGGAAGAGATCACCTCGCGGTTCAACGGCCGGGTCTATCGGGTCGACACGGGCATGGCCTACGGCCACCAGGCGCAGGCCCTCCTGCTCACGGGCAAGCAGGTGCGAGTTTTCGATCCGACCCACCACACGCTCAACCCCCCGATGATGGAGCACCCCCGGGGCGAGGGCTTCTCTCCGGTCCAGGAAGAGCTGACCGACAGGCAGATCGAGCAGCTTCTCGCCTTTGGCAAGATCACCGAGAGCCAGGAAGTCCGTGCAAGAGGCCGGCGTGTACGGATTCTCGTGTTGGAGGACCTCGGTCTGAAGCTCCGCGGCGTCTTCCAGGCCGTCGATGAAGAACCCCGAACCGAGGCAGGGTCGGAGGCGATGGCCCCGCGGCGCTACCGCAATGAGGTCGCCTCTTACCGGCTCGATCGTCTTCTGGAGCTCGACCTGGTACCGGTCACGGTCACGCGAACCGTCGACGGCACCCGCGGATCTCTCCAGATCATGCTGGAGAACGCCGTCGATCTCACACAGATCGCAATCTACCAGCGCTGGGATCTGTTGGAGGGGCTCGAGCCCGAGATCAACCGCGCCCGAATCTACAGCGCCCTGCTCGGCACGACCGACCGCGCGCCCGCCGGGAAGATGGTCCTTCCCCAAGAACACCGGGTGATGATGGCGGACAACACCCAGGCGTTCTCGCTGTCACCGGAGATCGTTTTCCTGCCGGTTCCGGATGAGGCGAGACCCTTCATTGCGGATCCGTGCGACCCCATGGGCGAGGCGATGGAGCACGCGCTGACCACGCTCGACGCCGCAACGATCGGGAAGCTGCTCGGAAAGCTGGTCACCAAGCAGCAGATCGAAGTGCTTCTGCAGCGTCGCGACCGGCTGCTGGAGCTTTGCACCGACGACGCGCAGCCGCGCTGACGCCCGGGTTCAACGACCGGTGAGGTAGACGGCTGCGATCTCGCGGTGGTTCAGGTCGAACGTGACGGTGCCGATCCCGACGTCGCGCTCGAACGACAGCACCGTCGGCGCGACGGCCGTCAGCCGGGCGTTGGAGTCGAGTCCGTCCTTGGAGACCACCCGCAGGATCGCCCCGACGTGAGTCTCGTCGATCTCGTCGAGCGGGATCTGGTCACCGGGGGATCGCCGAGCCCTCCTCGAAGGTAACTCGCGTTCGCCGCTCGAGCTCTGATCGGAGGTGCCGGGCTCCTGACCGAGTATTGCAGGTGCGCTTTCCGGTCCCGCGGGCGGCGTGGCCTCGGCGAGGACGTAGGCCGGGTTCGAGCCTGCCTCGAACTCGGGACCCGCGACGGCGATCGCTTCCGGCGCCATCTGCGTGGCCATCATGAAGGCCGCCCCACCGGCGCCGAAGAACAGCACGATCGCGGCGAGGCTGCTCCCCACGTTGATGAGGAACGGCTTCTTCGATTCATGCCAGTTCATGATGGCGAACACGATGGGCGCCAACGGCAGGAAGAGAACCGCAAGCCCCCAGAGGATGTGCTTCTTGAACGCGACGATCGCAAGCCAGATGAACGAAGCAGTGGCGACCAGGCAGGCCAGCGCGGCCAGCAAGAGAAGAAAGATCATCATTTCTGCGCTCCCCAACAGCCCCCGTAGCTTCTCCGGTGAAGATCGTGTCCGGCGCCAGGAAAGGCAAGGCGTCTCGGTTTCGGAATCGAAATCCGAGCGGACACGGATTGTCAGCGGGTCGAGTTCCGTCCCGCGGTGTGTCATCATCAGAGGCGGCGCCGTCCGATCGGTGTCCAGAGGAGGAGAATGGTGCTCGAGGGCAAGCGCAT
>JBDHFS010000299.1:0-3571 GCA_039590285.1 Gemmatimonadota bacterium
CGCCACCGGTGCAAATCACGGTCCAGGCTGATGAGCTGCTGGCCGAACTCGGCGCTCGTGAAATTGTACTGAGTCGACCATCGCACGGCCCATTTGGCCGTCGGGTGGAAGGATAGCGTTCCGTCGACCGTCTGGCTTTCAAAGCCCGCTTCCGTCTGTGGGCGGATGAGCGAGTAGCGCAGCATCAGGTTCCACGGTCCCCCTCCTCCCCCATCCGCGAACGGGTCCACCTGCTGCGTATCGTAGAAGCCGCGCAGGCCGCTGCGGGCATCTTCCTGCCGAAGCGGCTGGTCCGGAGTGCCTATACCTGGATCGGGCCGTCCGTCCGGACCACCCAGCCCCACCAGGTCTCCCAGGCTCGTGCCCGACCGGAGACTGAAGCTCAGGGCGATCTGTTGGAGTGACAGATCGAACTTCCGGTCGGGGCCGGTACCGTCGAACAGGCGGTGCGTCATGTTGATGGAGAGACCACGGAGCAGATCCGAGCTGATGTTGTGCGACACGGTCGGACTGACCAGGACCGGCTCACCCAGTTTCGCGCGCTCGAAATCGAAGGCCAGGGCCGAGGTGGTGATCGACAGGAGCGTGACGACCTGGTCGCGCGGGCGCTGGGTCGGCGGACCGCGGCCCGTCCGGTCGAGGCTCGCGACCAATTGGGACAGGGAGTCGGCGGCCTGCGATCCGGCCGCCTCGGGAGCTTCTTGCGTGGGAATCTCCGCCACGGCCGCGGCTCGGGAATCGAGACCCGTGGAATCGGCGGCCAGCTCCTGAGCCGAGTCCCTGACGATCTCCGCCGTCCCCTCGGGCGAAGGCTCTCGCCCGGGTACGCCGGAGGGCTCCGACGACCGAATCTTGGCTTCGAAAGTCTGCCGGAGAGTGAAACTCAGCGTGTGCCGTGCCTTGACCGAGTCCAACGGAAAGCCCGGAATGGATGCCCGGCTCGAGTCCACCGCTACGGCGGGAGCATACGCCCAGGAGAAGCCCGGCGAGAACTTGTGCCGGATCCTGCTGAAGGCTCCGAACCCGGGATAGAAACCGAACACGTCGGTGCTCAACGTCGCCCCGACGCTGAATCTCGTGGGAACCGAAACGTAGTCGCCCGCAGTGTCGGGAGAGCGGAAATAGCCTCCGTTCCATCGCACGTTGGGTCTGAGCGTAGTGGACCCGACGAGGTTGACCTGGTAGTCCAGCCCCGCATCCCAATCCAGCTGGCGGACGGCGACCGTGGGAAGCTCGACTCCGGTTGAATCCTCTTCCGTCGTCCGGTTCTCTGTATACCTGGCACCGCCGGAAATGCTGAGCTGCCGTAGTCGAAGACCCCCGCCCAGCGCACCTTGTGTGTTCTCCCTGTCCGTCACCAGAGGCTGACTCGTGCTTTGCCGGCTGATCCGCCCCGAGCCGGTGAGAGTGATGTTGTTGAACATTCCCTGCCGGCTGGTGGGCGCGGCGAACAGCGTGACGGGAGAGAACGTCAGATTCAGAGACGGTAGCGTGAGCTCCGTCTTCTGGCTGGTCAGGAATTGCCGGCGGCGCGCCGACAGCGAGATGTTGGCGAACGAGAAGCGGTGGTTCAGACCGGCATCCGAGTCGATCGACTGGGTCTGCAGCCTGGGATCGAATGATTGGTCCTGGAACGTCCGAGTATCCTGGATATAGCGGGCCGACACCCGGAGCGTCGTCGCGAGGCCCAGCTCCTGGTTGTGATTGAGTCCGAGCGTCAGGTTGTTGCCGGTCTCGCTGAAGCTCTGGCCGTAGGCCACGCTCCCCCGTATGAACTTCTTGAGTAAACGGTACCGGAAGGTCCCGTTGAGCCGGGTGTAGTTGCCGCTGAACCAGTCGACGGACGCCTCCAGGTCGGTGTAGTCGCTCATCGCCCAGTAATAACCGAAATCGGTGACGTTGCGGCTCGTGCTTCCCGACGTCTGGACGACGTCGTTGAACCCGAAACGGGGCGGGAGTATGCCGCTGCGCCGTCCGGGACGGATGTCCTGCGCGAAGAACGGCAGCCAGAATACCGGCAAGTTGCTGACGTACAGCACGACGGGCCCTGCGACGATGACGTCCTGGTTGACCAGCTTGATCTCGCCGGCTTGGAATCGGTAGTGCGGAAACTCGACATCGCAGGAGGTGAACGCCCCCTGCGCGGCGTACACGGTGTCCTGGGCCTTGGGTATCACGTCGCCCACGACGCGCCATGTGGTGGCTCCCTGCATGAACTGCGTCTCGGCTCCGAACACCGTTCCTTTCATGTCGGCCAGGTCGTAGTAGAGCACGGAATCGCTCTTCACGTCCTTCTGATCGAGCCCCACGAGCTGAATGTTCCCGAGCGCCGACATGAACTTCACGTTACCGCGGTAACGGATCGTATCCGCCGTCAACACGTCCGGTCCCCGGTTCACCTGGGCGTCGCCCAGAAGTCCGATGCGCTGTTCCGCGACGTTCAGGCGAACTTCCTCCCCGCGATACTCGAACACCATGAAGCCCGGGAGGTCCTTGAGCTGGCGGAAGATGTCGTCCCGCGCCGGGTATCCCTCGGTCTCGAGCTCCTGGCGCCGCGCCTCGATGTCGATGCTCGGCATCGTGTCCGGGCGTGCTCCGGGGAGCGTGTCATCCGGGAAGCCTTCGTCGCCGGGTATTCCAACGGCGGGCCGCTGGGTGTCCCGCGGGGTCCTCGCTCTGGGAGCCGGGCGCTCGGTCTCCTGGCCGACGGACGGAGACGGAAGCGAGGGAAGCGCGAGCAGCGCGAGACCCACGATCAGGGAGGCCCGGGCACGCATCGGGTCAGGGCTCCCGGACGGGCTCCTCGGCCCGTGTGCGGTCGCGCCCACCAACGAGGCGCACGAGCCAGATCGACAGCTCGTATAGCAGGACCATGGGGACGAGCAGCATGAACATGGTGCCCAGGTCCGCCGGCGTGAGGAGCGCGGCGCACACCGCCAGAACGACCAGGGCGTGTCTCTGATAGCGTCGCAGGCTGGCGGGCGTGACGATGCCGAGCAGGCTGAGCAGCACCAGAACGACGGGCATCTCGAAGATGATCCCGAACGCCAGGATCAGTCGAGTGGCGAAGCGAAGGTACTCATCCACGGTGATGATCGGCGTCAGGCTCTCCGCCTGGAATCCGATCAGGAAGCGAAGTCCGAGCGGCAGGACCAGGAAGTACGCCATCGCTATGCCGCACAGGAACAGCACGAAACCGACCGCGATCGCCGGCAGTACGAACTTCCTCTCGTGCTCGTACAGGGCGGGCGAGAAGAAGGCCCACGTCTGGTACGCGATGACCGGAAGTGCCAGGATGAAGCCGACCACGAACGCCAGCTTGAACGTGATGACGACCGGCGTCGTGGGACTCGTGTATCGGAGGCCTTCGTCCGGGAGTACCAGGTGGAAGGGACGCTCCAGGATTCCCAGGACGTTGGCCTCGGTGACCAGGAAGAAGCCGAGCACGGAGAGCGCTACGAGCGCCACCAGACTCCAGATGACGCGCCTCCTAAGCTCCTCGAGGTGATCGAGGAAGGGCATCTCGGCCGGGTTTTCGACCATCGGGCTAGTCGCTCGCCTCCTCCGGGGC
>JBDHFS010000300.1:0-3522 GCA_039590285.1 Gemmatimonadota bacterium
ATCAGCCCGGTCCGCGTGATCGATGTCGACGGAGAGCAGATCGGGATTATCCCGACGGATGAGGCCCGATCCATGGCGGACGAACAGGGCCTGGATCTGGTGGAGGTCGCGCCGAACTCGCGACCGCCCGTCTGCCGGATCATGGATTATGGCAAGTTCAAGTACGAGCAGTCGCGCAAGGCGAAGGAAGCGAAGAAGAAGCAGCACATCATCCATGTGAAGGAAATCAAGATGCGGCCGAAGATCGAGGACCATGACTTCGGCTTCAAGCTCCGTCACGCCCGGCGATTCCTGGAGGATGGTGACAAGGTGAAGTTCACGCTTCGCTTCCGGGGGCGGGAGATGACGCACCCGGAGCTTGGTGAGCGCGTCCTGGAGAGGATCAAGGAGGAGCTCGTCGAGCTTGGAGTCGTGGAATCGGATGTCAGGAAGGAAGGCCGGACGATGACGATGCTCATCGGTCCGCGGAATTAGATCGAAAGGGAAGCGGGAGATGCCGAAGCAGAAGACGAACCGATCCGCGGCCAAGCGGTTCACCAAAACCGGATCCGGGAAGTTCCGACGGAACAAGGCGTACCACAGTCACATCCTGACCAAGAAGAGCCCGAAGCGGAAGCGTAATCTCCGCAAGAAGACGCTCGTGGCGAAGGCGGACGAGAAACGCGTGCGCCGGCTGCTTGGGGGCTGAGGGACGGACCGAGAACGGACGCGTCGCCGAATGGCGGCTCAGGGTATGGCTGGTCGACGATAGAAAGAAGAGGGTAGAGACATGGCGCGTGTGACCACGAGCGTCGCCCGGAAGAAGCGAAAGAAGAAAATACTCAAGCAGGCCCGCGGACAGTTCGGCGCCAGGTCGAAGCTGTACCGCACGGCGAAGAACGCCGTCGAGAGAGGGTGGGCCTACTCGTACAGGGATCGCAGGCGCCGGAAGCGCGACTTCCGCCGACTGTGGATCGCCCGGATCAATGCCGCCACGCGGGAGCATGACCTGTCGTATTCGCGCTTCATCTCCGGCCTGCGCAACGCCGGTGTTGAGCTCAACCGTAAGGTGCTCGCCGATCTGGCCGTCCGCGAGCCGGAGGCCTTCGCCGAGCTGGCCAGAATCGCGAAAGAAAACGCCCTTTGAGCAACGAGGGGGAAGGCAGTCTCCGGGATACCCTGGAGTCCATACGCGCGGAAGGCGTGGAGGCGATCCAGCGGGCCGAGGATTCCGAAGCGCTGGAGGAAGCCCGCGTGCGCTTCCTCGGTCGCAGTGGACTTCTCGCCCGGGCCCTGGCCAGACTGCGTGAGCTTCCCGCGGAGGAGCGTCCCGAAACCGGGAAGACGGCCAACGTCGTGAAGGAGACGCTCGAGAGCACACTCGAGCTGAAGGTCGACGAGCTGGATCACCTGCGAGATGTCGATAAAGAGATCCCGGCGCTTGACCTCACGCTTCCCGGTCGAGATCGCTGGCACGGTGCAGTGCATCCCGTCACCACCGTGATCGACGAGATTTGCGAGATCTTCCGTGAACTCGGATTCAGCCGCGCTGACGGACCGGAGGTGGAGACCGACTGGCACAACTTCACCGCCCTCAACATCCCGCTGGATCATCCGGCGGCGGACATGCACGACACGTTCTATCTGGCGGACGCTGTTCTTCTGCGCACGCATACATCGCCGGTGCAGACCCGGGTGATGTTGGAACATCAACCACCCGTCAGGATTCTGGCGCCGGGGATGGCGTTCCGCCGGGATCCGTACGACGCTTCGCACGCGCCGGCGTTCGAGCAGATCGAAGGTCTCGCGGTCGACGAAGGTATCGACTTCGTCGAGTTCCGGGCGGCCATCGACTTCTTCGTACACCGGTTCTTCGGGCCGGCCACTCGCACACGGTTCCGACCGTCGTACTTCCCGTTCACGGAACCATCTGCGGAGGTCGACGTGAGTTGCATGGTGTGCGCCGGCTCAGGGTGCGCCGCCTGCAAGCGGACGGGCTGGATCGAGATCATGGGTAGCGGGATGGTCAACCCGGCCGTGTTCGAGGCGGTGGGGTACGATCCGGAGAAGTACTCGGGTTACGCGTTCGGAATGGGACCAGGCCGCATCGCCATGCTGCGCTATCGGATTCCGGACATCAGGCTGCTTTACGAGGGTGACGTGGCTTTCCTGGAGCAATTCGCCTGATGGATATCAGCGTCAACTGGGTCCGCGCCCTCGCTCCCAACATCGAAGGGTCGGCCCCGCAGCTGGCCGATGCCTTGAGCGCTCGAGCCGTGCCCGTGGACCGAACCGTCATGGTCGGCGAAGGGCTGGAGGACGTGTTGGTGGGCAGGGTGCTCGAGTTAGGCAGCCACCCGGACGCGGATCGCCTCAGCTTGTGTCGGGTCGACGTGGGCACCGGAGACGTGGCCGACGTCGTGTGCGGAGCCCCCATCGTGGTGGAAGGTGCCCTGTACCCTTTCATCGCGGCCGGCGGAGTGCTTCCCGGAGGCTTCAAGATCGAGAAGCGGATGATCCGTGGGCAGGTCAGCAACGGAATGTTGTGTTCCGAGAAAGAGCTCGGCCTGGGGCGGGACGCCGGCGGGATCATGCGCCTGGCGGCCGGTTGCGAGCCGGGTCAGCCACTGTCCGAGGCCCTCGGTCTGCCCGACGCCCGACTCGAGGTCGACCTGACCCCGAACCGGATCGACCTGGCGTGTCACGTGGGTGTGGCCCGCGAGCTGGCGCCCGGAGGCGTCGACGACGTGACTCTTCCCGAGTTCGGCGAACTCGAATGGGAGCCGAGGTGGGTCTCGGGTAAGACCAGCGCCTCGGCCGGCGGCGTAACGATCCACATCGACGATCCCGATCGGTGCTACCGGTACCTCGGAGCGATCGTCCGGGCCGTGAGCGTGGGGCCGTCACCCGAATGGCTTCAGGCACGCCTGCGCGCCGCGGGCTCGCGCCCGATCAACAACGTGGTCGATGCGACCAACTACGTGCTGCTGGAGCTCAATCAGCCTCTGCACGCCTTCGATCTGGACAGGGTCGGCGGATCGACGGTCCGAGTGCGCGCCGCCGCTGGAGAGCCGCTCACGACCCTGGATGGCAGCGAGCACGTGCTGGGGGAGGAAGTCACTGCCATTGCCGACGCCAACGCTCCGATGGCTCTCGCCGGAGTGATGGGAGGGGACGAGTCCGAGGTTTCCGACGGGACCCGTGATCTGCTGATCGAGTGCGCTTCTTTCGACCCACTCCACACACGCCGGACGGCGCGGTCAACGGGCGTCCAGACGGACGCCTCGTACCGATTCGAAAGGGGCATCGACGAGTCGGGAATGGAGCTCGCGCTACGCCGCTGTGTCGAGCTGATCCTGGCGACGGCGGGTGGCCGGGCGGATAAGGACGCGATCCGGGTGGGAAGGACCGCGCGTGTGCCGGCTCCAGTCCGTTTGCGGCCGGCGCGCGTGAGGCAGGTGCTGGGGCTCCGTCTGTCGGGAGAGCAGATCGCGGGCCTCCTGCGTCCCCTCGGCTTCGGTGTGGAGGCGGGACCGCAAGCCG
>JBDHFS010000301.1:0-3521 GCA_039590285.1 Gemmatimonadota bacterium
GGCGGCACTTTCCTGTACGGCCACGCCGTTGATCGGATAGAATGGCAGGATTCAACCGGCGTACTGTTGGGCGACGTTGCCGCCGACTGCACATTCCCCGATCCCCTCGGTACGGAGGACCGCAAGCTCCCCGTCTTCCGGCCGGAAGAAAAAGCCCGGAGGGACTTCGACGGGATGCTGGGACAGGCATGGTTTGCAGACCGGATTTGGGCCTTCGATTACGAATCCGAAGTCCTGCTGCTTCACGATACGCTGCCTGATCCTGCTCCTGAGGAGCGAGTTGTCCAGCTTGGATTTCGGACCGATTCGACCGGCATCCGTGTTCTGTCATTTCCCCGAGTCGACATGGTCGTGGATGGAGACACGCTCCAGATGCTCTTCGATACGGGAGCGATGATCACCGTGACGACCGGCGCCCGGGCCGCGCTCGGGAACGAAGGGCCGTCTACCCGCGCAGCGAGCTTCATCACGACCGAGGTTATGGATCGCTGGCGTAGCCGTCACCCCGATTGGCGGCTGATCCTAGAAGCCGACGAGAACGTCGAGGGGATGAAGATGATCGAGGTTCCAAGCGTGCGGATTGCAGGATACTCGGTGGGGCCAGTGTGGTTCACGGAGCGTCCTGACACGAACTTCCACGAATTCATGTCCCGCTTCATGGACCGACGAGTAGACGGTGCCTTGGGAGGAAATGCGTTTCGGTTCTTCCGGATCGTGGTGGACTACCCTGCCGCGGAGGCACACTTCATCCCACTGGGGAGTTAACCTATCGTGGCAGTCCCAACACCCGACCTGCCATGGCATACAGCGCCCGATTCACCACGGCGCCTCTTTCTGGCCCTTTGATCCGGCCCGTACCCTCTCGGTATCGACGACCAAGCGGCCAGGATCAAGAGGAATCCGGCGTATGTCCCTCCGCGGCTACGACTTCACCATCGATTACGGAGGTTAGGGCGCCATGTCACACCAAGATACGAGGATTCGATTCCTGACCTTGAGCAACCTGGCGAGCTGGAGCGTGCTCAGCGTGCTGCTGTTCAGCGCATTCAAAGACAGTGATGATCTGCGGGTCACTCTGCTGGAAGCCGAGAGGGTCAACATCCTGGGGATCGATGGAGAGCCCGTCATGGCCCTGTCCAATAGACGGTTCATCCCGGGCCCGACATTTGAGCACAAGGAATACCCTCAGGCGTTTGGCGACGGGCGCGATCTACTTTCGGGGATCATCTTTTTTAACGAACAAGGCGACGAGGTCGGCGGCCTGGTCTACAACGGAGTCCGCCGTGATTCAGGATACTGGGCCGGAGGTCACCTGTCGTTCGATCAGTGGAAGCAGAACCAGGTGGTGGCGCTGCAGTACTTGGACAACAGCCGGAGCCGGAGGGCCGGATTGCGGGTCTGGGATCGACCGTCCGACGTGAGAGTAGCCGACTTCTTCGACCTGGGACTGGCTCGTATGCAGGCGGAGGATCAGGCTGTGCGAGATTCGTTGCGTACCGAGATGCAGGCGATACGAGATCGCGGAGACCTGGGAGTCGAGCGCCTGTTCGTTGGTAGTCAGGACCAGGTCGCTCAGGTCCAGCTTCGGGACACCGACGGGAGAGTTCGGGCGAGGTTGTTTGTCGGCCCGACCGGCGAAGCAAGGCTGGAGTTCCTCGACGCTGCCGGCAATGTAATGGCTCGTTATCCGGCGCCGTAAGTGGAGTGGTCTAGCCGTTCTCGGATCCGCCGTCCCCTGCATCGCACCTGAGACGGGCCGTGTGACGCGCTCTCGCGGCGTCACTGGCGTGACTGGAGGTTGGTCCCGGTGGAAGGTGGGGCGCGGAGAATGAGCGCCTGAGAACACGGAGCTTCTCCTCTACGACTGTTGGCCGCCGGGAACCCTGTTGCTCGCTTTCCTGTTCAGGCCCCCTAGAGAGTGACCGGATCCGACTCGCATTGGAAGCGAAGCGTCGAGACTCGAGGAGCCGAAGGAGGTACTGGGAAGAGGATTGGGAGGCGACGTCACTTCCGTTCTCCAGATGGCGATGTTGGGAGACCTGCCCTACACCGTGCTCAGGGGCGCAGTGTTCACCCACAAGACTTCTGGCCGAGTCACTCAACACCTGTTTAGCGTCGTGCGGAACCATACAGATCAAGGAAGAACGATGAAGAGAGCTATCGCCTGCGGCCTGCTGCTCAGTGCTGTGTTCACCCTCGGGGCGTGCGGAGACGATCCGGTTGAGCCGCCGGATCCCGACACGGTTGTCTTGAGTTTTCAGGGACTTGAACCGTTGAGCAACGGTTTCCATTACGAAGGCTGGGCAATCATCGGTGGCGCCGCCGTTACCACCGGCAAGTTTAATATCAACGCTTCCGGCGCCGTGGTGGACCTCGACGGCACCGTCATTTCTGGGGGCGCGTTCCAAACGGGAGGGGACCTCGGCAGTGCCAGCGCGATTGTGATCACGATCGAGCCAGCTGGAGATGTCGATGACGTCCCCGCCGACACACGCGTGCTAGCCGGCGATGTGTCGTCGCTCTCGGCAAACCTCACCGTGGGGGCTCCACAAGCACTCGCCGACGACTTCACATCGGCGACAGGGTCCTTTATCCTGGCGACGCCGACCGACGCCATGACAGACAATGAGAACAGTGGCATCTGGTTCCTGAGCCTAGCGACCGGCAGCCCGGCGGCGGGTCTCTCGCTTCCGACGTTACCGGACGGATGGGTGTACGAGGGTTGGGCAGTCATCGACGGGACACCGGTCACCACCGGTACCTTCGTATCCGCAACGGGTTCGGACTCCGCTGCACCCTTCAGCGGTCCCATGGCGGGACCTCCCTTCCCTGGCGAGGACTTCCTCGTAAGCGCGCCGAACGGGCTCGTGTTTCCCACGGATCTCGCGGGCATGACAGGCGTCATCTCGATCGAACCTTCGCCGGACGACTCGCCGCTCCCGTTCACGCTCAAGCCACTCGTCGGTGCGATTCCCGCCGACGCCACGACTGGCGTCACGTTCGATCTCGGCAACAACGCCAGCGCCTTCCCTACGGGGACCGCCACGATTCAATAGCTGCGCAGCACCGGTGCGAGCCTCGGGTGCAGCGTCTTCGCCGAAGGGCGCTCACCCCCGGCCGCCGGGGCTGACGGCGACTCGTGCCGAAAGAAACTCAGGCAGAGTCTTACCGCCAATCCAGGCGATCAGGATGAGCAGTGAGACGAAGCCCAGTAGGCCCCCGAGAACCACCCAAACAGGAGCATCAATGAGTCTAGAGAACCTGACGATGGCCAAGACGAAGGCCAGCAGGATGGATAGGCAACCGACCGGCTCGCGCACGATCAGCCGGAATGGGAATGACCTGCCCCCAAGAGTGGTACCACGAGTCAAGTTAGTCTGGCCGCAACCCTCCGGACCGGACCTGGCCCCCGCAATGCGGGCCGTCTGAGCCACGTTCGAGCCGGCCGGATTGCCTGCGGAGCGGGCGGTCGGTAGCCCAGCGAACTGTGCGGCCGGATCGTATTGTACTCCCTGCGCCAT
>JBDHFS010000302.1:0-3494 GCA_039590285.1 Gemmatimonadota bacterium
TGGCCTGTTCTTTTTCCACACGCAATACCGTACTCCACAAGGGATTAGAAGAGCGTGAAATTCAGATTAGAATTCGATGAGAACGGGCGCTGCACGCGGCAAGCGCGTGGCGATGAGCGCCCCTTCAGGAAGGGGGAACAGGGAACGGAATTCCTGGCTGCGATCAGAAGGCACTCGAATCGGTTGATCGCACCGCAATCGCTCGTGAACGAATAGTTCCGCCGAGAGGGTCCTTATCCTGATCAAGCATCGCTGGCACCAAACAGGCTAATGGTCCAATGCTGCTCCGGAGCTGCTATCCGTCGTAGGCACCGGCTCGAGCAATCAGGAGAGGTTGAACGTCACATCAGGCGCTGGGAAGATCGCTGCTGCTCGTATCGCGGGGAAACGGCGGGGTGACGTCAGCCGCTTCCGGCTGGCGGGATAAGCGGGGGAGGACCAGGCGGAAAATGCTCCCTGCATTCGACGCTTCGTCGAGCTCGATGCGGCCGCCGTGCGCCCGGGCGATCCCCCTCACGATGGCGAGGCCCATGCCGGTCCCGTCATGCGCTCCGTCGCCCGGGGAAGGTGGGACTCGGTAGAACGGCTGGAAGACGTTCTCCCGTGCCTCCGGCGGAATGCCGGGGCCGTGGTCCTCGACCGAGAGCCAGGCCGAATCGCCGTTCACCTCGACGGAGACCGTGACTGGCTCTCCGTCATGCGTGTATTCGATCGCGTTGCTGAGCAGATTGAACAGCGCCTGGGCCAGCAGGGCCCGGCTTCCACGCACTCGCGCCGGCGACGTCGTTCCGCGCCGGAGTTCGACGCGGCGCTCCTTCGCCATTGGCGCCATCTGCTCGAGCAGCTCGGAAACGAGCTCCTCGAGGTCGATTTGCTCGTCCAGAACCGTAGTGGCCGAGGCCTGGTCGTGTAGTCGGGAGAGGACGAGGTGCTGCGCGCAGAGCCGGCTCAGCCCGTCGAGCTCCTCGTGGATCCTCTCGAGCTCGTCCCTGAGCGGCTCGGACACGTCGCTCCGGAGGATGAGATCAAGCTCTCCCCGCATACGGGTGAGAGGCGTGCGAAGCTGGTGCGCGGCACCGGAAGAGAACTGCTCGATCTGGCGCAGTGACTCGCCGAGCCGATCGATCATGTCGTTCAGGACGTTTGCGAGCTCGTCCAGCTCATCGCCCTTTCCAGTGAGCGGGAGCCGCTCGCGGAGGTTCGTCGCCGTGATCTCCGAGGCCTTCCTCGTCATCACGGCCACCGGACCCAGGGCTCGCGTGGTCACGAACCAGAGGAGGAAGAAGATCGCCGCAAGGCTACATGCGGCGACCAGGAGGGCATCGCGGAGGGTCCGGCCGACGGACGACTCCAACGATGCGAGGGACCCGGCGGTCTGGATTACGATCGTGGCGGGATCGCGACCGGCCTTGGCCAGCTCGACTCGCTCGCTCCGGAGCCGGATTCGCCCGTCTGCCGCGATCGGGTCCGGCTGAGTCCCGAAGCGGATCATCGGGGTCCCGAGCTCTCCCGCCTCCCATGCCTCGGGGATCGGGAGCTCGGCGTCGCCCAAGTTCTCGCTGCGCGCGAGAATTCGCCCCTGCGCGTCGCTGATCTGATAGAAGTAGATGCGGGGAGACCAGCGGTAATTCGTCTCAAGGGCGAGGAACTCATCGATCGCGGGATACAGCGCGGCGCTCTCGAGTACGGCAATCACCTCGTCGCACTTCGACTGCAGCGTCTTCTCGAGCTGGTCGAGGAGCTGAACCTGGCTGCGGAGGTGGAGGAGGACGATGAAGACGAGCGCGGTGCCGAAGGCGAGGGACCAGGAAAGGAGGATCAGCTTCCAGCGCAGGGAGACTCTCTTCTTCATGGAGACTGTTCGGAAAGCACGTATCCCGCTCCCCGGAGCGTGTGGATCAGCTTCGTCGGGAAAGGGTCGTCGATCTTCGTGCGGAGGTAGCGGATATAGACGTCGATGACATTGGTGCAGCAGTCGAAGTGCTGGTCCCAGACGTGCTCGGCAATCATCGTCCTCGTGAGGACGTTCCCCTGGTTGCGGACCATGTACTCGAGAAGCGAGAACTCCTTCGGCGTCAGCTTGATCAGCTCCCTGCCGCGTGTCACTTTCCGGGTCGGGAGGTCCATCTCGAGGTCTCCGACCCGCATCACCGGCTGCTCGAGATCCGAGTGGCGCCGCAGAAGGGCCCGGATCCGCGCGGTCAGCTCGGCGAAGCTGAATGGTTTTACGAGGTAGTCGTCCGCGCCGCTGTTGAGGCCGCGGACGCGGTCCTCAACAGAGTCCTTCGCCGACAGCACCAGGACCGGCACCGGGCAGCCCTGTTTACGGATCTCGGTCAGGACCTGGTAGCCGTCCATGAAGGGGATGAGGATGTCGAGGACGATGACGTCGTAGGGCTCGTGCATGGCCTGATGAAACCCGTCGCGCCCGTCGTGCGAAACGTCGACAGAGAAGCCCTCCTGGACCAATCCTCGGTGGACGAAACTGGCCACCCTCTCGTCGTCTTCCACGAATAAGACCCGCACCAGGCTCTCCTAGGCCGGCATAGCCGGAACCTATCAGACTGACGCCCCGAAGCGGCTCGTTGTCTTGGGCGGTGGGGCGATCAGCTGGGAGGGTGCGGAACCGCGCACCTTAGCTACGGTCCTCGCGATTCAGTCCCTCCGAGCCCGAACCGCCATGAGCGCGTTCGTTGAACGCAATCAAGACAAGTTTGCCGGCGTGCTCACCTGGTTCAATCGGGTGGTCATCACCGGCGCGCTGCCCGGGATTCGGTCCCCGTACAGTTGGAGTAATGTGCAGCGGTTCGCTGGACTACACCCACATAGTCGGTTGATATTGCGAACAAATTCGAACGGCAATGACTAGAAGACGTGATCGAATGTCGACAGCACGAAACCCCTGTTCGGAGGCCTTCACAAACATATCAAGCAATTACACTCTTACAAACGAATACGTCCCTCACTATCGGAACTACTTGGAATTTTCAACGAAAAGGATGCTGAAATTTTCCTAAGAAAAAATCTGAGTTCACGCGCTCCCTCGCGAACGCAGGCATATCTAGGGGGCACGTGAGCTTGGAATTTTTCAGAGTCCCAGCTACGAATTAATCTGTCTCGAAGATGCGAATTCGGCCGGCAAGGTCGGTCGCGAGTGCTGGGTCGTATCACCCCGTCAGGGCCATCCGGTGAGTAGCAACCTCCGAGGCACCGGAGAGAGCGGCCTGCAAGTGGCATTCAGCGGGGTTGCCAAGACCCGGTCCATCAGGTCGGGGGACCGGGGTGACGTCATTCAGGCGGTAATTTCCCAATAAGCTGAAAGTCGGCAGCTGTCAGCGGAGTGCGATGGCCGACGGCGGAATCAGGTAAGCGCGGGGCGGAAAGCCCCGCCTGCTTCGGATCGCAGCGCATCGGAGTGCCTCGGCACGACCTGCCTCGGGCGAGTCGAGGCAAACGGGTGGGGCGCACCGCCCATGAGGCGCTCGGTCCTCATC
>JBDHFS010000303.1:0-3431 GCA_039590285.1 Gemmatimonadota bacterium
CCGGTGAACAGGGAGACAAGGCCGAAGCCGCCGAATATGTAGATGGGCTTGGTGGCGTAGGACTCGAGAAACTTCACGACGATCAGGTCCAGGATGACCTTCAGCGTCCGATCGATGCCGTAGTGCGACCTGCCCCGCCGCCGCGGGTGGTGGGCCACCGGAAGCTCCGTGACGCGGGCACCCTGCCAGGTGGCGTAGATGGGCACGAAGCGGTGCATTTCCCCATACAGGCGGACGCCGCTCAGAACCTCCCGGCGGTACGCCTTCAGGGAGCAGCCGTAGTCGTGCAGACGGACCCCGGAGACGAGCGAGATCACCCGGTTCGCGGCCCTGGAGGGAATGCGGCGCGACCAGGGGTCCTGGCGGTCTTTTCTCCACCCGCTGACCACGTCATATCCCTCATCCAACTTCCGCAGGAGACGTGGGATATCGGCCGGATCGTTCTGCAGGTCGCCGTCCATGGGAACGATGATGTCCCCCCGGGCGTGGTCGATCCCGGCGGACAGCGCGGCCGTCTGCCCGAAGTTTCTGCGGAACCTGACGATTCGAGTGCGGACATTGCCGTCCGTGATCTCCCGCAGCCGCTCGAACGTCTGATCCGTGCTCCCGTCATCGACGAACACGATCTCCGCATCGTCGGAGAGCACTTCGCTCAACCGGGCGTACAGCTCCGCGACGTTGTCCTCTTCGTTGTACAGGGGAATGACCACGGATAGCGCGATATCGGGTTCGGACTCCGCCGCGCCGGCCGGTCGAAGAGGGCTTGTATCCATTTGCGTCACCCTTTCATCTCGCACGTGCCTCGCGTCTCGTTGTCCGGCGGCGGATTGGCGGCGCCTGAACTGTCAATATGCGTGAGGCCGGGGGTCAGCGTCGAGACGGCGGTGGCGGCAGGCCTGCCACGCGGCTGGGGCGGACGCTTTGCAGCGTGCGGCGCGACATGTCTATTTTCCTCGCATGAACACGGAGTTCTCGACCGAACAGTTCGAGCGTATCTACCCGGACGGAATCGAGCGCCACTGGTGGCATCGGGCGCGTAATCGGATCGTGGCGGAGGAGCTGGCCCGCATCGGCCGGCCGTCGGCGGCGGTGCTCGACGTGGGCTGTGGCAGAGGAATCGCGGTCGAGCATCTCAGAGGGCGGGGAGTGGATTGTCGTGGCGTCGAGCCTGCCGTCGCAGACCCCCTGCCCGCGGTGGACGAGTTCATCTACAGGGGCATCCGGGCGGAGGATCTTCCCGAGGCCACGAGAGAGGGCTTCGAGGTCCTGCTCCTGCTCGATGTGATCGAGCACGTCCCGGATCCGGTCGATTTCCTCGAGCGGCTGGGGGAAACGTTTGCCAACGTCCGGGACGTGATCGTTACCGTCCCCGCGTGCCCCGAGCTGTGGACGAACTACGACGAGTTCAACGGCCATTATCGGCGGTACACTCCTGAGCTCGTAGAGCGCACGGCCGAAGAGCTGGGTTGGACGCTCTCCGGACGGACCTACTTCTTCAGCCTTCTCTACCCGCCGATGAGACTTCTGTCGCGCGTCGGCCGTGACAGGTCCACCGAGATCAAAGCGCCCCGTGGATGGCGGACACCGTTGCACGGCATCCTGGCGCGCCTGTTGGTCCTGGAGAATCGCGTGCTGCCCCGTGGCCTTCGCGGCTCGTCGATCATCGCGCACTTCTCGCTTCGGGATGCCCGTGGCACGACCGACGGCTGAAGCCGAGCCGGGCGTGTTGGCCCTGCCGCGCGTTGTCACTAACATGGTCGCGTGACCAGCACCCGGGTGAACCCACTGTCTAGAGCAGCGCCGGTCGCCGCACTGGCCGCGTGTCTCGCATCCTTCGTGTTCCACATCACGGGGTCGATCAATCACGACTCCGCCTGGTCTCTCTATTCCACACGCCGGCTACTGTCGGGGGCCCGGTTCTACGTGGACATGGTGGAGATCAACCCGCCCCTCAATTTCTACCTGCACGTCCCGCCCGTCCTGTTGTCGGAGCTTACGGGCATTGATCCGATCCCGGCCTTCATCCTGTTCGTGATGGGCGGCATCCTGATCGCCTTCGCGCTATGCCTGCCCATCACACGACAGGCTCGGGCCGAGGAGCCGGCCCTGTGGATTCCGCTCCTCGCCACCGCCCTGGCCACCTCGCTCTTCGTCCCCATGGGCTCGTTCGGACAACGCGAGCACGTGGCCGTAGCCCTCAGCCTCCCCTACTTCTTCGCGTCAGCGGTGCGTGGCTCCGGTCGCCCGGTCGCGCGCGGGCCGGCTGTGGTCGCGGGCTTGATGGCGGGAATCGTCCTGTCGCTCAAACCGTATTTTCTGCTCGCGCCGTTGCTGCTCGAATTGCGCGAGGTCGTTCGCGGAAGGCGGGTCACGGCCGTCCTGCGACCGGATTCCGTGGTTCTCGTAGCCGTGGTGCTTCTGTATGGCATCAGCGTCCCGATCTTCCACCCCGAGTATCTGCGAGACGTCGTCCCCATGGCGCTCGCGACCTACTCCCTCGGATTCGGCGTGTCGGCCTCGGAGTTCCTGGTGCAGGAATCCACCGTTCTTCTAGTCGCGGTCCTGGGTGTCTACGCGATCGCGCGACGAGTTCTCCCGAGCAGAATCGAAGCGGACACGTTCTGGCTGGCGGCCGTGGGCTTTTTCGGCGCTTACCTGTGGCAGATGAAAGGATTCCCGTATCACGTGGGTCCCGTACTTGCCCTAGTGTTCGTCGCGTTGATGCCGATCGTGACTGGAGGACCCCTGGTCGGAGACCGAGGACTCCTGCACCCCCCACACCGCCTCCTGGCCCTGACCTGCTCCGTCGCGATCGTGACGCTGATCTTCTCGGGCGGCCGCTACCCCACCACGAGGGACACGGATCTGTACGCCCTTATCGAGAGGGAGGCTCCGGGGGGGACGATCGCCGCGTTCGGTTCCAACATGTCGCTCGGGTTCCCACTCGTGCTCGAGGCGGACCTGCACTGGGCATCGCGCTTCCCCACGATCTGGCCGGTGCCTGGCGTGTGGCATGGGCTGCACGGGGCAGGCCCGACCCCGTCACCGGAAGAACGGCGGCGTCTCGAGGGCATAATGGATTGGACGCGAAGGGCGGTCGCCGAGGACCTGCAGACCTTCGGTCCGGACCTTGTCGTAGTCGACGATCGGCCCCGGAAGAGCCTGTTCGACCCGCTGGAGTTCGACTGGATCGAGTGGGCGGAACAGGACTCCCTGTTCCGTGCCGTATGGGAGGATTATGTGCTTCTGGAGCGCCTCGGCCCGATTACCGTGTACGAGAGAAGTCGGGCATCCGGGGGAATATAGCCCGCGCCGCGGATGCAGAACCGCGACGCGGGATTCGCTTCTGTAGGACCTACCAGATCTTCACGCGCTCCTCGGGCGGCAGGTACATGCCGTCACCCTCCTCGACACTGAAGGCCGCATAGAAC
>JBDHFS010000304.1:0-3421 GCA_039590285.1 Gemmatimonadota bacterium
CTCCGGGTTGGCGCCCGGAAGGTCCACCCGGCCGCAGCTGCCGAGAAAGAGCGTGTCGCCCGACACCAGGGTACCCGGGCGGTTCGCCTCATCCACGAGGAAGCACTGTGATCCGGGCGTGTGCCCCGGCGTGTGGAGCAGGCGCACCCGAAGCTCTCCGAGCTCGATCACGTCTCCGCTCTCGCGGCGAACGAGGTCGGACTCCGAGACGCCCGTCACGGCGATCAGGCCGTCGGCTTCGCGCGCGTTGACGTGAATGGGTACCGGTTGCCGGGCCAACAGACGCGGAAGCCCCTCGATCTCCATTCCGAAGACCGATCCTCCGACGTGGTCCTGGTGGTAGTGGGTGACGAGAGCGCCCACCACCTTCACTCCATCGGCTTCGGCGCGGTCGAGCAGGGCGTCGACGCTCCACGCGGGATCCACGAGGAGCGCCTCGCGTGTCGATTTGCTGCCGACGAGGTAACTCAGGTTCGCCATCTGGCCCACGGGAATCTGGTGGAAGTAGAGGTCACTGGTCTCGGTCATGGCTGTGCGCTCGCTGGTTCGATGGGATTCGCAGCCCGGGAAGGCTGCCTCACTCGAGGACCTTGGTGATCCAGCCGTCGAGCTTGTCGAGGATCTCCGCGCGGACTTCCTCTTCGGTGCGATCGGACTTCTTCAGCACCTTGAAGTGCTGGTCCGCCTCCTGGCAGATCTGCAAAGTGGTCGGGGCCCCCACCCGGGTCAGGGTCTCGCGCAGCACGTCGATGTCACCCTTCCGGTCCCGCGTTCCCTGGATGAAGAGCATCGGTGAGATGAGCCGGTAGAGCTGCTCCGCCTGCACGGCTTCGGGCTTCCCGCTGGTGTGCAGGGGATACCCCAGGAAGAAGAGGCCGTCGACGCGCACCCGGGCGCCGGCGAGCTCCGCCGCGACCTGGCCGCCGAGACCCTTTCCGCCGAGGAAGAGGTGAGCCGGAGCCGCCGTCGAGTCACTGGCCAGGATGCCGACCGCCGCGCGCATCGTTCGCCGCAGGACTCGCATGGAATCGGGCCGCCTCTTCTTGGCCTCGGCGAAGGGGTGGTTGAAGCGGAGCGTCAGGTAGCGCCGCTCCGTCAGCTCGCTGTGGAGGTGCTCGATGACCGGGTCGCCCATGTCGCGACCGGCGCCGTGCGAAAGGACCACGCTCACGCGGGCACCGGTCGGCCACCAGCGGGGAATCCCCAGCACGCCGGTCACGGCCTCGAGGCCGTGGACCGGCTCCGGCAGGGGAATCTCGATTTCTTCGAATCGCGGGGGCGGCTCTACCACTGTCTCCCTCTGGGGGGCGCTACTTTATAACACGGAAGCGCGGATTCCGGTGTAGATGGCCGATGCCCGAGCCGATCAGCTGGTTTCGTAACCCCTTGGAGTCACAATGGAAAAGGTCCTGATCACCGGAATCTCAGGCGGTCAGGGCCGGCTGCTCGCCCGGCGCTTGATGGATGCGTACGAGGTTTGCGGCGTGGATCGGGTCGACTGGGATGGAAGCCCCGAGGGGATCAAGGTTCACGTCGTCGACCTCACCCGCAAGAAGTTCGAAGACGTGATCCGCACGGAGCTGCCCACCCACATCGTCCACATGGGCTTCATCCGGCACTTCCGCACCGACGAGCAGACCCGCTACGACGTCAATGTGCGCGGCACCAAGAAGCTGCTGGACCATTGCGTTCACCACGGCGTCCAGAGCCTGGTGGTGCTGTCGAGCTGCTACGTCTACGGTGCCTTTCCCGAGAACCCCTACTACATGGACGAGGACTCACCGCTGTCGGCCAGCCGCTCGTATCCGGAGATCCGCGACCTGGTAGAGGTCGATACCCTCGCCACCGGGTTTCTATGGAGGTATCCACACATTCGCGCCTGCGTGCTGCGCCCGGTCAACGTGCTCGGCTACTACGTGCACTCGATGATCGGCCAGTATCTGCGGGAGCGGCGTGTTCCCACGGTCATGGGATTCGATCCGATGATGCAGTTCATCCACGAGGAGGATCTCGCCGAGGCCATCGCGCTGACCGTCGAACACGGGTTGCAGGGTGTGTTCAACGTCACCGGCCCGGGCGAGGTGCCGCTTCACACGGCCATTCGGGAGACCGGGGGAACGGCGATTCCGATGCCCGAGTTCGCGGTGCGGCCGCTCTTCGCACGGCTGTTCGATTGGGGCCTGGTCCCGTACCCGCCCGGCGCCCTCGACTACCTGAAATACCCGATCACGCTCTCAGGCGATCGCTTCATCGACGCCACCAGCTTCCGGCCTCTCTTCAGTCTCGAGGAGACCCTGCAGAGCGTGCGCCAGTAGTGGTGCGTCGAAACTCGGGAGTCCGGGAGGCGGTGCACGACCTGGTCGGGGCGTTCCTACCGCTCTCCACCCGCGGGTTGGAGCGCGAGATCGAAGATCGGCTGCGCCAGGTTCCCAACCACTTGAACGAGTACGGCTTCGATCCGTACGGCCTGAGCCTGGAGTCGGCCCGCCGCATGGCGCTGCCCGCCGCTCTCATCTACCGCTACTACTTCCGCGTCGAGACCTTCGACATCGACCGTGTCCCCGAGGGCCGCGTCCTGCTCATCGCCAACCACGCCGGTCAGCTCCCCTTCGACGGGGCGATGCTCAACACGGCCATGCTGCTCGAAGCCGAGCCGCCGCGGATCTGCCGCGGGATGGGGGAGTACTTCATTCCCCGGCTTCCGTGGATGGGGGTCGCCATGGTGCGAATGGGTGCGATGGTTGGGACCCCGGAGAACTGCGTCCACATGCTAGAGAACGAGGAGTGCGTGATGGCCTTTCCCGAGGGCACGCGGGGCATGAACAAGCCGTACAGCGAGCGCTACCGGCTTCAGCGCATGGGCCTGGGCTTCGTGCGCCTCGCTCTCGAGACCGCGACGCCGGTCGTGCCTGTCGCCATCGTGGGCTCCGACGACCAGCAGCCGGGCCTGGCAAACCTGGACGGTCTGGGCCGCATGCTCGGCCTCCCGGCGCTTCCGATCACCGTCACCTTTCCGCTGCTCGGCCCGCTCGGCATGCTCCCGCTGCCCGTGAAGTACCGCATGTACTTCGGGGAGCCCCTACACTTCGAGGGCGACGCGTCGGACGACGACGCCGCCATCCAGGAGAAGGTCGACGTCGTGAAGGACACGATCGAGGGAATGTTGGCGCGCGGCGTCCGCGAGCGGACCGGGATCTTCTCGTAGTGCGCGCCTCGCGACCTCTGAGCGAAGCGCTGCTCCGGGGCGGAACGGCAGCGGTGGCAGCGGTGGTCGCGCTGGCCTGTGCCGGCCCCGAGGATTCGGCGCCGCCGGCATCCGGGATCGAAGTACCGCGGACAGCAGGCCAGGTGGGTTTCCCCGAGCACGTGTTGTTCGTGTCCGTGGCGGGACTGACGCCCGGCGACTACCGGGACGACGGCG
>JBDHFS010000305.1:0-5086 GCA_039590285.1 Gemmatimonadota bacterium
CGGCACGCTGTCGACGGCGAGGTGTCGCCGTTGCAGCTACCGGGTGAGCTCGACCGGGCTCCCTGACTCCGGGCTTCCGGCGTGCGCGGCCTGCGGGGATCTGCTTCGCCCCGACGTGGTCTGGTTCGGGGAAGCGCTTCCGGAATCGGAAGTGGCCCGGGCCGACGAGGCCGTGCGCGCGTGCGAGGTCATGCTCGTGGCCGGGACATCAGGCGTCGTGGAGCCGGCAGCTTCCTTCGCGCGGTGGGCCGGGGCGCAAGGAGCGTCCGTCGTCGAGGTGAACCTTGAGCCCACGCCTCTGACACGATCGGCCGACGTCAGCCTCTTCGGTCGCTCGGGCGAGATCCTGCCGCGGCTGTTGGGAGACTGAGCGGCGGTCCGGCTCAGAGGGGAGTCCTGCGCAGCGCCTCGAAGAAGGAGACCAGCTTCCGGTTGTCCAGACGGTCGTCGGTACGCACTCCGGTGCACACGTCCACACCGTACGGCTGCACTCTTCGCACGGCGTCCTCCACGTTGGTGGAGTTGAGGCCTCCGGCGAGGAGAACGGGGCAGTCCAGTGTTTCGACGATCTGCCGGCTGATCTCCCAGTCGTGGGTCTTCCCGCTCTGAGGCTCCCAGCGGTAGGGTACCTCGGGATTGGCCGAGTCCAGGACGATGGCATCGGCCTGGCGAGCCGCATCCCGGGCCGTCTGGATGGCCGACTCGTCCAGCACATGCACGGCCTGAACCAGAGACACGTCCGGCAGCTCCAGGCGGAGGCGAGCGTAGCCCATCGGCTCGAGGGGGTCCCACAGCTGGAGTGTGTTCACGCCGAGCCGACGGACCTTCGCGACCAGCTCATCGACATCCGTCACGGCGGTGAGGAGGAACGTACCCGCGGTGGGAGGGACCGCATCCACGATCTTACGGATCGTCTCTTCCGGGATCTCGTCGGGCGCCACCGGCATCCCCGACACGAAGCCGAGGGCTGCGGCACCGTACGAAAGGGCCGTAAGGGCCTCTTCCTCCGAGCGTATGCAGCAGATCTTTACCGTCACTGGCAGGATGGTGATCAACGCGACGTTTCCCTCCGGGGCGGACACCGCCCGTCGATAAGATCGCCGCAGGGCGGTTTGCTGGAAAGTGCGGTGCTCCCCGCACGTCTCGGTGCCCGTCAGCGACCGGTCACAGGAGCGCGTCGAGATACAGGTGAAGCTGCCAGCGCAGCGGGCCGGGCCCGTGCACTCCCCGAGCGAGGTCCACTCTGAGCAACCCGTCCAGGGCCGAGACACCACCGCCTACCGTCACGGCGTGGTCCGTCATTCCCACCCTGTCACGATCTCCAGCCCAGGCAAAGTCGGTGAAGGCCACGAATCGGACGACCGGGTATCCGAGCGCGAGCTCGGACCGGGCCAGCCAGAACGCCTCACCCAGCATCTGGTCGGCCTCGAACGCACGCAGGGCTCGCGGACTCGCCATGTAGTACAGGCGCTGCGTGGGGACGTCTCCGAAGGTCGTTCCCGCCGACAGCTCGAACGTGCCGGCGAGACGCCAAAACAGGGGGTGGCTGGCCGTGAGGCCCATCGCGATGCGACCGTACTCCACGCTTCCGACGCCTACCTCACCCCACACGGTCCCGGTCGAGATCGGGCCGGTAGGGTCCACGCCCGATTGAGCGCGCAACCGGCCGGAGATCCCCGCGATCTCGATCTCGTCCGCCACCATGTTGGGCGGCGGGTCGGAACGGCCGAGGAGGTTGGCGAGCGAGATGTCCGTGTTCTTCTCCTCCGCACCGTGCGACTCGGCGAAGCCGCGAAGCTCGTAGCGGGCACGGCCCGATTCCTTCTTCAGGTCGATCGAGACGCCTCCAGCCCGGTAGAATTGCCCGAAGTCGTATCCGAGCAGGATGGCGTTGATGGAGCTCTCGAGATTGAGGGGATTGCCCCAGTCGTTCGCGGACTGCAGCCGATAGTAAGCCTTAGCCTCCACGGAGCCACCGACGAGGTCCTCGCGAAATCCGGCCTCCACGTTCGGCACGAGGTCGCCGATCCCCAGCCGGATCTCTCCCCAGCCCGAGATCGAGCCTTTGATCGGGCCCTGGTGCTTGTAGCCAGCGCTCAGCGCCTCCACCCGATTGTAGCGGAAAGCGGCCAGGCCGGAGAGCGAGGGCAAGCCGACGGCCTCTCGCAGCACCGCCCGGTCCAGCTCTTCCCGCATGCGATCCAGCTCGCGCACGCTGAACGTGATGGGTTCGCCGGAGAAGAACTCGTCCGACAGGACGGGCGAGTTCCTGAGCGAATCCCGCGGAGGCAGGATGATCACTTCCTGCACCTCTCGCCCATCGTCGAGTTCACGCCACGCCGTCCGCCGCTCCCAGCCCGCCGGCAGGGCGTCCTCGGCAATGTCCAGGGTATCGGCTTCGTTGAGTGTGTAGTCTGTCACCGAGATCTCGATCACCACCGGCACTCGCAGAAGCCGGCCGGCCCTCCCCTCGCCCTCGAATCTGATGCGCCACGGGAGCCACCACCTGAGGTCCTGCAGCGCGTAGTCCACGATCATGTGGTCGACGCTCGCGGTGATCGGCTTGATGAATCCGGGCACCTCCTCCGCATCATCGGGCTCGTCGAGCTCGAGGTCGAAGTCCCGAGCCGGACGGAAGGCGCCGCGGACAAGGGCCCCGCTCTCGACATCGAACCATATCGCGCCGGCCAGCAGGCCGAATTCGGTCCGGCGCGGCTCCAGCCGCACCTGAACCAGGGTGATCTCCCGCCCGCTCGACGGGAGCACGATGCGGATCGTGTCGCCCGAAGCGTAGCGATAGTGAAAGGGTGCGTTGTCGGCCAGCGGGTGCAGGAAAGCCTCCCCACCCAACATCAGGCGATCACCCGCAGGATCGAGTGGAATCAGGTCGTCCGGATCTTCCTCGTAGTCGCCCCGCTCGAACTTTCTCTCCTCGTCGTCGGCGAGGTCGCCCACGATGGGGACTTCCTGCCGGCTGCCGAGCCAGCGATACGTTTCCTTTCCGGCCGAGTCCCATCGAACGCGAGCCACCTGCTCGCTCAAGAAGAGCCCCCGCTCGCGCCGGAACCGGGCCGCCGAAAGGCCGACGTAGACCCTCTCCTTGATCGTAGCTTCGTAGCTCGCCAGACCCGCGGCCTCTGTACCTCGGGCTTGCCGGGCCCGTGTGATCATCTGACGCGCGCCCTCATCGGCGTAGGTGTCGGAAGGAATCGTGTCGGCGACCGACGGGGTGAAGGGATCCTGCCCGTGAGCGTCGGGCGCGGCCGGCAACAGCGTGGCGAGCGCCAGGAGCATCAGAAGCGACCGGGGGTGGATCCTTCCGGGTCTGGTCGTCACGGGCTCTCCGGACAACGTGTGGTTATCTTCCGGGAGTCCGTACGCCGCCCCCCGGCGATCGGTTTCCGATCGGTTTCACGCAACCTACGGTCGAACCCCGCCATGTCTATGAAGAGCCTGAACCCCGCAACGGGGCAAGTGATTCAGGAATACGCCACGCTGTCCGCGGGAGATCTCGAGACACGGCTCGAGCTTGCTCGTGAAGCTCAGCCACGTTTCGCCCGGGAATCCGTGGGCACGCGCGCCGGGTGGCTTCTGGCCGCGGCGGAGCGGCTCGAGGCGCGGCGCGAGGAGCTGGGACGTCTCATGACATCCGAGATGGGTAAGCCGCTGGCAGCTTCCCTCGCGGAGGTCGACAAGTGCGCGTGGGTGTGCCGCTACTACGCCGAGCACGCGGCGGCGTTCCTGGCCGACGAGGTCGTCGCCACGGGAGCGGCCGACAGCAGGATCCGCTTCGAGCCGCTCGGCGCCGTCCTGGCCATCATGCCGTGGAACTTCCCGCTGTGGCAGGTCTTCCGTTTCGCGGCGCCGGCGCTCGGAGCGGGAAACGTAGGCCTGCTGAAACATGCGTCCAACGTTCCAGGCTGCGCGCTGGCCATTCAGTCGGTGCTCGAACAGGCCAACTTCCCGGCGGGCGCTTTCCAGACGCTCCTGATCCCGGCGGCCGAGGCCGAGGCTCTGGTGGCGGATCCGCGTATCAGGGCGGTGACTCTGACCGGAAGCGAGCCGGCTGGCCGGGCTGTGGCACGCGTGGCGGGGGAGCATTTGAAGAAGACCGTGCTGGAGCTCGGCGGCAGCGATCCGTTCGTGGTCCTCGCCGATGCGGATCTGGATGCCGCTGTACGCACGGCCGTTCCGGCCCGGATCATCAACAACGGTCAGTCCTGTATCGCAGCGAAGAGGTTCATCCTGGAGGATGCGGTCGCCGGTGAGTTCGAGACGCGATTCACGGAGATGATGCGGGATCTCACGGTCGGGGATCCGATGGATCCGGATGTCGAGGTGGGACCCCTGGCCACCGAAGGTATCAGAATGGAGCTGCACGCCCAGGTGGAAGCGACGGTAGAGGCCGGGGCGCGCCTGTTGACGGGTGGCCGAATCCCTGACGGGCCGGGTTTTTTCTACCCTCCGACCGTCCTCGCCGACGTTCCCCCCGGGTCTCCGGCGGCAGCAGAAGAACTGTTCGGCCCGGTAGCTGCCCTGTTCCGCGCCCGGTCGCCCGAGGATGCGCTCCGTCTGGCCAACGACACCGAATACGGGCTCGGGGCCGCTGCCTGGACGGGAAGCGCGGAGCACGCCCGTCTCTTCATCGAGGGGCTGGAAGCGGGCTCGGTCTTCATCAACGGCATGGTGGCTTCCGATCCGCGGCTGCCGTTCGGTGGCGTCAAGCGCTCGGGATATGGGCGTGAACTGGGCCTCTACGGCATGCGTGAATTCCAGAACGTGAAGACGGTCTGGATCGGAACCTGACCGGGCCGCAGCGCATGCGCGGGGCCTCGCTCCCGGTTGCCGCCGGGACCGCATTCGGGCAGGTTATCGATGAAGAGCGTGGCGAGAATGGCTGCCGCGCTGGACCTCAGAGATCAATGGAACGACGATGATCAGCGACAAGCTTCGGGACGCCATCAACGAGCAGATCAAGTACGAGATGTACTCGGCCTACATGTACCTCGCGATGTCGGCCGACTGCTCGGACCGGAATCTCACGGGTTTCGCCAACTGGATGCGCATGCAGGCCCAGGAGGAAGTC
>JBDHFS010000306.1:0-3389 GCA_039590285.1 Gemmatimonadota bacterium
AGTAAGACGACGAGTACGGAGAACGACATTCCCGCGAGTCCTCCGAGCAGCGATATCAGCACGGCCTCGAATATGAACTGCCCCATGATGTGGGACCTCCGTGCGCCAACGGCCAGCTTCACGCCGATCTCACGTGTGCGTTCCTTGACCACTACGTACATGATGTTGGCGACCCCGACACCCGCCACGATCAGGGTGAAGAACCCGACCAGGCCGAGGAAGATCTGAATCCCGAATCCGATGGCCCTCGTTTGTTGCTCGCTCTCAATAAAATCCCACATCGGCAAGGCACGCTCGTCCGTCGGATCGAACTTATGCCTGGCGCCCAGCACCTCGTTGATCTCGCGCTTCGTCAGCTCCGCACGTTCCACGCTTCGGGGACGCAGGAGCAGGTGGTTGACGAATCGATCGCCGTAGATTGCGCGGTAGGTCGAGGCCGGGATGATAGCCCGGTCCTCATCCGGACCGTTGTTCATGCTGTCCTGAAACTTGGACTGCATGACACCGACTACCGTGAAAGGGACCCCATCAAGCTCCAACTCCTTCCCGACCGGATCCTCACGGCCGAACAACCTGTGCGCGATGGAATCTCCGAGAAACACGACACGCCGCCGTTCCTCGACGTCCGCATCGTTGATGAAACGGCTCCCCCGCTTGGGAAACATGCGTCGCAGGTCCGAGAACGGAGGGTGGACTCCTTCCATGTAGGTCGTCGTCTTCTGGTCAGCGTACTCGAGCGTCACTCCCCACCGGCCGTAAGACGGGCTGGCCACATCGATCTGATCCACGAACCGTACGACGAGGTTCATGTCCTCCTCGGTGAGCCGTATGCCACGCCCTCGCGGGAGACCCTCGAACGGTTTCGTGGTCTGCCCGCCGTACACCATGAAGATCCGCTCGCCGGCGTTGAGCAAGCCGCTATTAATAGTTCTCCGCAGACCTTCGCCGAAGGCCAGAAGGAGTACGACGGCGATAGTCCCCCACGTAATGGCGAACATCGTGAGCAGAGCTCTCGTCTTGTGAGCCTTGAGATCGCCCACGAACTCGGTCAGCAGTATTCGCCACATCGTTCGCCACTCAGTGCCGCAAACAGTCCACTGGATCCAGACGCGCCGCCTTGCGCGCCGGAAAATAGCCGGCGGCGAGGCCAACGAGTCCCAGAAGCACCATCGTCACAAGGCCCACGACCGGCGAGATCTGAGGAGTTCCGATGAACTCCTCCATATCTCCGAACGACACGAGCTTGACGACGCCCAGCGACAGGACGAGTCCGAGGAGACCCCCGATCATCACGATCGTCGTCGCCTCCAGGAAGAACTGACGGAGAATGTCGTGTCGCTTCGCGCCCACAGACCGCTTGATGCCTATCTCTCGCGTCCGTTCCCTCACGACCACGTACATGATGTTCGCCACACCGATCCCGCCCACCGTGAGCGTGAACGATCCGACGATGGCGAAGAACATGTGGAAGCCGAGGAACAGGTACTCGAACATCTTCTCGAATTCCGTCGTATCCCAGACACCGAGCGCGTCTTCGTCGGCCGCGTCGAACCGGTACTTTCGCCCGAGCAATTCGTACACGCGTCCCTCAGCGCGGCGTGAGGCATCCGCGCTCTCCGTCTGGTAAACGATGTTGTTGAGAAACTGGTCCCCGAACATGGCGTGATGGGTGGACCCGGGGATGAACACCCGATCCCTGTCGCGCGAGCTGTACGAGGAGCTCTGTTGCTTGGGCTTCATCACACCGACGATGGTGAACGGAGTCTCGCCGACCATGATCGTCCGGCCGATCACGTCGATTCCCTCACCCTCGTCCTCGAACAGGAAATCCCTCGCCCGGTTGCCCAGTACGGCCACTCGCCGTCGGTTCTCGATATCCTCCCGGTTGATGAAGCGGCCGCCCACATCCGGTATGACGTTTCGCATCAGAGTGTACTCGGGCCACACACCGGCCACGTTCGGCCTCAGGATCTGGCGGCCGTATCTTACGGGCGCGCCCCACCGACTGTACTCGGGGCTGATGCGCTCGATCTCGGGTACCTGGTCCCGGAGAATCCAGGCGTCCTCCTCGCGCAGCCGGATCGACCGCCCATCGGGAAAGCCTTCGAACATGCGCGTCGTCGTCCCCCCGAACAGCATGACCACACGGTCTCCCAGTCCGTGGAACCTCTTCAGGGTCTGCCTCTCGAGACCGACACCGAACGCGAGCAGCACGACCACGGCCACAGTCCCCCACGTAATGCCAAGCAGCGTGAGGGTAGTGCGCAGCTTCTGGGTCCGAATATCGGCCACGAATTGGCTCACGGCGGCGGTGAAGCGTGTCATGCCTCAACCCCCAGGAGAGCCTGCCCGGTCTTCACCATGGCGAGTCACTCGATCTCTCTCGGGGGAGGCTCCACGACACTCTCTCCTTCTTCGAGACCGGACACGACCTCGATCGTCAGGGCATCCGAGAGACCTGTCTCGATCTCCCTCTCCTCCGTCGCCCCATCCGCGAGAAGGACCGTGACTCGGGTCGCATCCTCCTCGAACCGAACCAGGCGCTCGGGAATCACCAGCACGTCATCCCGACGATCGATGATCACGTCGACGTTCGCGGAGTAGCCGGCCCTCAGGACCGCATCATCCAGCTCCGTCAGGCGGACTTCGATCGGGAAGACCGTGGCGTTGTCCTCGCTGCGAGCCTTCAGGGATATGGAGTACACCTCGCCCTTCACCTCGGCCTCGGGAAGGGCTCCCACCTTGATATCCGCGGGCATCCCCTCCCTCAGCTTGCCGACATCGATCTCGTCGACGGTGCCCCGGAAGATAAGGTTGCTCATCTCGGCCATCGTGATGAGAACGGTCCCTTCCTGGAAAGCGCTCAGGGGAACGACCGGATCCCCACTTTCGACCCGTGTCTCGAGCACGAAGCCGTCGATGGGCGACCGGATCACGCCCTCGATATCACGGTCCGCGATCTTCACGCGTCCGGTCTCGAGCAGGGCGATCCGTTCGCGCGCCATCTGTACCTGGATTCGCGCCCGCTGGAATTCCCTCTCCGAGAGTTCGAGCTCCTCCTGCGTGATGAAGTCCCTCTCGCGAAGCTCCCTCTTCCGACTCAGATCGCGCTCCATGTTCGTGAGCTCTATCTCTTCCAGCTCGACCTGCCGACTGGCTTCGGCCAGCTCGATCGGAGTCGGATTGGGCTTGACCTCCAGCAGAGGAGCGCCCGCCTTCAGGAAGTCGCCATTCTCGACGAACAGCTCGCGCACCACTCCGGCGATCTGAGACTTGACGCTGATCTCCACATCGGGCTCGATATTCCCGATGGCGAGAGCCTTCTGAACGACCGTTCCACTCACCGCCACGACGGTCACGGGGCCATCGTCGCCGTTGCCACCCCGCAA
>JBDHFS010000307.1:0-3367 GCA_039590285.1 Gemmatimonadota bacterium
TAAAGGTGTTCGGGCGAACGCCCTTCGTGACCCCATGGAGGACCATCCAGATCGCGGATCGCGTGGCCGCCCTGGCCCCATCCGTCATCGGCCTCAACCTGAACCCGCCGAATGTCCTCGAGGACGTGAGCTGGATCGAGCCGATGAAGTACGTCGGCATCTGGTGGGGGATGCACATCAATCAGGTGACCTGGGGCTCGGGGCCGCGGCACGGCGCCACGACGGAGAACACCCGGCGCTTCATCGATTTCGCGGCCGACAACGACTTCGGCGGAGTGCTGGTGGAGGGCTGGAACGTGGGTTGGGACGGGGACTGGGGTGCCAACGCGGACCTGTTCTCGTTCACCGAGGCCTACCCGGACTACGACCTCGAGGGCCTGGCGGCGTACGCCACCGAGCGCGGCGTATCTCTGATCGGCCACAACGAGACGTCGATGGGGGTCGGGAACTACGAGCGGCAGCTGGACGATGCGTTCGCCCTGTACCAGCGCCTGGGCATCCGGGCGCTGAAGACGGGCTACGTGGGCGACAAGACGGCCGAGGGCCACGCCCACCACGGGCAGTACATGGTGCGCCACTGGCGCCGGGTGATCGAGGCGGCGGCGCGCCATGGGATCATGCTCAACGTGCACGAGCCCATCAAGGATACCGGGGAGCGGCGCACGTACCCCAACATGATGACCCGGGAGGGCGCCCGGGGCATGGAATACAATGCCTGGGGAAGGGAGGGAGGCAATCCCCCCGAGCACCACACGATCCTGTACTTCACGCGCATGATCGGCGGGCCGATGGACTACACCCCCGGCGTGTTCGACATCCTGATCTCGTCGACCGACGGCAAGCCGCGTTCGCCGGAGGAGTCGAGGGTGCGCACGACCCTCGCCAAGCAGCTCGCGCTGTACGTGGTGCTGTACTCACCGCTGCACATGGCCGCGGACCTTCCCGAGAACTACGAGGGACAGCCCGCCTTCCAGTTCATTCGCGACGTCCCGGTGGACTGGGAGCTGAGCGCGACGCTGGGGGGCAAGATCGGTGACTTCGTGATCGTCCTCCGCAAGGAACGGGACGGATCCGACTGGTATCTGGGCGCGATCACGGACGAGGAGGCACGCAGTTTCGACATCACGCTGTCCTTCCTGCCCGAGGGAGAGAGCTTCGTGGCCGAGATCTACGCCGATGGGGAGGAAGCCCACTGGCTGCACAATCCGGCGCCCATCCGGATCGTCGAGCAGGTCGTGGACACGGGGACGACGCTGAGGATGGAGCTGGCGCCGGGAGGTGGCCAGGCCATCCGCATCCGGCCGGCGGACTGAGGGGATCGGGGCTCGACGAAGCCTTCCTGCGCCTACCGTTGCCGAGCCAGGATCCACACCCGGGCTGACAGGGGCGGAAGCTCAGCGGCCAGGGTACCGCCGGCGACCTCCACGGTTTCGGCGGCCGGCCCGCCGGCCACGAACGCCGCGCGCCACGTCCCGTCCGTCGCCTCGACCTCCAGCTCCTGAAGGTCATCGGAAGCGTTGAACGCGATGATCGCCCGCTGATCACCCAGAGCGCGGCGGTAGGCCAGAAGACTGTTCGCGTCGTCCGCCACGAGCCAGGTGAGGTCGCCGTCCACGAACAGCCGCATGTGGTCCTTCCGCAGCCCGATGAGCTCCCGGTAGACCCCGCGAAGACGTATGTCGGGGGCGACGCGGTCTGAACGGCGACTCCCCCCCATGGGGTGCGTCAGCTCGTTCTCGTACTCCAGGTCGGCCCACACCATCGGCTTCCGCGGATCCGGGTCGTCTCCGCCCCACATGCCCACCTCGTCGCCGTACCAGATGTGAGGGGCGCCGATGTAGGTGAACTGCTTCACCAGGATCATCTCCTGGATCTCGCGGGCCCTCCGGTCCGGGCGGTCGATCCGGTAATCGGCCTTCTCGCGCGGGTTCACGCGATGCTTGTAGCGGCCAGGGTTGTAGATCGAGGTGCCGAAGCGGGGCGAGTCGTGGCTGGCGGTCAGGTTCATCATCGCCTTGAGATGCGCCTGCGGGATGCCGGCGGCGATCGAATCCATCGCGTGGACGAGTCCGCTCGCCCTGAGCCGCGGTGGGGCGTCGGCGAAGAAGCGGCGCGTCGGCTCGTACCACCGGTAGTTCATGACCGCGTCGAACACATCGCCCTGCAGCCACGGGGCGGGGTCGAACATCCTCTCCGGCCAGTCCTCCCACCACACCTCGCCCACCAGGTAGACCTCCGGGTTCATCTCGCGTACCACGCGCCGGTACTCGCGCCAGAAGTCGAGCGGCACGATCTCGGCCACGTCCAGACGGAAGCCATCCACCCCGTCCGTGGGGTCACCGTCGCCGTTCGGGTCGAGCCAGCGCCGGGTGACGTTGAACACGTGCTGGCGCACGCCCTCGACCAGCGTTCCCGGGACGGGGCCGCTGCGCACGCCCTCCGGCCGCCCGACCTTGCGCCACTCCGGAAGATCGGGAACGCCGGCCCATCCGCTGTACGAGAACTCACTCGTGTCTGGGGTGGCGGGGTCGTCGAAGCTGTCGACCTCGTACCAGTCGGCGTACGGCGAGGCCTCCTGTTTCTCCAGCACGTCCTTCCATGCCCAGAACTCCACGCCCGTGTGGTTCCAGGAGTAGTCGACGATTATCCGCATGCCCCGCCGATGGACTTCGTCCACCAGCGCCAGGAACAGGCTGTCGGCGGCCGTCCACTGCCACGTCGCGGGGTCGACCGGGTCCTCCGTCTCCATCAGGGCCGCGTCGCCCTCCGGGTCCGGCCCGAAGTTCCGGTCGATGTGCCGGTAATTGCGAGCGTCATACTTGTGCAGCGACGGAGCGTCGTTGATCGGGTTGAGGTAAAGCGCCGTCACGCCGAGGTCCTGCACGTAGTCGAGCCGGTCGATGACGCCCTGCAGGTCGCCGCCGAACCGCCGCAGCTGAACCGTCCAGTAGAACGGCTGGCCCGTGGCCTCGGCCCACGGCTCCTGCCTGTACCAGTCCTGCGTCCAGGAAGTCGGAGCCCAGCCCTCGGGCTGCATGTGCGGCCACGAGCCAACCATGTCGGCCGGCGTCGGATCGTTCGACGGGTCGCCGTTGCGGAAGCGCTCGACGAAGACCTGGTACCACACGACATCCTTGGACCAGGCGGGGACATCCAGGTTGGAGCCGGTTTCCGGGGGGGGCTGCGGCGCGTCCGGGCCGCAGGCGGTGGCGAACAGAAGGGCGATCAAACCGAGGTGTCTCATGGACTCGTCTCCCGGATGAGGCATTCAGGGCAGCCTTGGCGACGCTTCACCCGGCACCACCGTGAGGTCGATCGAAGCCGGCTCCATCCCTTCGGCCTCTGCCGTCACCCGAACGACCCCTGT
>JBDHFS010000308.1:0-3350 GCA_039590285.1 Gemmatimonadota bacterium
GGTCTTCGGGAGCACCGCGTGGGCTGAGTGGCAGCTCACGCAGGTGGCGGCGCGCTCGTAGCCCCGGCGAGTCGTCCAGCCGTGATAGCTGTCCGTGTAGGAGCCCACGACGCCTCCCTCCAGGCTGTATTTCACGATGATCTCGGGGTCGTCGTGGCAGGTGCCACACGTCTCCGTGGCAACGTGCGCCGAGTAGGTGGCCGCGTCCGGGTCGTGAGGCGAGAGAATGTGGTGCTCGCCGTGACAGTCGTTACAGGTCGGGCTGTCGCCCAGGCCGGCCGCGACAGCCCGTCCGTGGATCGAGTTCTCGAACTCCTCCGATATCTCCTCGTGGCAGGCCCCGCATGTCGACGCGACGTTGAGATGGCTGATCTTCGACTCCGGGTCCATCGGCCCCCGCAGCTCGTGCACGCCGTGGCAGTCCGTGCAGCAGGCGCCGCCCTCGGCGCAGGTCGCGCCGTGAACGGACTCCGCGTACGCCGTGAAGGTCTGGGGAAGCCGGACGAGCCGGTCGGTGATGAGCCCGGCTTCTCCGTGACAGGAGGAGCAGAGCTCCGGCACCTTGGCGTGGAAAGTCGGCGCCGCCGGATCCAGGCTCTCGAGGATCTCGTGGGGGCGTCCGTGGCAGTACTCGCAGGTAGGCGCCTTCTCGTCACCTCGCGCCAGCGCGTACCCGTGCAGGCTCTGCCCGTACTCCTCCTCCACGTCGTCGTGGCACTCGCTGCAGTCGGCGGGTTGCAGCCCCTCCGGATGCGGGTAGCCCTCGTAGTCGGGGTGGCACTCCACGCAGTAGACCGCCTGCCCGTGGACGGACTCCTCCAGCATCGCGTCCGTGACGAGGAGCGCCGAGTCGCCCGCAGCCGACTCCGTCTTCCCCGAGAGGAAGGAAAAGTCGTTATGGCACTTCTCGCAGGTGACGGGACCCTGCAGTTCCCCCAGGTCCTCCTGTGGCTGGACTCCGGCGGTCTGTCCCTGGCCGCGAAGGGTAGTCGGGGCAACGAGGGCGGCCAGCGCCGCCAGGATCGCCACACGAGGAGCGAGCTTAGTGTTCAACGATCAGTGTCCAGATCAGAAGCGTGATGACCGAAAGGCCCAGTCCCAGGGCCGCGAAGCCGAAGACGATCGACCACAGGTAGAGCGAGCGGGAGACCGGTGGGGCCTCCAGATCCTTCAGCTTCCCCTCTCTCTCGAGCCGCTCGTACTCGAGGGGATGCTCCTCCTTCATGTACGCCGCCGTTGCCCTGCCCGTGAAGATCACCGCATCGATCGGGAACTTCTCCGGGCGCAGGTGCACGTTGAAGAAGTGAATGGTGAAGATGAATCCGAGCGCGAGCAGGGCCTCATCCCCGTGGACGATCGTGGCGATGTTGAACACCCAACCCGGCAGGAAGCGCGCGAAGAACTCCGGCGCCCAGAGAAGGAGCCCAGAGCCTCCTATGATCGCGACCCCCCAGAAGACGGCCCAGTAGTCGAACTTCTCCATGTAGCTGAAGCGGTCGAAGCGCGGCCGCTCTCCGAGGCCGAGGAACCACTTGAACTGCTGGACGACGTCCTCGAGGTCCTTGCGTCGCGGCACCATGGAGTTGGGGCCGAAGAGGATGGCCTTCGCCTCGGCGAGCGACGGCTGGCGGATGAGCAGGACGGCCACGTAGACGATATGCGTGATGAAGTAGCCGAAGATGACGATCGCGAAGACGCGATGGAAGAACGCCGCGACCTGGAAGCCGCCCAGGAAGCGGACGAGCCCCCTCGCCCAGGGGGCGTAGGAGAAGTGGAGCGGGATGCCGGTGAGCACCAGCCCCAGGAACGAGATGACGACCAGAACATGGAGGACTCGCTCCAGCGTGGAGAACCGCCAATAGAGCGGACCTTCGCCTCGTTCCGATACGCTGAGCGGTTCCCTCATCTGGAGTTCGCCTCCTTATCGGCCCGTGTCTTCCCTCGCCTCGGCCACGCCGCCCGAACCGGCCGTACCGCCCGCCTCGCCATCGCCGGGCTCGGCGCGGAGTCGCTCGATCACGATGCGAGCGCCCCAGAGCACCGTGTGAAGCCCGAAGAAGCCGAAGACGCCCATCAGCAGCAGCGTCATGAGCAGCCGGGCTCCGTACAACCTCGGGTACTTCTCCCGCTGGGTCGGGTCACCATGCGAGTAGTACTGGGTGAAATTCTCGTTCGCCCCCTCGTGGCAACGCTTGCACGTCTCCACGAGGTTCTGCGGGCTGACTGATGACCGGGGATCTTCCGGCGGGTACATCGCGTGCGGGGTGTGGCAATCGCTGCACTTCGCCGTGAGTCCGTATCCGAGCTTCGTGACCTTGCCGTGATAGGTGTCCGAGTAGGTCTCGTACAGCTCCGAGTGGCAGTCGCCGCACTCCTCGACCACACCCACGAACCAGTCCTGCGCGTCCGCCCGCACGATGCTGTGCGACGAGTGGCAATCGGAGCAGACAGGTGCAGGCCGCTCGGTCGGCGAGCGTCTGCCCTCGGCTCGGGCCGCGCCGTGCGCCGACTCCCAATAGGTCTCGATGATCCCGACGTGACAGCGCCCGCAGGTCTCGACGATGTTGTCGGGATGTGTCCTTGAAGCAACCGAGTCCGCCGCCAGAACGCGGTGCGAACCGTGGCAGTCGTTGCAGGTCGCCGAGATGACGAGCCCTCCGCGCGTGAGCGCGGCGCCGTGGACCGTTTCGAAGTACTGGACGACCGGGGCCTTGGCCTCCACCCGCTCTGGCTGCGCGAAGTAGGTGCCGACGATCGCCGGGTCCGCATGACACCCTCCGCAAAGCTCGGCGATGTTGAACGCGTGGGTCGGAGAGCGCCGGTCCTCGGCGCTGAAGACGGCGTGCTCACCGTGACACCGGATGCATGTCGGGGCGTCCCCCTCATCGGTCACGTTCACCGCGTGGCTGGAGGCGTGCCAGTCGGCACCCTGCGTCTCGTGGCAGCTCTCGCAGGCGATGGCTCGCTCCGCGCCCTCGGACACCTCGTGCGGGTAGATGCTGGCCTGGTCGGGGTGGCAGCTGGCGCACGCCAGGGTGTCGTGCCTCGAGGCGAGGATGATCGAGTCGGGTACGAGGAGGGCGGCGTCACCCTCCGGCGTGTCGGTCTTTCCCGCCAAGAATTCGGGTCGGGAGTGGCACTTCGCGCAGTCGAACGGGGGCTCCCCGGGAAGAACCTGTTGCTCGCCGGGGATCTCCTGGCCGTACACGGCCGGCCCGAAGAGCGGCAACAGAAGAACGGCAAACACCAGCCCTCGCACCACCAAGTGGAAGACTCCTTCCCTTGAGGTCCCTACTGCATCGGCGGCATCTGATGGCAGTCGGCGCATTCGTCCGGCGCGTTGTGATCGA
>JBDHFS010000309.1:0-7069 GCA_039590285.1 Gemmatimonadota bacterium
CGGCTTCGGGATCGGGTTGCCGCTCTTGACGGAAATCCGCTCCTTGGTGCCGTCCGCGTCGATCCTGTTGCGATACCGGGTCGGCTCGTCGTTCGACGGGTCGATCAGCATGACGTTGGATACGTGGATCGGCGCCTCGAACGTGAGGATTCCGCCCTCCGGATTCGCCTGCGTGGGAGCCTGGTGGCGCTTCCGCAGGTTCACTCCCTCGACGACCACCTGGGCCTTGGAAGGAATGGCGCGGAGCACCTGGCCGCGGGCCCCCTTGTAGTTTCCCGCGATCACCTGGACCTGGTCGCCCCGGCGCACGTTCAGCTTCGTCTTCCTGTTCCGACTCATTTCCGGGACTCCTCAGATCACTTCGGGTGCGAGCGACAGGATCTTCATGAACCGCTTCTCGCGCAGCTCCCTGGCTACGGGACCGAAGATGCGGGTCGCTCGCGGCTCACCAGCTTCGTTGATGATGACCGCCGCGTTCTCGTCGAACCGGATGTACGAACCGTCCTTGCGGCGGCTCTCCTTGGCCGTCCGTACGATGACGGCGCGGGCCACTTCGCCCTTCTTCACGGTGCCGCCGGGGATGGCATCCTTGATCGTGACCACCACGATGTCGCCGAGGCCGGCATACCGTCGCGAGGAGCCGCCCAACACCCGGATGCAGCGCGCGCGGCGAGCTCCCGAGTTGTCGGCGATACGGAGATCGGTCTCCTGCTGGATCATCTCCTCAGCCCTCCTGCTCCGACCGCTCGACGAGCTTCACTACCCGCCACCTCTTCCGTTTCGACAGCGGTCGGGTCTCTTCGATGATGACGAGGTCGCCCGAGCGGAACTCGTTTCGCTCGTCGTGCGCGTGGTACTTCTTGCGTCGCGCCACCCGCTTACCGTACAGGGGGTGGGCGAACTGCCGTTCCACGGAGACCACGACGGTCTTGTCCATGGCATCGCTCACTACCCTGCCCTTCCTGACCTTGCGGCTACGGGCCGTCCGGGTCGAATCCTCAAGCATCGCTATCTCCCGTCGGCGCGAGCTCCCGCTCGTGCCGGATCGTCTTCATCCTCGCGATATCGCGTCGCAACTCCCTCAAGAGAGAGGGGTTCTCGAGCTCCTCGTAGGCGCTACGGAATCGGAGCTTGAAGAGCTCCTCTCGCGCCCGTTCGATCTCGAGGTCGATTTCGTCTATGGTCAGCTCTCGAATATCCTTCGCTTCCATTCCTCTACTCCTCGCGGACCAGGAACCGGGTCTTCACCGGGAGCTTCGCGGAAGCCAGCTCCATGGCTCTCCGGGCCACATCCACGGGCACGCCTTCCAGCTCGAACATGACGCGACCGGGCTTGACCGGAGCCACCCAGCCTTCCGGATTACCCTTACCCTTGCCCATCCGGGTCTCGGCCGGCTTGGACGTGATCGGCTTGTCCGGGAAAATCCGGATCCAGACCTTGCCGCCACGCTTGATGTGCCGGGTCATGGCAACACGGGCCGCCTCGATCTGGCGGTTCGTGATCCACGCGGCTTCGAGCGTCTGGAGCCCATAGTCTCCGAACGCCACCGTGTTGCCGCGCATGGCGTTGCCCCGGATCTTGCCCTTCTGCCGCTTCCGGTACTTGACGCGTTTTGGTTGAAGCATCGTATATCCTCAGCCGTGTGGCTCTGCCTTCGTCCTACTTGCCGCCGCCGGCCGTGTAGGTCTGACCCCGGCGGTCGTCCATGACCTCGCCACGGTAGATCCAGACCTTCACACCGATGGTCCCGTACGTCGTCTTGGCCATCCGCTCCGCGTAGTCGATGTCCGCGCGCATCGTGTGGAGCGGCACGCGCCCTTCGTGATAACCCTCGGTCCGCGCGATCTCCGCTCCGCCGAGCCGCCCTCCGCACTGCACTTTCACTCCTTCGGCGCCCGCCCGGACCGCTGCCTGCAGCGCGCGCTTCATGGCGCGCCGGAAGCCGATTCGCTGCTGGAGCTGGTGGGCGATGCTGTTGGCCACGAGCTGTGCGTCCAGCTCCGGCCGCTTGATCTCCTCGACGTTGATCGACACCTCGGAGTCCGTAAGAAGGGCAAGCTCGTCGCGGAGCTTGTCCACCTCGGCGCCACGCTTCCCGATCACGACACCGGGTCGCCCGGTGTGGATCGTCACCACGATCTTGGTCGGCTTGCGCTCGATCTCCACCTCCGACACGGCGGCGTGGTCCAGCCGCGCGTGCAGGTACTTCCGCAGCTTCTCATCTTCCGCCAGCAGCAGCGGGAAATCCCTGGTTCTCGCGTACCAGCGGGACTTCCATGGCTTAACGAGCCCGAGCCTGAAGCCGTATGGATGTGTCTTCTGCCCCACGACTACTCCTTTGTGTCGACCACGACGGTGATGTGACTCATGCGCTTGCGCCTGGGCGAGACCCTGCCCATCCCGGCGGCCCTGTAACGGCGGAGCGTGGGCCCCTCGTTCACGTAAGCTTCCTTGACATACAGGTCGTCCACATCCAGCCCTTCGCCCTGCTCATCCGCTTTGTGGACGGCGTTGGCAACCGCCGAGCGGAGCGCCTTGTCGATGGGCTCCGCCGCCGCTTTCTTCGAGAACTGAAGTATCGAATAGGCGTCGTTGACGTCGGTGTCCCGGATCTGGTCGATGACCAGGCGCATCTTCCTCGCCGACATCCGGATATTCTTCGAGACCGCTCGCGCTTCCATCTCGTTATCCCCTGCTTCCCGGTACCCGAGCCTTACAGCCGGGCCCGCTTGTCTGCGAGCCGGTATGCCCCACGAACTCGGGGCTGATCGTGGAGGCCCGGGCCCACGTCTTCAGGACCCTCTTATCTCCGGACCTGTTCATCGCCTCGATTCGCGACAGGAGCCGCTGGTCGATGTACGGGCCTTTCTTAACGCTTCGCGCCATTTTCTTCTCCCTGCGTCCGCTCTACTTGGTGGCCTTGCCGCGCTTGCGGCCGCGGACGATATACTGGTTGCTGGCCTTCTTGCGCTTCCGGGTCTTGCGGCCCTCGGCCTTCCCCCACGGCGAAACCGGGGGGCGCCCGCCTGAGGCGCGGCCCTCACCGCCGCCAAGCGGGTGGTCGACCGGGTTCATGGCCACACCGCGGACTTTCGGCCGCCGGCCCAGCCAGCGGGACCGACCCGCCTTCCCCGACCGAATCAGCTCGTGGTCCACGTTTCCGACCTGTCCGACGGTGGCGATGCACTCCGCGCGCACCATGCGCACCTCCGTACTGGGCAGGCGGAGCGTAACCATCGAACCTTCCTTCGCGATCACCTGGACCGAGGCACCCGCCGACCGAGCCATCTGGGCGCCCTTGCCCGGCTTAAGCTCCACCGCGTGCACCATCGTGCCAAGCGGAATCTCCTTCAGTGGCAAGCAGTTGCCGAGTCGCGGCTCCGACCCCGACCCGGAAACGATCGTGTCACCCTGGCGGATGCCCCGCGGATGCAGGATGTACCGCTTCTCGCCGTCGGCGTAATGGATCAGCGCGATGCGGGCCGATCGGTTCGGATCGTACTCGATCTCCGCCACCACACCCGGCACTCCATGCTTGTCCCGCCTGAAGTCGATGCGTCGGTAACGGCGCTTATGGCCGCCGCCACGGCGCCGGCTCGTGATCCGGCCGTGATGATTTCGTCCGGATTTCTTGGTCAGCCCTTCGGTCAGCGACTTCTCGGGCTCTGTGCGCGTTACCTCATCGAACGCGGACACGGAGCGAAACCGAGAGCTTGCCGTGACGGGCCGGAATTTCTTCAGCGCCATGCTAGACCTCCTCGAACACGTCGATCACCTCGCCCTCCGCGAGCGTGACGATGGCCTTCTTCCAGTCGGGACGCTTGCCCACCGACCGACCGACGCGTCGGTCCTTGCCCATGATGTTCATCGTGTTCACGGAGCTCACGTGAACCTCGAACATCTTCTCGACGGCCCGCTTGATCTCGATCTTCGTGGCATCGCGCGACACCTGGAACACGAACTGGGGCTGGATGTCACCTTCCTTGTCCTGGTGCCGCTTGCGGATCCGACCCGGGTTGAACTGCAACCGGGACGACTCCTCGGTGATGACCGGCCGGATCAGGATGTCCCGTGGCTCCCGGCTCATGACTCCTCCCCTTCATCGGCGGCGTCCCCGTCATCGCCGGAGAACGCGGACTCCTCCACGATCACTACATCCGACCAGAGCACGTCGTACGCCGAAGCTTCACCCCACGGCCGCACCTCCACACCCGGAATGTTCCGCGCGGAGAGATACAGCTCTCGATTCCGTCCACCCGTCAGGATCAGCACGTTGCCTGTCGCCAGCTCGAGCGCCTCGAACAGCTCGACCAGGGTCCTCGTCCGCGGCTCCTCGAGCCCGAACGGCTCGACTACCATCAACGAGCCCTCCGCGGCCCGTGCGTTCAGCGCGGACCGGATCGCCAGCCGCCGAACCTGCTTGGGCACGCGCGTCCGGTAGCTGCGCGGCTGAGGTCCGAACACGATGGATCCGCCGCGCCATATCGCGGACCGAATCGACCCGGAGCGAGCTCTTCCTGTCCCCTTCTGACGCCACGGCTTGCGGCCGCCGCCTCGGACCGTGTGCCGGGTCTTCGTGGAGTGCGTGCCCTGCCTCATGTTGGCCTTGTGCGCCGTCACCACCTGGTGCAGGACCGTCTCGTTTACCGTGCCATCGAACACGGCCGCAGGAAGCTCGAAGTCAGCTGCCCTCGCCTTGCCGCTGGTGGTATATGCTTTCGCCTTCATTCTCACTCTCTTCCGACCGCCGTTCGTCGGGTCGCGAAGCGCCCCTCGCTCAGACGGAGCGAATCAGGACCACGTTGTGGCGCGAACCCGGCACCGAGCCCCGAATCAGCATCAGGTTCTTCTCGGCATCGATCCGCTCGATCCGCCGGTTGAGCGCCGTACGCTGCTTGCCGCCCATCTGGCCGGCCATCTTCCTCCCCTTGATCACTCGCGACGGGTCCGTTCCGGGCCCTATCGAACCGGGCTTGCGCAGCGTTGAGCTGCCGCCATGCGATGCCCCGGAGCCGCCGAAGTTGTGTCGCTTTACCGTGCCCTGGAATCCGCGACCCTTGGTGACGCCCGTGATCTTCACCCGTTGTCCGACCTCGAACAGGTCGACCGTGAGGCTCTGTCCCGCCTCGTACTCCTGGCCTTCCTCGGTCTCGAACTCCGCCAGCACGTCGGGAGCGTGATCCAGACCCGCCCTGGCCGCGTGGCCCGCTTCGGGCTTCGTGACCCGGCGCTCGCGTTGCGCTCCGAAGCCGAGCTGGACAGCCTCGTAACCATCAGTCTCGGCCGTCTTCACCTGCACCACGGGGCACGGGCCGACTTCGAGAACCGTACAGCCGACGGCCTTCCCATCCTCCGTAAAAACTTGGGTCATCCCCAGCTTCTTACCGATCAATCCAGGCATCTTCTCTTCCAGTCCGTTATCGGCTTCGCCGGAATGCCAAACAGGAATGCTGCAGATCCAGAAGCGCGACGACTAGATGCGGCATTCATCGCAGGCATTCCTCACTGCACCTTGATCTCGACATCCACGCCGGCCGCCAGGTCGAGCTTCGTCAGCGCATCGACCGTCTGGGGGCGAGTGTCGTAGATGTCGATGAGCCGCTTGTGCGTCTTCAGCTCGAATTGCTCACGCGACTTCTTGTCCTTGTGGGGACTCCGGAGCACGGTGAACAGCTGGCGACGCGTCGGAAGCGGGATCGGCCCCTTCACGGATGCGCCTGTCTTCTGCGCCGTGCGCACGATGTCCGCCGCCGTCTGGTCGATGACCGCTGAATCGAAGGCGCGCAGCCGAATCCGAATCTTTTCCGCCATGTCTTCTTCTTCCTCGTTACGCCGCTAGCTGACTCATGCGGGCGAAGGACTGGTGACGTTCCTCTTTACTCGGTGATCTCGGTGACGACGCCGGCTCCCACGGTCCGTCCACCCTCGCGGATGGCGAAGCGAAGCTCCGTGTCCATCGCGATCGGCGCGATCAGCTCCACGTCCATGTTCAGGCATCACCATCTCCACTCCCTCGGGAAGGTGCGCCGTGCCCGTCACGTCCGTCGTCCGAAAGTAGAACTGCGGCCGGTATCCATCGAAGAACGGCGTGTGTCGGCCTCCCTCGTCCTTCGTCAAAATGTAGACCTCACCCTTGAACTTCGTGTGCGGCGTGATCGCCCCGGGCTTGGACACCACCATCCCGCGCTCCACCTCTTCCTTCCCCACTCCCCGCAGCAGCAGACCCACGTTGTCTCCCGCCTGTCCCTCGTCCAGGATCTTCCGGAACATCTCCACGCCCGTCACCACCGTCTTCTTCTCCGACCCCAGACCGACGATCTGTACTTCCTCGCCCGTCTTGATCATCCCACGCTCCACCCGGCCCGTCACCACCGTCCCACGTCCCGTGATCGTGAACACGTCCTCCACCGGCATCAGGAACGGCTTGTCAATCTCCCGCTCCGGCACCGGGATGTACTCGTCCAGCGCCTCCAGCAGCTCGTCGATCGACTTCGTGTCCTCCGTGCCCGGCTTCCCGTCCTCCAGAGCCTTCAACGCCGACCCCCGGATCACCGGCACGTCATCCCCAGGAAAATCGTACTCGCTCAAAAGCTCCCGAACTTCCAGCTCCACCAGGTCCAGTAGCTCCTCGTCGTCCACCATGTCCACCTTGTTCAGGTAGACCATGATGTACGGCACGTTCACCTGACGAGCGAGCAATATGTGCTCCCGCGTCTGCGGCATCGGCCCGTCCGCCGCCGACACCACCACGATCGCTCCGTCCATCTGCGCCGCACCCGTGATCATGTTCTTCACGTAGTCCGCGTGCCCCCGTCCATCTGCGCCGCACCCGTGATCATGTTCTTCACGTAGTCCGCGTGCCCCGGACAGTCCACGTGCGCGTAATGACGATTCTCCGTCTGGTACTCCACGTGCGCCGTCGCAATCGTGATCCCCCGCTCACGCTCCTCCGGGGCCTTGTCGATCGAATCGAATGGCACAAAATCCGCCAGACCCCTCGCCGCCTGTACCTCCGTGATCGCCGCCGTCAGCGTCGTCTTCCCGTGGTCCACGTGTCCGATCGTCCCC
>JBDHFS010000310.1:0-3316 GCA_039590285.1 Gemmatimonadota bacterium
GCAGGATGTAGAGCTGCGCGCTGTTGTCGAAGAACTCCGGATCCTCCCGGTCCAGGCTCACCTCGCCCAGGCGGTAGGCGTACTTCCCGCCGAGTGACAGGTTCGCGGTCACGTCGTACATCAGGTCCAGGGACGCGATGTGGCTCTTCTGGATGAACTGTGCGGAGGTGTCCAGCCCGCTGACCTGGTCCGTGGTCGGTACGTTGTAGAAATACGTGTACTTGGCCAGCGCATTCAGTCGGTCGTGCTCCACCGGACGATACGCGTAGCCGAGAATGCCCTTCGTATAGCCGCCGTCGAAGAACTGCCCGAGGGAGCTGTCACTGAAGGAGTGATTGAACGTGCCGAGGAGCCGCCAGTCCGGCGTCATCTGGAGCTTCAGGTTGTTCCTGAACAGCCACGTGGTCCGGTCCGACGACGTCGCGTCCGGATGCTCCGTTTCATCGAAGCGATACTCGATTCCGCTCGAAAACTGTAGCTTGTCAGATGCGTAGCCGATGCGAGCACCTCCCGCACGGCGCTCGATCTCGGCGTGGGTCTCTCGGTCCACCAGAGTGCCGCTCTCCCAGTTGCCACCGAGGTTCCATCGATCCATCGGCGCCAGGCTGATCCCCATGGCGTGGGTCAGGCCGCTCGTGGTCGAGTGCTGGTATCGGTTCTCGAGGTAGACGCTCGCGCTGTCCGACAGGCGCGACCGCACACCGGTAATCAAGCTGCCCCCAGCTGCGCGCAGGTCGTTGTCCGTCCGCTCGTTCTCCAGCGCATAGTTGAGATAGAGATTGGTCCCCTCGGTCGGCTGGTATTTGGTCCCGATCTTGGCGGCCGGTCCGAGGTCTCCGTGGGAGACCTCGCCGTCGAAGAGGAGTCGATCGCTCAGGCGATAGGCTCCACCCACACCGACGCGACGGTTTTCCTCCCGGTCTCCGGTCGCCCTCAGGGTGGTTTGTGCAAAGCCGTAGCCGCGCCACCGGGCCAGCGAGTCGTAGGCCACCTGCACCACGGCGTCCGTGCGCTCGCCCTCTTCCTGTGTGAGCGGCACGACCGGCGAGTTGTCTTCGCGTAGCTCGTGCCTGGCCCCGGTGCTCAGGTTCCACCGTTCGGTCAGCTGATAGCTGACGTCGAGCTCTGCGGAAGTGGTCTCGAGCCCGTCATGCGCAAACCGCCGGTCCGCCTTGGCGTCGAGGCGCAGCCTCTCCGTCAGCGGCATCCCGAAGATGCCGCCGAACTGCTGCGTATCGGTGAGCGTGGTCATACCCGGCGCCGTGTAGCCGGCATCCAGCATCTGCGCGTAGAGGCTGAGGCGCCCTCCGACGCCGTCGAAGAAGTCGCCGAACCCTATGCTGAGGTCGGCCCGGTAGGCCTCGGCATCGGCTTCGGCAAGACCCAGGTCCTGCGTGCCGAGGAAGTTGAAGCCGCCGTCGTCGGAGCGGAACGCGGTGGAAACCAGCCCCTCGCTCCTTCCGGCCTGAAGCTTGAACCAGGACTCGGTGCTCTTCCGCAGGGTCAAGTCTCCGGCGTAGAGGCTGCTGTCGGCGCCGCTGTCCTCGTTGCGACTGGCGGTCACGCCCAGCTTGACGAAGTCGTTGAGCCAGAAGTGGGTCTGGGTTCCGGTCGCCAGCGCGTCGAGCTCATCGAAGCCCGGTGTGTATTCGTACTGTACGACCAGCCAGGTTTCGTCGCCGCTCAAGCCCCCGCTGCGAACCAGCAGGCTGTCGTCTGCGAACGAAGAGAGAGGCTCGGCGAGCAGTACCCGGCCCTGCAGGTAGTCGATGTCGTAGTCCAGCGACGGCCTCAGGTGTACCACGCCGGACACGAGCCCGGAGTCCTTGTCCCGCACCTCGATCCGCACGCGCTCCGAGCCGATCAGCAGGTCCTGCCGGCGTAGGAAGTACACGGATCCGCCGGTGCCCCGGAACTCCTCCCGACTCGGCACGGTGCCAGGCTCCGCGGCGAAGCCGTCGAGCACGAGGCGCTGTTCGCCGAAGCTGGTCGTCCCGAGGGACTGGTAATGGAGATTGGCACCGTAGAGCCCCCGATCGACATGGGCCAGCTCGTTGTCCAGGTAGCCGACCTTGAAGTTGCCCCAGAGGGCGAGATTCTCGCCCTTGTTCAGCTTGACGAAGAATTTCCCCAGGGTGGGCGCCGTTTCCTCGACCGTGCCGTCGTCGCCGAAGGTCGGGTAGTGATACTCGGGATCGATGCGCCTGAACAACGAATCCGGCGACTTGTCCAGGAAGTTGCTGAACAGGTCCTCCAGCGGCTCCTCGCGGGTGTCGGCACTCGCCGTCAGCTTCCAGTCCTCGCCAAACTTGCCGTTCAGGTAGAACGCCAGCCTTCCGTCCGCCAACGAGTCGTAGTCGTAGGGAGCGTTCTCACCCGTGAGTGAATCGATGGGGCCGCTGGTGCTGTTCATCGAGAAGGTGAGATCCGCCATGCCCACGTAGAACCAGTCGCTCTCCTCAAACTTCAGGTCGCGCAGGAACAGCTCTCCCCGCCCCTCCGGGTCGAGCACGGCCACTTCGACCGTGTGCATGCCGGACGGCAGGATCGCCTCGGCCACGAACTCCCCGTTCTCGCCGACCGGCACGGGGTGCCCGGCGAACCACACCCTGTGCTTCGCCGGGATGCCACTGCCTCGAACCCGGACGGTGCCGGTGCTCCCGAGCGGCATGTTGCGGAAGGCCAGCCCGCTCTCACCGTACTCGGCGAGGAGCGGATGCTCCGGGCCCAGCCCGCCCGACTCGGGTGTGGCGTTCCCCGGATCCGAATCGGCGTCCCCAGCGACTCGACCCTGTCCGATAGGTTCCCCGTGGACCATCCACAGCGACTGGGGCCTGGTTTCGTCGAAGCGATCCTCCCCGTCGTACGCTCGTAGCACGTACTTCAGCTCGCGCACCGGCCCCGTGAACGGCTCCGCCTCGGGCAGCCATTCGGCGAAGCCGTACCGGTCGACTTCGATGACGGCCAGGGGCACCGCCTGGAGGGACTGGTCCCGATCGAAGATCCGGACCTCCGATCGCTCGATGAAGTGCGAGTAGTTGGTATACGTCCTGAAGTGGACGGTCGACGCGCTCGCTCCGGCGTCCGTGGGCGCCGGCACCGAGCTCGGCTCGGACGCCACGCTGAGCCGGGGTTCGGATTCGAGGTTGTCGAACTGGAACTGGATGTCGGCCTGCTCGAGCGCCACGTCGGTGCAGCGCTGGATGTCCGACGAGCTCCTGCCCGGATCGTCGATCGGCTCGCCGTCCACGGTGATACGCATCAGATTGAGCGCGAGCGGATGCTTCGCGGAGAGCTCGCGCGTGATCCGCGTGAT
>JBDHFS010000311.1:0-3301 GCA_039590285.1 Gemmatimonadota bacterium
AGCCGTGACCGATGACGACCACCCTTTCGCCGCCGATCCGGTCATCCTCGGGCAGGAAGTCGCGGCCCAGAACGGGCTGCGTACCAAGCATCGCGAAGAGTCCGTGGGAGACCCGCGCCACATCGATCTGAGTCGGTGGTCCGCTCCCGGTGACGATAGTCATGGCCCCCGGATTCGTGGCCGAGGCGACTTCGATGCCCTCCACGGTCCGGACCTCATCGACGAAGTCCCTCCAGTCATCGTAAGACATCCACGAGCTGCCGGTTCGCATTCCCTCTTCGATTCCGTACACGAATACGAGCCGGTCCGGCTCGTGGAACGGAAGGGGGCGCAGCAGCACGCCATCCACCACGCTGAAGATCGCCGTCGTCGCGCCGACCCCGAGGGCCAGAGTCGTGAGGATGACCGCCGTGAATCCGGGCCGTCGTAGGAGATTGCGTGTCGCGTACTTCACGTCCTGCCAAACAGAGTCGAACATGTCCCTCCTCCTGTACCTCCGCACCCGCTCCTCACCGATCTCACGACACTCATCCCGCACTCGGTCTACGTCTCCAAAACGGCGGAGGGACGCTCGCCTGGCGAGTGACTTCTCGAGCCCGCGGGCTCGCTTCTCGTGCGTTCGCATCTCCAGATGGAAGTCCAGCTCCTGGTCGATCTCGCGCCGAACCAGCCTGCGGAAGAACACGTGCCGCCACGGGGGCGGCCGGCCCCAGCTTTCCACCGGGATGCCAGGAGCCTCGTTGGTCTCCGGACCCTGCCTCGGCGGCCGCGTGACGCCGAGCCCGCCCGTCGACGGCCACAGGCGGAGTCTCACGCGCCGTCCTCCACAGGCCTCATCACGAGCGTCACCGCCTCCACGAACTGCCTCCACTCGGCCGTCTCCGAATGGAGCTGCCTCCGGCCCGCCGCGGTCAGACGGTAGTACTTGGCCCGCCGGTTGTTCTCCGAGACTCCCCAGCTCGACTCGATCCATCCACGCCGCTGCATCCGGTGGAGGGCGGGGTAGAGTGAGCCCTCCTCGATTCTCAGCACGTCCGCCGTGCGGTCCTGGATCCAGTGGGCCACCGCGTAACCGTGCTTCGGTCCCACCGTGAGAGCCTGGAGCACCAGCATGTCGAGCGTGCCCTGCAGGAGGTCCGGTCCTCCCTTGCCCATGGTCTGCCTCCGAGCCTCGCGTCCACGTGTGCCCACGCCGCACCCCCGCTCCCATAGAACGTCTATGGAACTCTCGCATCGTTCCCATAGAATGTCAAGGGGAAAGTCGGGCACTGGCAGGGGGAAAGGCCGCGTGCGAGGACGGACACTGACGCCGGCGCGACTCACGTCCCGTGGCCGGAACGTGCGCTACTTCTCCGCGCCCGGCCTCCCCGCGAACGACAACTCGAAGCCGATGATGAACGTGAGGCGGCGGAACCTCACCTCATCCTCGCGCTCCGGAGCGCTCGTCCGGCGTCAGGAAGCTGCCCGCAAGGATAGCCAGAAACCCCGCGACGGGGCTGACGGGTCGGATGTACGCCTGCGGCAGCTGCCTGGCCGAACCGGGAGTGTATTGAGAAGGCGAGCCCCTGCGCCGAGGCGTAGAGGCCCGCCAGTCCTGCTGCGGAGTTGGATCCTGCCGTCAGCTACCCGGCGGGAAGTCTCCCATCATCTTTTCGACGGCGCTGTCGATCAGCTCCTGGCGCTCCTGCGGAGAGCGGCTCTGATCGATGTCGGTCGTCGCGGTTCCCGTCCACACCAGGTTCTTGCTCCCCGTGTCGAAGATGCCGAGGATCAGGGAGCCCTCCTGCCACACGTTCTCCGTGGTGGTGCTGGTGCCCATTCCCATGCCCCAGCCGCCCCAGCCATAACCGCCGCCCCAGCCGGCGTTGACGGTGTTGAACGAGCGTCGCTCGGCGGAGCTAACCTGGTAGCTGATCGCCAGATCCGGGTTGGATGACGACTGCGTGAACCCCTTCGCCGCCATGGCGGCGTCGACCGACTGGCGGACACGGCTGCTGGTGATGTTGTCGACGTCGCCCTGGCTGTCGACCCAGTCATACGTCGAGAAAGCCGAGAAATCGACCTGCGGATCGTAGTCCGTGCTGGTCGAAATCCCGCTGCAAGCAGAGACGAGCAAAGCGACACCGATTCCCATCAACATGCGAAACTTCATGAACATCCTCCTGGTCCTTGCGCGACCGTTGGAACTCTCATTGTCTGATGCCACACAATATGCAGCCTGTTCAATCCGAAGGCGAATATCCGATGGCGACGTAGTCAGCGACTTCGTCTACACATTCTCGGGAAGGTATCTTCCCCAATCGGTGATCAGGGATTCCAACAGCTGTCTCGACACCGTGGAAAGGGGCGGGAGAACCATGATCAACGGTGCGCACGCCGTCATCTACAGCACGGACCCGGAGGCCGATCGAGCTTTCCTGCGAGACGTTCTGGGGCTGCCGCACGTCGACGCGGGTGACGGGTGGCTGATCTTCGGTCTGCCGCCAGCGGAAGTCGCCGTCCATCCCGCGGAGCACAACGATCTCCACGAGGTGTACCTGATGTGCGAGGACATCGAGGCCTTCGTGGCTGCGATGGGGCAACACGGAGCCGCCACCGACACGGTACACGACGCCGGTTGGGGTCTGATCACCCAGCTGACGCTGCCCGGCGGCGGGAAGCTCGGCGTCTATCAACCTCGGCACGCCCGACCTGAGCCGATGTAGCCCGCGCACCAGTGAGACCGCATCGGTCGCCGGCGGCGACACGGGATGGGTCCGGATCTTGCTTCTCTAGCCATGGTTTCCGCAGACCCGTCATCCCGGTAGAGACCTTGATTACGGGCCTTTTCGCGTGTTTCAGGTGCCTGACCTGTCGCGTCAGGTGGACGACCGGGAGCATCCATGTGGCCTGACCGCTACACGAGGGCAGGTGTCCTGGCACTCGGCGCAACCCTCGCCCTGGCCCTCGCATCCGGGTGTGCACCGGATGCACCGGGAGGCGGACTTCCAACCCATCCATCCGACACCTGGTCGGTCGCGCTCGAATGGGATGCACCCACGACGGACGCCGTGGGCCGACCGCTCGAAGACCTGTCGGGGTACCGTCTGTACTACCGGGAGGTGGAGGCGCCAGCCGGATCCGAGGTGATGATCGAGGTGGGGGAGGCGACCCAGGCCACAGTAGACGGCCTTGCCATCGGCGAGTACCTGTTCGCTGTGACGGCTCTCGACATCGAAGGGAACGAGAGTGCTCTGTCGGATGCGCTTCCGGTGCGGGTAGGCCCGTGAGGTCGGTCCGGTTTACGGTCGCGGCCCTGCTG
>JBDHFS010000312.1:0-4594 GCA_039590285.1 Gemmatimonadota bacterium
AGGTTCTGCGCGATCCGGAGCAAAGACAGCTGTACGATCGGTATGGCGAGGCCGGGATCAGGCGCGGGCAGGGTGGACCATCCGGCGGCTTTGGCGGCTTCGACTTCGCCGACGCGTTCGAGGTCTTCATGCGCGAATTCGGCGGAATGGGGCTCGGGGATCTGTTCGGCGGACGCTCCTCCGCCTCTCGTGGACCCCGCCGGGGCGCCGATGTGAAGCTCCGTCTCAAGATCTCTCTGGAGGAGGCAGCCCGGGGGGTCGAGCGTAGCGTCAAGGTCAAGGTGCTGGAGCCGTGCGCCCGGTGCGGTGGCTCAGGGGCCGAGCCCGGAACCTCTCCGGAGCGCTGTCCTACGTGCGGAGGCCACGGTGAGGTCAGGCAGGTCCAGCGGTCGATGCTGGGCCAGTTCGTCAGCGTGCGGCCGTGTCCGGACTGTGGGGGGAGAGGGGAGCGGATCCTGCATACCTGTGTCGAGTGCTCCGGTGAGGGCCGCGTGCGTACCGACAGTACCGTCAAGCTCGTCATCCCGGCCGGCGTTTCCACGGACGACTACCTGAAGCTCTCGGGCCGGGGGAACGCGGGGCCGCGGGGAGGTCCGAGAGGAGACGTGCTCGTCCTCGTGGCCGTGGAGGAAGACAGCCGTTTCGAGCGGGTGAGTGACGATCTCGTGTACAACCTGGCGATCACCATGAGCCAGGCAGCGCTCGGCGCCGAGGTGGACGTTCCCACGATCATCGACGGGACAGCCAGACTCACGGTACCTGCCGGCATTCAGAGCGGGCAGGCTCTCCGGTTGCGAGGGCGAGGGATGCCCCGCTTGAGACGCACGGGCCGAGGCGACCAGGTCGTCCGAGTCCTGGTCTGGACACCGACCAGTCTGAGCCGGGAAGAGCGAGAAGCTCTCGAACGGCTCAGGGAGGTGGAAAGCGAGCCCCCCGAGCCGGATACGGCCGAGCCAGGATTCTGGGAGCGAGTAAAGCGGGCGTTCAGCGCCTGATCGATCGGCCGGCCGGATCCACCCCCCTCTTGCACGACTCGGGCTGACAGCGAAAACTCATGTGCATTCGAGGCAGCCGACCAGGCTTTTGCCCCACGTCGAGTCGAGGTGGAGAATGCACGGTTACGATGCCGGCCGTCCGAGCGAGGGCGAGTACGACCCGTTCTACCAGAGGTATATCGACCGGGTGCCCGACGAGACGATCATGAACGTTCTCGAGGAGCAGCGTTACGAGATCATGGGCTTCCTCGGGAGTCTCGATAACGAGACGGCCGACTACCGGTACGAGCCCGAGAAATGGAGCATCAAGGAGGTCCTCGGTCACCTCGTGGACACCGAGCGGATCTTCTCCACCCGGGCGCTGTGCTTTGCCCGGAACGAGAGCACCCCCCTTCCCGGCTTCGAGCAGGACGAATACGTGCGCGAGGGGTGCTTCGGCCGCCGCTCGCTGGCGAACCTGTCGCGCGAGTTCGAGGCGGTCCGTATGTCGACGGAGAGCCTTCTCGGAGGCTTCGACCAGGATCAATGGGGACGCTCCGGAGTGGCGAATGAGGCCCGAATGTCCGTGAGGGCGGTGGCCTTCATAGTGGTTGGCCACGCCGCTCACCACATGTCGGTGATCCGCGAGCGCTACTTCGACACTCACTGACGTCGGGTGACGGTGCGCCGCGCGGCGAATCGTCGCGGGAGGCATAGATGAGTCCATCTCTCACTCTCGAGGGAAGGACGTGGAAGAGGGTGGCCAGCCTGGCGGCGGGCGTCGGGATGGTGGCCGCCTCGTATCTCACGATCCGGCACTTCTTCGCCGCCAACTACCCGGAGTCCATCTGGGAAGGCTCGTTCTGCGACATCTCCGCTTTCTTCAACTGCGACAGCTCGGCCTACTCGGGTATCTCGGCCGTAACTGGTGTGCCGATAGGGGTCTTCGGGGCGCTGGTGGGCGCCCTCGTAGTCCTCGGCGCCCTCTTTCCGTCCGAGTCACTGGAGCGCACGAACAAGACGCTGTCCCTGGTGAACGGACTCGGCGTCGTGACCCTGGCCCTGTACTCGGTGTTCGGGCTCGGCAGCCTGTGCCTGCTGTGCACCGGTTTCTACGCGTTCTCGCTCCTCAGCCTTCTTCTGTTCTGGCAGTACGGCGTCGACGGCGAGGCGGGAGAGTTCGGCGCTCGATGGCTCCGCCCGTCCCTCGGTATTCTCGCGGTGTTCGCTCTCTTCGCGGCGACTCAGGCGTGGGCGGCACAGCGCTATCACGAGGCGAGGCGCGAGGCCCAGAGCGGGGGCGTGGCGGCCAGGGTCGTGACCCAGTACTTTGGCCTGCCCGAGGTGGACTGGCCGAGCCGCATCTCTCCCTACCGCACTTCGAGCGCGACGGAGGACTTCCATGCGGCGCCCATCCGGATCGTGGAGTACGGCGATCCTCTCTGCTCCGACTGCAGGTTTCTTCACGCGCAGATGGCTCGGCTGAAGGAAGAATTCGGGGACCGGATGAACGTCGCGTTCCAGTTCTTCCCGCTGGAAGCCAAGTGCAACGACGTGGTCGAGAAGGACAAGCATCCCGGTGCCTGCGAGCTGTCTTACATGGCGGCTCACGATCCCGGGAAGTTCTACGCGATCATCGACGAGGTATTCGCCAACTTCGAGGCGGCCAAGACGCCGGAGTGGCGGGCGGAGCTCGCGCAAAGGCATGGCGTGGAGGCGGCCCTGACCGACTCGGCCACGATAGCGACCGTGGCCGCACAGATCGCGACGGGAGCCGAATACGAGAAGACGTCGGATGAGTACTCACATGGCATCCGCTCGACACCCACGATGATCATCAACAATCGGATGATCATCGGCACGTTCCCCTACGAGCAGCTGCGCGCGATCTTCCAGGCGCTGGTGGACGAGGCCGAGACGGGCGGGCAGTTCATGGAGCATTGGGTGGACTGACAGCGACTTACGGGCCCGCCGTTTCTGAGGTTGGTCCTTCCGCTCGGACGATCCCGTTCGGGCACACTCGTGGAACTTCAGAAGGTCGATCCGGACCGTGCGCTCAAAGTCCGCCAATTTCGCGGAGCTGTCAGTCCGTTATCCGAGGGGACGGCGGATCAGAGATCGGGGAATTGAGCAAAGTGAGCATAGCGGAGAGGGACCGCGTGAGCTCCAGACGCATGGTTAGGAAGTTGCCCCGCGCGTCTGCCGACGGACCGGCCCTAGCTACTCACGGACCGTGGCCGGGAAGCGTGACGACACCCAGTTGCTGCCACATCCCCAGCATGTCGAGCTGTTCCCACCCCTCGACGATTCTCCCAAGCCCGGCAGCGGGCCTGTGTGGGTGGCCGTCGCACTCCATCGGCCAACGACAGTGTCCCCAAAGGCGGACAGCTCCTCGTAGATCACGTGGGAGTCGGGAAACGCGGATCGATACATCGCGATCGCACGCTTCCAGGTGTCGCGGGTCCCCACTCCGTCTGGCATGTGAGGGCCGTGGTAGCGCGCGTCCGGCGCCATGACCTCGTCGCACACCTCGAGCCTTCCCTGATTCCAAATGTCGTCGGCAATCCGCGACACCAGGGCTTTCGCCTCGTGTTCCGTCATGTCCGGCTCCAATCCTGCTGGTGAAGTGAAGCAGCCGCCAGGTCGTTACACCTGCCTAACGGTCGGCTTCTGAGTTGCGCTCCGATCCAGTTCGATTGCGTGTTGTCCTCACCGCGTCAACTCCGGGCTCGTGTTCGACGACGGAGTATTACTGCCGGTACTTCACATTCAGCTGGCGCTGTATGCTGAGGATGTCAGGATAGACCCACTGTTCAGCGATCTTACCGTCCATCAACCTGAATATGGCGACTTCGGAGATCTCGACTCGGTTTCCTGTGGGTGGATTGCCCAGGAACCCCCCCGTGTTGGTGCCTCGTGATGTGAAACGGACTGCGACCCGATCACGATCGATGATCTCGTCGTCCACTACCTCGGTCCAGTCTGGAAAAGCCTCGCGGTGGGCGATCACTTCGGCTGCCAGACCTTCTCGACCATGCACAATGTTACCACCAGGAAAGTGACCGACGAAGTCTTCTGAGAAGAGGTCCGGGATGAACTCGACATTCCCCTGGCTCCAGATCTCGGAAAACACCGCGCGTACCACTTCACCATTCCCGATTTCGACAGAGTCATCGAGAGGGACACTGGATGTAGAGTCTTCTCCCCCAAGGGGGGATACGATCCCCAATTGCGACAGGAGCAGGTACGCGTCGTAGTAGTCGCTCACCCGGGCGATCTTGTCCCCCTCGAGTGTGATGACCGAGACGCCGCGGATCGAGAATCTGCCGGAATAATCAAGGTAGTGGGTACCCGTCATGATCCACTCAACGACGAGGCGATCCCCGGCAGCGGAGGCGGACACGAACTCGAACCCCAGATCGGACATTTCCTCGAACGTCTCGACCAGTGACTCACGGATCATCTCATGACCACGCATGGGTTCAGCCCATCCGTTCTCGACGTTAGGAACGTCCTCGTAGAACGCGTCGTCGGTGTAGAAGGTCAGGATCCGATCGACGTCATGGGAATCCCATGCCTCTATCCACTCAGTCGCAAAAGCATCCGGACTCACTGCAAGA
>JBDHFS010000313.1:0-3268 GCA_039590285.1 Gemmatimonadota bacterium
CCCGTTCGCGATGAACATGACGATCGTGCCCCATATGTTGAGGAGCACGCCGAGACCCAGGTGGCCGAGCTTCGCGCGACCCGCGCTCCACCGGTCCCACCCGTAGTAGTAGAGGTACAGGGTGAACGACTCGACGATGAACAGGCCCGCGTACACCCACATGGAGGGCCCGAAGATCACCGTCAGGTAACTCCAGAACCTCGGATACAGGCTGGAGAGGGCGAACGTCAAGATCGCTCCCCAGATCGCGGTGGCGCTGTACGCGATCAGCAGGAGTCGGGTGAACTCCCTGGCCAGCTTGTCGTAGCGTCGGTCGCCGCCGAAGATCCCGATCGCCTCGACGACCACGGCGAACATGGGAACACCCAAAACGAAGGCGGCGAACATCAGGTGCACCTGGGCCGAGATCCAGATGGCACCCCGCGCCCCGATCACCGGGAAGTCCCCGTACGGCCGCACCGCCTCCTGCGTCCACCCGACTTGCGGAGCCAGCGCCACGAGCGCCGCCGCGACGAGGAGGAAGAGCGGGAGGCGCCGCGCCACCGTCCGGCCGCTCATTGACGGTACCTCGCAAAGAACGGCAGCCGCTTGGAGAACTCGACGGGCATCTCGCTGCGCACGCGGTCGAGCAGCGCCACGCTCACCGTGGACTCGCCGCTGCGCCGCGCGTAGTCCTCGACGCGCCGGACCACGACGCCGCGCACGAACGAAGGAACTCGAGAGATCCGCTCGCTCGCCTCCGGCGTCCAGGTCAGCCCCGGCACCGGATCCCCCACACCGTACAGCGAGTCTGACGCGGGCTTCACGAGCGGCGTCGACCCATCCGGCTCGTACGCGCGCGAGGCGTCCTCGTCCAGAAGATCCCCGTCGCGCGCGTAGGCCCGCGCCCGGCAGCCGCCGCACACCTCTCGGTACTCGCAGCGCCCGCATTTCCCGCCCAGGTCTCCCCGGCGCAGCAGGCCGAACAACGCTGACTCGTCCCAGATTGCCTCGAACGAGTGCTCCCTGAGATCGCCGGCCACGGCGGGCATGTAGGGGCACGGCGTTACCTTCCCCTCCGGCGTGATCCGGCAGTACTGGACGCCGCACGGGCAGCGCGTGGCGTAGTTGAGCAGCGGCGAGTCGGGAGAAGACTCGTAGGCGTGGCGCATGATCTGCGGCTGGCACTTCGAGCGCACCAGCATCCGCCCCCGGTAGTGGCGCTCGAGCCCGACCAGCTCCGAAAGGACGGAGTCGTTCTCCTCCGCCGAGAGCCCCTTCATCCCCTCACCGCGTCCCGTCTCGACCAGGAAGTACAGGTTGAAGCTCACGGCGCCCCTGGACGCCGCCCACTCCGCCAGGTCGGCTACCTCATCTCGATTCCCTCGCGTGAGAGAGGTCTGAACGATGAAGTCGAGGCGCGCCTCGCGGAGCCTGTCCACCGCGGCCAGTGTGTCCTCCAGGGCGCCGGCTCCGTGGCGGAAACGGTCGTGGTACACGGGATTCAGAGAATCGATGCTCAACGCTACACCTCCGACCCCCGCCTCCATGAGGGAAGCGATGCGCGCCTCCGTGAGGCCCGTCCCATTCGTGCCGACCACGACGGTCGCTCCGCGGCTCGATGCGTGTCCCGCGATGGTCTCGAGGTCTTCCCGCACCAGCGGTTCACCGCCGCTCAGGATCAGCAGGACGCCCGGGTTCACGGCCAGAACCTGGTCCAGGATCCGCAGACAGTCGGCCGTGGGCAACTCGTCGGCGTCGGTGTGCCAGCCGCCGGCGGCGATGTAGCAGTGGGCGCAGGCCAGGTTGCACCGGCGCGTCAGGTTCCAAGCCACGACGTGCGGCACGTAGGCCCCGACCGCCGGCCCGGGCGCGGCACGCCCCGGCAGTGGCTCCACCCACGAGGGAGTCGACGCTCGGGGCGACGGCGGGCGACCGGTTCCGGTCACGGCCGGCTCAATCACGCGCGCCAGAGGTCTTCCCTTCCTCATCCGCGAGGAACTGCTCCACGGCCCGCTTGGCTTCGTCGGGTGTGACGGTCTTGAAGTCGACCGGGCAGTCGTCCATCTGCCTCTCGATGCCCCGGATGGGGCACCGCGTTACACCGCTGGCCTTCGCCTCCTCGATGAACCGCCGCATCTCGGGACTCATGCCGTCGACCCCCGCGGCTTCCGCCTTCGCCTGCTTGGCCTTGAGCTCGTTGAACATCACGATCATGGTATCCATGTCGAACTCGTCGGCTTCTATCATCGCCTGTTTGTTTTCGTCCATGACGGCCGTCGTGATGCGCCACATGTCGTTCCTGCGGGCAAAGCTCTCGACGGTGTTTCTGGCCAGGGGACGGGCGATGAGCGGGACCTGGCCGAGTCGATCGAAGGCCTCGTGCGTCCAGGCGATCGGATCTTCGCCGTTGCGCTCGCGCACCGTCACGTGGCCGGAGTAAGGGCACTTCGACTCGACGGGCGGCACGGTCTCGAACCGGTCGGCGTCGCCCGTCATGACCAGCGTGCGCTTCATCGCTTCTTCGGCCTTGAGCTCGGCCAGCGCCAGCTCCTCGGCGTCGCCGATTCCCATGATCAGCTGCATGTGCGTGGGCAGGAGCCTCTTGATCGCCTCGTCCAGCCGCTCGTTGGTCACGGTCGGAAGGTCGGGTGGCGTAAACTCGGCGTTCTCCAGCACCCACTCCTCCACCGCCCGACGAGCGATCCCGAGAGCGAACGGCGGCACGCGGAGAATCCGCACTTCGGCCTCCGGGACCCACTCGAGGCCCGTCTCGCCGTCCTCTTCGATCCAGGGGATGTCCTCGGGACGCACGTTCTCGGTCCCCACCATGAGGACGTCGCACGGGGCCAGACGCAGCAGGTTCTCCGCCTGCGAGCCCATCTCGGTCCCCTCGATCCGGTGAGAGCCGTGACGGGCGAGGATCAACAGCGTGGGCTCGATCTCCTCGGCCCACTGCAGGATCACCTGGAACGGCTTCCCGATGAGGATCTGGGTCGTGATGGGTACGTCCGGGAACTCCTGAGCCATCACCTCGGCCCGCTTCAGGTTGGCCTGGCAGAGCTTCAGGAGTCCCTTGTCGATGATGTTGTTGTGCAGCTCTTCCTGCTCCTCGAACTTGAACACCTTCGAGGCCTGCACGGAGAGCACGTCCTTGATGTTGTGGAACACGACGTGGTGATACTCCACGTCGAAGGCGCTGCACAGGAAGAGCTCCCCTCCGTACTCGCGCGCCATCTCCAGGGCCTGGCGGACGGCCTTGTAGCAGTAGGCCGACCCGTCCACGCAC
>JBDHFS010000314.1:0-3266 GCA_039590285.1 Gemmatimonadota bacterium
GAAATCGCTGCTCTCCCTTTGGTTCTACTGGGGTGTGAGATCTCCCGTACCTCGTGCACGTCTGGAGAAGCTGCAATAGACCCCGGCGGACAAGAGCATCAGTGCCAGAATACCAGATCCGCCCATCGGAACGGGCTGTGGATTGGGATCCGGAGCGCACGTTCCGCTGCAGATCTCCGTGAGGTCGATGTCGATCAGCGTGGTGCCAGCGCCATCGAAGAGCCCGGCGTCCGACTGGCCCCAGTCGGGATCTTGCGGATCGGGCTGCGTCAAGGGCAGCGAATCGTCGGCGAGAGGCGAGAGCCCGACGAAGAGGACATCGGACTCCAGCGACGACTGGCCCGGGATGGGAGGCGTTGCCAGCACGCTGTCCACCGACTCGTAGATCGTGATAGCGAACTCGAATAGCACGGAGATTTCGTTGACGGAGCCACCCGGGTCGTGAGTGAAGGTGTAGTCACCCACGTAGAGCGTCCAGCTCTGGATGGTACCCGGGTAGCTCCCAAGCGACCCGTCGGGGTCGGCGTCCGGAGTCGTGGACTCGAAGGAGTAGGTCACCCAGATGGGTGCGCCGACCTCGACCCCGGATCCGGCCGGGAGAGACGCGACGAAGCCCGCGTCGACCGCCGTGACGGTTCCCTTGTAACCGAATTCGATCTCGGACCCCCAGGCCGGAACGGCCAGCAAGATCAAGGCAACCGTGCCGCAGAAAATCACTTCCCGTATCCAATGCATCTTCCCTTTCCCCGCTCGTGAGATCTCTTCTGAATTGGCTCTTCTTCGTCTGCCCCGTTCCAGCTCGCTTTATCGCCCGAATGCCCCTGTCAACCAGTCGAACGCCATGGGAACGTTCAAACCGAGCATCATCCATGACCCTGGATCGCTGAGTCCGATGGTCACGTTGGGCTCCACGTACATGCCCTTCCGAAACATGTAGGTCAGCCCGAGCCGCAGCCCATAGCTCTCATCCGATTGCATGATGAGGTCGGCATAGAGAGGGGATCCATCCGATTCACCGATGACGTAGGGACCGAAATTGGTCTCGTCGCTGAAGAGGCCCGACACGGCCGTACTGATCGTCAGCTCGTCGTTCACCGAGAAGGCATAGCCGAGCGACACGCCAAAGATGTCTTCCGGCTCCAGCAGGTTCAGATCGTCGAAACGCCTGATGAACGTATGCCGATACTCCACTCCTGCGAATAGCGAGATCGGATCGAAGCTCTTCACCAGCCACAACCCTGTTCCCACGGAGTACGAGGTCTTGCTGATCGGAATCCCGCCCTCGACGGAGAGCACCACATCTGGAACGAGGGATCTCTCCGTGAAGAGCGTGCGGCGCGCTCCCAGGTAGACCCTGCCCAGATGATTGCTGCCTTCCGGTACACTGCCAAAGACCTTCGTCGTCGACAGGTCCCGGTGGTGAGCGCGCTCCGTCACCTTCTTGTACCGGTAGAGCCCCGTTGCATAGAGCTCGGTCTGGTCGAAGAGGCCGTAGCGAACCGACAGGGCGAGAGACGTCGTCTCCTCCTCCTCCCTGAATAGCTGTGGAATGTTCACGACGAACTCGCCGATCCGGAATTCGAATCCCCGGAGGGTATCCTCTTCTCCCCGCGAGTAGCTGAGCGAGGGTTCGACGATGAACTGCCCGCGATCGAGGAGCAGGCGCTTCCTGCGCAGGAAGATCTCCTCCGCCGTCTTGAACGCCGGAGGTTCGCCCGCCGTCGCCTGCTCTCGCTCGCCTTCTTCTACTTCTCCTCGCTCTTCTTCGTCGTCTTCGGGCCCGCGGCCCAGACCCGAGCCCAGCTCCGCCTCGGACATCGGGCTGTCGGCTCGCGGGTCGTCGCCGCCGGGCGTCGCTGCGCCCTCCCCAGCGACGGCTCGACTGGGCGCGGAATCCGTGGGCTCCCGGGGATCGGTGCCGGCGAGCCACGCGAGCAGCGCCTCGCGGCTGAAACGCCACTCTCCGCCGATCCTCCTCCCGGGCACGCCTCGCTCGTGAGCCAGCTCGGCCAGCTCCGACGGGGCGACGCGCAGCAGGCGGGCGGCCTCTTCGAGCGTGAGCACGCTCGGCGCAGTGGCAGGGGAGAGCGGCTGCTCACGGCTCTCTTCGCCGGGAATCGGCTCTGCCGTGGCGACGGAGCTGGCAATCGCCAGGAGGATCGTCAGCCCCTGGGCAGCCGAGCGGATCACTCCGTTGAGAATCCGAATCTGCATGGAGATCGCCGCATCCTGACCCGAGTGACGGTGGTCGTCCCGACGTTCATGAGCTGGCGCACGCTCATCAGCTCGGGCTGAGACGGTCCCTCACTGGCGAACTCCAGGATCGGCGGTGTGCTCGCACCCACGAGGAAGATGACCCCGTTCCCCTCCTCGTCCTGCCACATCTTCAGGAATTTCCAGATCGGAAGGCGCACGTTGCCGCGGGCGGGATCCGCCAGGAAGACGCGATCCCCGCGGATTCCGCGCATCACCGCGAAGTGGCGGTATCCCCCGGGCTTGATGAATACCACCACGGGGCGGGTGATCTTGGAAAGGAACGCGGGCTCCACTCGATAGCCGGCCGCCCGGAGGCCGCGACCCTCGACCACCTTGTGGAGGTCGAGCAAGGTGAGCCCGGCCTCCATGGTCTGGTGTTCCTCTTCCTCCGTCAGCCCCGAGAGCGCTTCGAGCAGGATCTCCTTCTCCGTGACGGGCTCGTCGGGAGTGGAGAGCAGGGTCGCCAGCGCGGCCGAGCCGCAGGAGTAGTCCCAGCCCTGGCGCACGACCCCCTCGTCGCGCATCGCGCGCCACGTCTTCGGCGCCTCGTCGAGAGGCCAGCGCGGACCGAACTCGGCTTTGGGTCCGATCCCACCGGGCCTGTCGAAAGAACCGTAGATGGCGCTGTATGGCTGGGGGTTGGTTTCCTCTGCAAAACCATCGGCTGGCGCCCAGGCCGATCCGCACAGCGCGATGACAAGCAAAAGACACGGGGCTCGCCCCGAGCACTTCGGGCGCGGACACCGCATGGGAGCCTTCTCGATCAGCACAGCTTCACAACCCTGAACCTGCGGCTGTCTTGCAGCCGTGACAATCGCCGCGAACTCCCCTCCTGAGTCCTGGTGATTCCAGTATTCTACCTGCTATCGCCCGGCGTCGCCGACACGTACCCGCCGCTCCGAGAGCTGCACCGGGGCGCAAGAGCTGCCCCCCGGTGCAGCCATCACACTTCCCAAACCCCCTTACGGATAATCGGGGATATCGGGACCATCAAGCGTCACCGTGACCTC
>JBDHFS010000315.1:0-3265 GCA_039590285.1 Gemmatimonadota bacterium
CGGGTGCGGTCGCCGGAGTGACCATTGCCGCGAGCACGGATTGAGGGTCCATCACGGCGTCCTCAATCATCTCCGGCCTCCTGCTCCAGGAGCTTCTGGAACAGCTCGCGCCGCAGCTCGACCGACCCCTCACCGTGACGGGATGTGCGTCGCATGTACTCGAAGTAGGCTCTCTGGAAGTCGTACTTCGGATAGCAGCGATGGCAGACCTCGAGGTGCTTGCGCACGGCTGCCTCCTCCACATCCTCGAGCTCACCGTCCAGAAACTCCCACAGGCGAGCCATCGCCTCTTCGCAGCGGATCATTCCCATCGTCTCCCTGATCACTCGTCTTCCACCTGCACGTAGCCAGAGCGCACGGCGAACGTCCTCAGTCGCTCCTGGAGGATTCGCCTGCCTCGGAACAGGCGGCTCTTGACCGTGCCCACGGGCACATCCAGCACTTCCGCGATTTCCGCGTACTTCAGATCTCCCATGTCACTCAGCACGAGAACTTCCCGGAATTCGTCCGGCAGCTCATCGATCGCTTCGATCACTTCTTCCTCGATCAGTTGATCGAAGAACTCCCGGTCCGGACGCTTAGAACCGGTGCCCCACGCGGACACGGCGGCGATGGTCTCCATCCGAGCTTCGAGATCGACCGTCGAGTCCTCGTACCGGTTGATGGCCTTCTGCTTCCCGTGCAGGAACGTGTTGCGGCAGATCGTGAACAACCACGATCTGGCGTTGCTGCCCCGTTCGTACGTGTGCCAGAACCGGTGCGCCCGGAGAAACGTGTCCTGGACCAGATCCTCGGCGGCGTCCCGGTCACCTCTGGTGAGACGCAGCGCGAATCCGTGTACCGCATCGAGCCACGGGAGCGCCTCTTCGGCGAACCCTTCGGCGGCCAGCACTGTCGCTTCGTCGCGAGGCTCCGGTCGCGGGGCCCGCTCCCGCCCCGCGTGTACCTGGTGAACGCCCCGGCCGGAGAGCATCGTCCACGCCATTCGGACCTGCTCCCACAGAGCTTCTCGGCTCATGTCGCACCTGTGTGCGGCACCCGTGTACGCTCACTCGTCGATCGAGACCGGGGGCGTCTCCCACGGTCCCGAATCAATCTGGAGGCTCAGGTGGTTCCCGCCAGTGCGGCCCGCGTCGGACATCCGTGACTCTGAGAGTGTGGGCCGATGTGTCCGTCTGGGAGGGATGCCTCAGTCGTGAAGCTCCACCTCTTCGATGACAAGCTCGCGGTGGGCGCGGGACACGGCCACGCGGAAGGCGATGAACGGAAGAAGAGGGTTCGGCAGCCAGTACATCCAACCCGCGTTCCGCAGAGGCGCCTCACCCGGGAGGCGAAGGTCCAACCACACGTAGAGAAACTTGTAGAAACACAGGCCGGGAACGTAGTTGGGCCGGAACGCATCGGTCTGCAGATGCTTCCGGCGGATGTACAGGTTGCCTTCGAACGGCGTGATGCCCCAACCCTTCGGCCCCTCGGCCAGCACGGTGCCGCTCCTGCGATGGCGGATCCGGATTCGGTTCACGGTCGGTTACTCCTTCGGTTGAACATCTCTCTATCCGCCACTTCGGGCGACCACCGCCGGGACCACGCCGATCCAGGGTTGGAACCCGACTGTCCGTGTCGAGTCGTGCACTCTTCCGCCAGCCGACGGACTGCGTCTAAGCCAACCCATCGTGCGATCGGTTGGTTCCGCCGAGAGCCCGCTTCCCGAGTCCGGGAACCCATCCCTCGCGCAGTCGGTTCGGGACGGTGGAAAGGCATGAAGGTCGCGGCAACCCGGCCGGGACGCGTCAACACAATCGGAGGTAGACATGATGCTCAGGAAGTCCAGTCTCTCATCGCTCGGGTTGTTCGCCATGTTCTGGCTGGCTCCCGCGAGCGTCGCTCTGGGACAGGAGATGAAATGGCCGCGAAGCCTCTGGGTTGGAGCTCGGTCGAGCTCGCCGCCCTAACGGCGCACGTCGAAAACCTTCAGAAGAGCTTCGAGGCCGGCGGCATGAACCCGTGCGGGGCCAACCCCTGCGGGTCGGGCAACGACAACTAGGGCGGACGCCAGCGTGGAGCCGAGCGTGAGCCTGCGGCGCACGTTCGCCATGCCGGGGGGGCGGCGCATGTCTGCGCTGACCTCCCGGGAAATGGCGGAGGTGGATCGGATCGCTGTGGAAGAAGGCGGCCCGAGCCTTCTTCAGATGATGGAGAACGCCGGGCGCTCCCTGGCCGTGCTCGCGATCCGCACGCTGCGGTCGACCTATCCGGCCGCGCGCGTGATCGTTCTCGCGGGTCCGGGAGGAAACGGGGCCGGCGGATTATGCGCCGCGCGGCACCTCGCGTGGCGCCTCGACGATGTCCGGGTGTGCCTGTCTACCCCGGTCAAGCGCCTCACAGAGGCCGCTCGATCGCAACTGGACCTGTATCTGGCAACGGGGCGTGAGGTCGTACCATTGTCGGAGCTGCCCTCTCGCGACGCGCCCGACCTGATCGTGGATGCCCTGATCGGATATGGCCTGCGAGGCGCGCCGCGGGATGAAGTCGGGGCTCTGATCGCGTGGGCGAACACGAGCGTTGCGACCGTCTTGTCGCTCGACGTGCCGTCCGGTACTGATCCCGATACCGGCCACGCGGCCGGCGCCCACGTGCAGGCGGCCGCCACCCTCACGCTACACATGCCGAAATCGGGCCTGATGAGCGCCACGGCTGGCCGACTGTACGTCGCCGACATCGGGATCCCGGCCGGCGTGACGAGCCGGATCGGGGTGGAGCCGCCCCTGTACGGGCCGGCATTCATCGTCCCCATCGAGCGGGAGCCGGAACCGTCGGAGGGCGCGTGAGCGCCGCCTACGCGATTCGAGCCGAGGACGTCGTCGAAGTGGACGACTCGGATGGAAGCCTGGTGTTCTTCCGTCGCGTCCGAGTGCGACGCGAGCGCGTCTCCTGAGATTCCCGCCAATGGCTGCGCCAATGGCCCGCCCCTCCGGTGGGCGGTTCGACAGGTCTTTCGCGATACGGATGATACGCGACTTCATGATCGCTCTGTTCGCGATCGTGGCCGTGGAGCTGGGTGGACGCTATGGACTCGCGCGGTACGAGTTCGCTACCGAGGATCGAGAAGCCACCCAGCTCGCCGCGGAGCGCCTCGCCGGTGATGTGAAGGACATCATGCTGAATCGCGGCGGTCCGGTGGCGGCGCGGACCGTCTATCCGATCATCCGGCGGCACAGCCGGCAAGCCGAGCTCGAGATCGCGATCGTCCCATCGCCGGCCACCA
>JBDHFS010000316.1:0-3182 GCA_039590285.1 Gemmatimonadota bacterium
TCCAGAACGGGTACCTGCAGCGTACCGGACGGGGCAGAATCGCCACGACGAAGGCGTTTCGGCGGTTCGGGTACGCGCTCCCGAAAGGGGACGGGTCGACCCAGGGCGGCCTGTTCGGAGATGACAGCTGAGGCTGCCGCCGGCTCCCGCACGGCGGACTTCGACTACCCGCTCCCCGATGAGCTCATCGCCGACCGCCCCGCGGACCGGCGCGATGCCAGCCGACTCCTGGTGCTCGACCGGGGCGCGGGTACCATATCGGATCACCGATTCACGGACCTGATCGACTTCCTGCAGGCCGGCGACGCCGTGGTCGTCAACGACACGCGAGTGTTTCCGGCCCGCCTGCTCGGTCGCAAGCCGACGGGGGCCCGGGCCGAGATCCTGCTTCTGCGATCGCTCTCCGACGAGGACGGTGGTCGGGTGTGGCAGGCGCTGGTGCGTCCGGGTGGCAAGCTGAAGCCCGGGCGCGACGTGGACGTCGGCGACGGTTTCCGGGTTCGCATCGAAGATTCCTTCGCCGACGGGAGTCGCAGGGTGAGGCTCGAGGGCGAGGGGGACCCGTGGGACCTCATAGAGCGACACGGACTGGTGCCGCTGCCGCCCTACATCCGCCGTGAGAGCGACGACAGGGATCGCGCGCGGTATCAGACGGTGTACGCGCGTGAGAGGGGCAGCGTGGCTGCGCCGACGGCGGGCCTCCACTTCAGCGGTGAGCTGCTGGAAGCCATCGAGTCTGCGGGCGTGAGCGTGGCGCGCATCACGCTGCACATCGGTGTGGGGACTTTTCGACCGGTGGGCGCCGAGCGGGTCGAGGACCACCGGATGCACCCGGAGCGATTCGAGGTGTCCGACAGCACGGCCCGCCTGCTGAATCGCACCAGGGAAGGTGGAGGCCGGGTGTGGGCGGTCGGGACCACGTCCGTGCGCAGCCTGGAGTCCGCGGCCTCCGATGCGGGAGAGTATCGGGCGGCTTCCGGGTGGACGGACCTGTTCATCCGGCCACCGCACAGTTTTCGAGGGGTGGACGGTCTGCTGACCAACTTCCACCTTCCTCGATCCAGCCTGCTGATGCTGGTGGCGGCGTTCGCCGGGCGGGAGCTCGTGCTGGAAGCCTACCTGCACGCGATCGCCGGGCGCTATCGCTTCTACTCGTACGGCGACGCGATGCTCGTGGTCTGATGAGGCGTGCGGGCTCGAGGAGACGCGGACGGACAAGCGGATAAGGCGGACCGGAAAGGAAGCCCGAGGTCAGGCGGTGATCGCATCGTGATACTACCGGAGTCGGGAGCGGCGTTCCGCGTGGAGGGGTCGGATGGCCGCGCGCGGGCAGGCGTTCTGGAGGTGGACCGGGGGAAAGTGCCAACCCCGTGCTTCATGCCGGTCGGCACCCAGGGCACCGTGAAGTCCCTGACCCCGGAGGACCTGAGCGGCATCGGCGCGGGCATCGTCCTCGCCAATACGTATCACCTGTTTCTCCGACCGGGCCTCGACGTGATGCGCGAGGTGGGCGGATTACACCGCTTCATGCACTGGGATGGTCCGATCCTCACCGACTCGGGCGGTTTCCAGGTCTTCTCGCTGGCCCGGATCAACAGAGTGGACGACGAGGGCGTCACGTTTCAGAGCCACATTGACGGGTCGCGCCATCTCCTCACGCCCGAGCGGGTGGTGGAGATCCAGTCGGCTCTGGGCTCCGATATCATGATGGCACTGGACGAGTGCCCGCCGGGACAGGCGGACCGAGCCACCGCCGCCGAGGCCCTGGAGCGTACCCTCCTGTGGCTCGGGCGGTGCCGGGCCCGGCACGCGGAGCTCCGGGACGCTGGGGAATCTCCCGGTCTCATGTTCCCCATCGTCCAGGGAGCGTCGTACGCCGACCTGCGATTGGGGTCGCTGGAGCGGACGCTCGCGGCCGGGGAGTGGACCGGGCTCGCCATCGGGGGCCTGTCCGTGGGCGAGGCGAAGGAGATCACGCTGGAGATGCTGGACGTTCTCGAGCCGGCCATGCCGGGCTCCCTGCCGAGGTACCTGATGGGTGTCGGGTATCCCGAGGACCTCGTGGAGGCCGTGCGACGCGGGGTGGACCTGTTCGACTGCGTGGCCCCCACGAGGAATGGTCGGAACGGCACGGCCTTCACGCGGGATGGAAAGGTCAACGTCAAACGCGCCGACCTGGCCGCCGCCGTCGGCCCGCTGGACGATGAGTGCGGCTGCGAATGCTGCCGGAACTACACCCGAGCCTACCTGCGGCACCTGTTCGTGGCCGACGAGCTGCTGGGGCTCCGCTTATTGTCGCTTCATAATCTGGCTTTTCTCATCGACCTGACTTCGGCGGCCCGCCAAGCGATCCTGGCCTCCCGCTTCGATGCGTGGGCCGATTCGTGGCTGGAGCGATACCGGGCGGGATCGATTAGGTTATCAGGCTGAGAGAATAGGCACGAACGGCCGGCGCACCGAGCCCCGGCGACGCCGGCGATCACGGGAGGACCATTGCTGATCCTTTGGCTTGTACAGGCACAGGCACCCACCGGACCGAATCCGTTCGGGACGGTTTTCATGTTCGGCGCCATCTTCGTGATCTTCTATTTTCTGCTGATCCGACCTCAGCGGAAACAGCAGAAACATCACGACGAGATGGTGCGCTCCCTGAGCCGTGGCGACGAGGTCATCACGGTCGGAGGGATCGTCGGGAAGATTATCCATCTCTCCGAGGATCGGGTGACCATCAAGACGGCCGGTGACACGCGCCTCGAGATCGAGCGCTCGAAAGTCGGACGCCTGGTGACCGGCGGGCAGGCGGACGGCTGAGCCCCACCGCAGCCGGCCGGAAGAAGAGGAGCGCGTGAGCACGCGTGGGATCCGGGTGCTGGGCGACCCGGCGCTCCGGGAGGAGTGCACCGAGGTGCCCTCGGTGGACGATGAGATCAGGGACCTGGTGGACGATCTCATCGAGACCATGTACGCAGCGGAGGGCATCGGCCTGGCGGCGCCCCAGGTCGGCGTGCCGCTTCGCGTGTTCGTGTACGACGTGCGTGAGGATGATGTAGAGCCTGGAGTGCTGATCAATCCCCGGATCGTGGAAGCATCCGGGAGACAGCGTGAGGAGGAAGGCTGTCTCAGCATTCCTGGCCTGAGCGAGGTAGTGGAGCGCAAGGCACGCATTACGGTCGAAGGTCTCG
>JBDHFS010000317.1:0-3177 GCA_039590285.1 Gemmatimonadota bacterium
TGTGCCCGCGTGCGCGTTGATCACGAGCGGCACGAGCACGATCGCGTTCCCGAGGAAGATGACCAGGAGGCTCTGCCACCACGTCATCCCCGACTCGATCATGCTGGCGGCGAGCATGTACGTGGGAATGCACACGCTCATCCCGACCCACAGCGAGGCCAGGTGCCACAGGTTCCAGGAACGGCGATCCGGTGGAGTGGGAGCCAGGTCGGCGTTGATCAGCCGGCCCGGGGGGAACGCATCGACCGCGGCCAGGTCCGGCGCCAGGCCCGAGCCCACCGTTTCGGTCACACTCGTGCCCGGTCGAACGCCCGGATGAGGGTCCGGCTCGTCAGCACCTTCACGAGCTGACGACGGTAGGCGGTGGACGCGTGGATGTCCGACGGCGGATCCACATCCCGAACCGCGGCGGACGCCGCCGCATCTATTCGATCCGGGGTGGCTTCCTCGCCGAGCAGAGCCTCCGCCGCACCGGCCGAGAGAACCGGCCCGTCGCCCACGCTCAGCAGACCCACGGAAGCCGAGGTGCAGCATCCCGACGCATCGATGGTGACGTGCGAGGCCGCCCCCACGAGGGCGTAGTCGCCGTGACGCCGGGAGACCTCCTCGAAGGCGCAACCGGCCCCGGAAGACGTCGATGGAAACTCGACCCCAAGGAGGATCTCTTCCGGTTCCAGGGCGGTCGCGAACAGCCCGGGGAAGAAGTCGGCGGCCGTCACCCAGCGCTCCCCACCCTGACCCCTGATGAGGAATCGAGCCTCGAGGACCAGCGCTACGGCAGGCAGCTCGGAGGCCGGATCCGCGTGTGCGAGGTTGCCGCCCACCGTTCCTCGATTGCGGATCGCCGGGTGGGCGATCCACGGGAACGTCTCGGCCAGCAGAGGAACGGAGCGCTTCACGGCTTCGCTTCGCTCGGCCGTGGCCTGTCGAGTCATGGCCCCGATCCACACGCCTCCAACCCGCGGCTCGATCCCGACCAGCTCGTCCACCCCGTTCAGGTCGATGAGCACCGCGGGCTCGGCGAGGCGGAAGTTCATGGTCGGGATCAGGCTCTGGCCACCGGCCAGGAGCTTGGCGTCGTACCCGTGTTCCGCGAGGAGAGCCAGGGCTTCCTCCACCGAGTCGGGGCGCCGGTACAGGAAAGGGGCCGGCTTCACAGCAGGATCACCAGGATGATGATCAGGAGGATCGCGGCGACCGAGATCACGAGCGGGCGGGACACCGTGCGGGCCGCGCGCGACACCTCGGCGTGTACCCCGGCCAGCGAGTCGGCCGCCGCGCCCGCGGTCGCCACGTCGGCGCCGACATCGTCCCCGCCGCATATGTGCTGATTCACTTCCTCCAGTGACTTGCGGGCCATTCCCTTCCCCACGGAATCCAGCAGGCGTTGCCCCACGCCCGCGATGCGGCCGCCGATCTGGAGGTCGGCGGCGTACCGCATGAGCGTACCGTCGGAGCCTTCGTCCTCGAGTGTCACGCGGACCGGGCCTTCCACGAAACCCGCCGCTCCCCGCCCGTCCACGTTCATGGTGAACGCCTCGCGAGGCACCTCATCCGAGAGGGTCACCTTCACGTCGAACCTCGCCGCCGTGACCGGACCGACTCCCGCCCGCATCTCGCCCACGTACTCGCCGGCCTCCGTGAGCTCTATGCTGGCGTTGCCCGGCAACGCCCTGGCCAGGACGTCGGGATCGTGCAGCGAATCCCACACGAGATCACGAGACCCGTCGAACCTGTGCTCCGCCTCGAATTCCATGTCGGCTCTTCCCCTCTCGTGGCTACTCGCGCGCTCGCGCGTCCCGCATCAGCTCGAACAGGCGGTTCGGGCTGAGCGGCATCTCCAGGACCTCGAAACCGGGGATCTGGAGCGCATCCTCCAGGGCCTGCGCGAACACGGCGCCCGTCGGGATGGCCCCGGCCTCGCCCGCCCCCTTGATGCCGAGCGGGTTGTACGGCGAAGGGGTTTCGACGTGATCCGTCTCGACATCCGGAACGTCCGTGGCCGTGGGAATCAGGTAATCCATGAACGAAGCGTTCTGGAGCTGCCCCCCGCGGTCGAACACGAGCTGCTCGTAGAAGCAGCCCCCGATCCCGTGCGCCACGCCGCCGATGATCTGGCCCCGCACGATCATTGGATTGATGACCGTTCCGCAGTCGTGCACGACCACGTAACGCTGGACGTCCACCATCGCGGTCTCGGGATCCACCTCGAGGATCATCGCGTGAACGCCGTTCGCCGTGCTGCCGCGCTCGGGCCCGAAGTAGGCGGTGGCCTCGAGGCCGGGCTCCGTCCCCGGAGCCACTGCGCCCCGCAGCGGGTTGGCGAGACGCGCCAGCTCTCCGAGCTCGATGGCCCGGTCGGGAGCGTCGACCACGCGCGCGTACCCACCCACCAGCTCGATCTCGTCCTCGGACGCGTCCAGCTCGCGGGCCGCCAGCCTGATCACCTTGTCGCGGACCTTCACCGCCGCCGCGTGACAGGCGTTTCCCGCCACCACGGCCCCTCGGCTCGCGAACGTGCCCGTGCCCCAGTGGAACTTGCCGGTGTCGCCCGTGATCACCTCGACGTCCTCCAGCTCGACGCCGAGCTGCTCGCCCACGATCTGGGCGAACGACGTGAAGTGACCCTGGCCCTGTGTGCCGACACCGGTGGCCACGTTGACCCGGCCGCTGCACTCCACGCTCACGCGCGCGCCCTCGTAAGGCCCGATCCCGGTTCCCTCGACGTAGGCCACGATCCCGAGTCCCACGTGCCGGCCCTCGGCCCGGAGGCGAGGCTGCTCCTCCGCCCGGAATCGCTCGTAACCGATCATCTCCCTGGCCCTGTCGAGCGACGGCTCGTAGTTGCCGCTGTCGTACACGAGCGGGGCGAAGTCCTGGTAGATGATCTCGTGATCGTGCGGGAAGGCGTCCGGGGGCAGGAAATTGCGGCGCCGGATCTCCGTCCGGTCGATGTCCAGCTCCCGGGCCGCCATGTCCAGCAGGCGCTCCATCACGAACACGCCCGGGTTTCGGCCCGCCCCCCGGACGGGCGTGCAGATCGGCTGGGTCGTCCACACGGCCCGGAACTCGCTGTCGTAGGCCGGCACATCGTACGGGCCGAGGAGCGTGCACTGGGCGTTGATCGGCAACGTCAGGCCGTACGGATTGTAGGCGCCGGCGTCGTACAGGAAGCTG
>JBDHFS010000318.1:0-3153 GCA_039590285.1 Gemmatimonadota bacterium
CACACCATTTCGACATCGCCGTTCTCATAGACCTGGATGCGGAGGCCGACCTGCCCGTTGGCCCCGACGACGCGAGGTCGGTGGGTGTCGGCATGGTCCCGGGTGACGACTGGTACTCGGATCCCTATCTCTACGTCACGCCGTGGCCGTACCCCGATCCGGCCGATCTTCCGAAGCTGCCCCCGCCCGCCATGTGGCACACGGAAGGGTGGGTGGGCGCGGGCCTGCTGGGAGCCGACCTCGTGGCCGCCGGCGACGAGAAGGCGCAGGCCACCCGGGCGGCGAGCTTCGTGCGGGCGGCGATCGCCGGAAGTCGGGCGCTGCTGCGCAGAAGACCGGCCGGCGGCTGAAAGCGCTTCAGCGGAACGTTCGGTCGATTCGATGCGAATCCTGGTAGTCGAGGACAACCGCAAAGTGGCCGGGTTCCTGGAGCGCGGGCTCCGGGAGGAAGGTTTCGCGGTTGACGTGGCACTCGACGGCGCGGACGGTGCCCTGAAGGCTCAGCTCCACGAGTACGACCTGATTCTTCTCGACGTAATGCTCCCTGGAAAGACAGGCTTCGAGATCGTGCGGGAGATCAGAGGCGGGGGCTCGGGGACACCCATTCTCCTGCTTACCGCGCGGGACTCCAAGGACGACGTCGTGCGTGGCCTGGATCTGGGCGCTGACGATTACCTCACGAAGCCGTTCAGCTTCGACGAGCTGCTCGCGCGGGTCCGGGCGCTGCTGCGGCGCTCCGGCCCCGGCAGGCCCGAGCTGCTGACCCATGCCGACGTGGAAGCCGACCTGCGGCGACACCGCGCGACCCGGGGGGGTGATGATCTCCACCTGACACCCAAGGAGATGCGACTCCTGGAGTACTTCCTGCAACACGTCGAAGAGGTCGTGAGACGTACGGAGCTGTTGGAGAAAGTGTGGGATCTGCAGTTCGACCCGGGCACGAACGTCGTGGATGTGCACGTGGCGAATCTTCGGCAGAAGCTCCGCGCCGGCGGAGGTCCGCCGCTGATTCACACGGTTCGGGGCGTCGGTTACCGCTTCGGCGACACGGAGCCGACGTGACACGTCGGCGGTCCTTCCGGCTTCAGCTCGCGCTCCGATTCGGCATCACGATGGCGTCGGGCATGACACTCGTCGCCCTTATCGGCTACCTGGGTCTGCGTGCCACGCTGGATCGACAGATCGACGCGAGCCTATTGGCCGTTGCCTCCATCCAGGCCGGCTCGGTCACCGACGATCCGGGCGGCGAGATGCGGTTCTACGAGTGGGATCTCACCATCGATGAGATCGCCTCACTCGGTGACCTGAACCGGTACGCCCAGATCTGGGACGAGACCGGAACGAGCCTGAACCGGAGCCGGCTTCTTACGGAAGATCTTCCACTCGACCGCGGCTCCCTTGTGCGCGCGGCGGAAGGTGAGCTGACGTGGACGCATGCCGACTGGCGGGGACAGTCACTCAGGTCTCTGTACTACCCGCTGGCTCGCCTCGGGGAGACCCACGCCGAGCATATTCTCCAGATCGCCGCACCGCTCGATTGGCGGGATCGCACCCTGCGATCCGCGGCCGTCTTCCTCGCCGGCCTGACCCTTCTCTTCTCGGCCGGCTCGTTCGCCGGCAGCTGGTGGCTGGCGGACCGGGCCGTGCGAGCGGTGGGCAAGATCACGACGGAGGCGGAGGAGATCGGCGCGACAACGCTCGGCCGACGGATCACGGCGTACGAGGAAACGGAGGAGTACGCGCGCCTCGTCACGGTGCTGAACACCATGCTCGAGCGGCTCGACGCGGCGTTCGACGCCCAGCGACGCTTCACGGCCGACGCGAGCCACGAGCTCCGGTCGCCGCTCACGGCGCTCCGCGGTGAGCTGGAGCTCGCGCGCCGCCGCGACCGCTCGCCGGAGGAGTATCGACGGGTGATCGACAGTGCCCTGGAGGAGACGGTCCGCCTCACCCGTCTCGTCGAGGATCTTCTGACGCTCGCTCGATCCGATGCGGGGGCGATGCAGGCCAGGCTTCAGGCGACGGACGTGGCCGACCGTGCCCGAACCACGACCGGTCGTCTGCGACCTTCACCCCAGGCCAGGAGCATCGCGCTGAATGTCACGGCGAGCGGCGACACGATGACGGACGCCGACCCGGAACTGCTCGATCGGTTGCTCTGGAACCTGCTCGACAACGCCGTCAAGTTCACCGATGCCGGGGGACAAGTGGACGTGAGCGTCTCGGGCCACAGTGACCGCGTCGAAGTCGTTGTGAGTGATTCCGGACCCGGTTTTCCGACGGCCGCCCGGGAGTCGATGTTCGGCCGATTCTCCCGCGCCGAAGCCGCGCACGCCCCCGAGGGCACGGGCCTCGGGCTCGCGATCGTCAAGGCCATCGCGGACGCACACGGAGCGGTGGTGGTGGCCGTGAACCAGCCGTCCGGTGGAGCCCGCGTCACGGTCAGGTTCCCGAGCAGCTGAGCCCGATCCGGTGCGAGCGTAGCCGGGCTCCGCGACGACCACATTAAGAGACGTTAATCCTACCTTTCAAATGATTTAATCCACTTCATCGCATACTGGCACGAGTGGCCCGCTGCTGTGCCGATCGTCGGTACATCGGCGCGGGCCGTGCCTGATCACCGGTAGAGGTACGACGTGAGACCCAGACGGATACCGGGGCTGCTCTGGCTGGCGGCAGGCGCCGGAATCGCCGGGCCTCTTTCTGGACAGTCCGAAGCCTTCGGGCAAGAAGCTCCCGGCGGCGTGCAGCCTTCCGGTCCCTCGCTGGTGTATGGCGCGGGGACGACGGACACACTGAGACTCAACGATGCGTTCAAGCTGGCGCGGCGCGGCAACCCGACTCTGAGGGCGGCACGACTGCGGGCCGATGCCGTAGGGTACCGGGCGCCGCAGACGGGAGCTCTTCCCGACCCCGTCGTCGCGTTCGGCCTCAGAAATCGGCCCCTGGACGGATTCGGGACAGACGAGCGAATGACGATGAACGTCATCGAGCTGTCCCAACGGCTCCCGTGGCCCGGGTCCCTTGGATACCGTGAGGAAGCCGCGGAACATGCCGCCCGGGCCGAGTTCCTGGAGGTGAACGACCTCGAAGCCACGCTGGCCGCTCGCGTAACGCACGTCTACTACGACATCGCGGCCCTGGATCGTGCCG
>JBDHFS010000319.1:0-3135 GCA_039590285.1 Gemmatimonadota bacterium
GCATCGCCGCCTGGGATCCCCACCCTTCTTCCTTCCGCGGAATCACGGACCACGATGGAAACCAGTGAAAGCAATTGACAGGTTATCGAGTCAGACGGTAGGGTGTCACCAGCAAACGACTGTGACTGGTCACTATCCTAAGATGCGGAGGCGCGGTGGTGCCGAGCGCGATAAGTCCGGGCCTTGTGCCGATTGCCACAGATCGACATGTGGCACCAGCGCGAGGAACGGTTCTTGGAGTGGTCGTAGAAGAGCCAGCGACAGGTATCCCGCCGGCAGGCCTTGAGGCGCGGCCAGGTGCCATCGGCCATCGACGTGTAGACGATGCCGAGTATCCGGGCGAGAGCGCCCTTCACGCCGCGCGATCCCGGCTCGAGATGGCCGCGACCGCTTCCTTCGAAGCGCACGGACAGGGGCAGCGTTCGCGCGATCTCGTTCAAGGTGGCGATGGTGCCCGCGGCCCGGCCGCCGCTCTGGTTGGCGAATGCGAGCTCCCGGATGGCTTCCCGGACTCGCAGGAGGAGCTCGAGATCCCGATCCGTGATCCGGAGTCGCTTCCGGAGAAGCCCCCGGCGCGTCAGCCATTCCGCCGCCCCGCGGGGGTCGCCGAGCTCTTCCTCCGAGGCCTCGATGTCGACCGTGTTCACGAACCTCCGGACGAGCTCGAGCTCTCCTGGAGCGGAGCGGCGCTCCGGCGCGGAGTGCAAGGTAGGTTCGCTCATGACACCAGTATACGAAGATTGATAGTTATGCGGAAAGGGGGTCACCGATGAGCAAGACACACGACGAGTCGGCACGGAAGCGGCTCCTCGTTCGCCTTCTCGATGAAGCGTATACGAAGACCGGCTTCAACGATCGCTCGCTCCGAAGATCCCTGCGGGGCGTCGACCCGGAGGAGGCAGCCTGGCGACCGGGCCGCGGGCGACACAATATCCAGGAGGAGGTTGTCCACGTCGCGTACTGGAAGCACGTGATTCGCCGGCGCGTCGCCGGCGAAGAGACCGTGCCGTTTGCCGAAAAAGGGCGGGATTGGTTTCCGCGAAACGGGGGTGACGAGCGCGACTGGAAGCGCGACCGCAAGCTCCTGGCGGACACGCACGCTCGCCTGCGCGAGCTGGTCGTCGGAAAGGAGAGCTTCTCCGACCGGGATCTCTATAACGTGATCGGGGCCGCCTTTCACGACGTTTATCACACGGCGCAGATCGAGTTGATCCGTCGGCTGACCGCCACCCGCCGGACCCGAAAACGCGGCCCCCGGCCGGGAGCCCGCCGCCGGGCCACCCGCCGGTAAATACCTGACCAGGGAGTCTTGTATTTTCCGCGAGGAGTGCTTACAGTCTCCGGAAGCGGTTTTCCTACCAGGAGAGGCCATCCATGCGGAACGGTACCACTCTGGGCGTGGGGGTGTTGGCCCTCGCGGTCATTGCCGGCTGCGGAGATCCCAGCGTCCCCGTCGACTACGAAGGCATCGAGACGATCGTCTACACCGAGCACGTGCAACCGATCTTGGACGCGAGCTGCGCCGTTTCCGGTTGCCACACGGGAACGGATCCCGCGATCGGACTCGATCTGTCGGACTACGACGGACTGGTCGCCGGCAGCCACCACGGCTCCGTGGCCGTCCCCTTTCATCCCGATCGGAGTCACCTGTACCTCCACGTGTCCGGCCAGGTGCCGCCGCGGATGCCGCTGGACAGGGCACCGCTGCCCGACACCATCGTCGAGTTTCTCGGAAGATGGATCGATGGCGGCGCCCCTTTCGACGACGGCGTCGAGATGTACTCGGGGGTGACGCGCAAGGCGTTCGTCGCCTGCCAGGGCGACAACCTGGTCGCGGTGCTCGACATGGACCCGGAGACGATCGAGAAGGGAAGAGTCGTCCGGCTCCTGAGCATCCGGGCTCCCCACTCGGTCTACGTCGACGAGCCGTCGGGCCGCCTCTACGTCTCCCGGTTCGAGCTAGCGACCGACAACATCCACGTCTACGACGCGGACACGTACGAGCTTCTGGATACGGCGCAGGCCGGCACGTTTCCCGCGCTGTTGATGGTCACGCCCGACGGTTCGCAGCTCTGGGTCACGAACTTCGACTCCGGGGCGAATCCGGACCACGCGGTGCGGGTGTTCGACCCCTCGAACCTGAGCCAGGGGCCGATCGCGGTCTTCAATCTCCCCGCCGTGGAGCAGCCGCACGGTCTGGCGATGACGGCGGACGGATCGCTCGTGTTCATCACGAACATCCTGTCCAGCAACGTCTCGGTCTACGTCACGAACATCCCGACCGGCCCTCCGACCCCCCTTCACATGGGCCTGCCGCTGCCGGGCGGAGGGGCGCAGCAGCCTCAGCAATGTGTGCTGTCGGACGACGAGACCCGTCTTTTCGTCTCGGCCCTCGGCGCGAACAAGGTGCACGTGCTGGACGTGACCGGCGTGGATCAGCCCGGGTGGACCCCCCGCTGGGGAACCTCGGCGGACGTGGGCCAGGCCCCCTGGCACCTCGCCCTCTCTCCCACGGGCGACGAGCTCTGGGTCGCCAACTGGGTCGACGAGAGCGTGACCGTACTGAGCGTCACGAACCCGGACCAACCGTCCTTCCTGCATACTCTCCGGCCGTCGCATCCTTTCGATCATCACCACGGCGCCCTGAAACGTCCGATGGGCATCGGCTTCTCGCCGGACGGAAACCTCGTCTACGTCACGAGCACGAACGACACGGGCGAGGGGATGGGTCACCATCCTCCGCCGGAGGGTCAGAAGAATCCCGGAAACGTGACGATCTTCGACGCCGCCACGAAAGAGATCGTGGCCGTGCCCGAGGTGCCGAACTTCGCCCGCTTCATCAGCTTCCTGCCGTGAGGAGAGCCACCCCATGACGAGAATTCGAGAAAAGGCCGGGATGCGCCTCGTCGCCACGGCGATCGGCGTCGTGCTGGTCGCGGGCTGCGACGACGGCGGGAACCCGGGCGGCCCGACCGCCGACGATCCCCCGCCGGCGTTCGCCACGGCGGCATCGTGCGGGGTCTGCCACCCGCAACAGCTGGCCGAGTGGGAGGCGTCGCGACACGCGTACTCCAGCGCGGACCCGGTCATGCACGCCCTGGCCGAGATCGCGGGCCCGGCGATCGCGGAGGCCTG
>JBDHFS010000320.1:0-3122 GCA_039590285.1 Gemmatimonadota bacterium
TCAGCCAGCCATCACGCTACGCCTTCTCCACTGCGAGGGACAGCCCACGCTCAGCGGGCGAGCCTCGCGGCCGTCATGCGGTCCCTTTCTTCCAGCGCTCGATCCACTCTATCCCCGAGTCGGCGGCTCGCCCGACGTCAACGTTGCCCTTGCCGATGCCGCTGAATCGCGCGAGACTCTGCGGTTTCGCTACGGACACCGTTCGACGATCCATCACAAGTGCCAAGGAGTCACCGAGTGAAGACGCGAAGCAAAGCCTGTCTGCTGCTGAGCCTGTTCCCGCTGGTCGCCTCATTCCCGCGGCCGGCCTCTGCGCAGGAAGCCCAACGGGCTCAGCCGCCGGCGCCGACGTTCGAGGACCGTGAGGAGCTGCCGATCAAACCGCCGTACATGGCGCCGATCACGACGCTCGATGCGCGAGATATGGCGGCAAACCCGCAAGTTTTCCAGGTAACGCCGCCCGAGGGCGCGCCCAACGTGATCGTGATCCTCATCGACGATCTGGGATTCGGGGGGACGAGCCAGTTCGGCGGGCCGGTGCCGACGCCGACCTTCGACCGGCTGGCGAACGAGGGGATCTACTACAACCAGTTCCATTCCACGGCGCTTTGCTCTCCGACCCGACAGGCCCTGAAGACCGGCCGCAACCACCACTCGGCCGGCATGGGCAAAATCACCGAGGCCGCGACGTCCTACCCCGGCTACACCGGCATGCTGCCGAGCGACGTGGCGTCGATCGGGACGATGCTTGGCTACAACGGGTACAGCACGGCCGCATTCGGCAAGTGGCACGAGACGGCCGTGTGGGAGATCAGCCCCTCGGGTCCGATGATCCGATGGCCCAACTCTCAGGGCTTCGACGAGTTCTACGGCTTCATGGGTGGGGAGACCAACCAGTGGTCGCCGACGGTCTACCACAACCAGAACCGAGTGGAGACACCGGACGACCCGAGCTACCACTTCCTCACCGACATGACGACGCGGGCGATCGAGTGGATCAAGTTTCAGCAGGCCCTCACCCCCGAGAAGCCGTTCTTCGCGTACTTCGCCACGGGCGCGACCCACGCGCCGCACCACGTGCCGACGTCGTACATCGAGCAGCAGAGGGGCCGCTTCGATGCCGGCTGGGACGCGATCCGGGAGCAGATCCACCAGCGGCAGCTGGCAAGCGGCGTAATCCCGCCGGGAACGAAGCTGGCTCCCAAGCCCGACTACATTGCGGATTGGGATAGCCTAAGTGCCGAACAGAAGAGGCTGTTCTCCCGCCAGGCCGAGGTGTTCGCGGCCTATATCGACATGACCGACACGGAGATCGGTCGCCTGATCGAGGCGGTCGAGGAGATCGGCGAGCTCGACAACACGCTGATCTTCTACATCGCCGGTGACAACGGGACGAGCGCTGAAGGGCTCGCCAATGGGTTGTACAACGAGATGACCTACTTCAACGCCGAGCCCAAGGGCTCGGACGTCCAGTTCATGTTGGGGTACTACGACGAGTGGGGCGGGCCGGAGACGTACCCGCACATGGCGGCCGGCTGGGCCGTCGCGTTCGACTCGCCGTTCATGTGGACCAAGCAGGTCGCCTCGGACTACGGCGGCACCCGGCAGGGCCTGGCCGTTCGCTGGCCTGCCGGCATCAAGGCGCAGGGCGAGCTCCGGACCCAGTGGCACCATGTGATCGACGTGGTCCCGACGATCCTCGAGGCGATCGGCGTGCCCCAGCCGAAGGTGGTGGACGGGATCCCGCAGCGCCCGATCGAGGGCATCAGCATGGCCTACAGCTTCGACGACGCCGACGCGGCCGACCGGCACACGATCCAGTACTTCGAGATGTTCGGTAACCGTGCCCTTTACTATGACGGATGGATGGCGCGCACCATCCACTCCCCTCCCTGGGGCTCGCCTCAGAACCGCCTCTCCGAGGACACCTGGGAGCTGTTCCATGTGGACGAAGATTTCAGCCTGTCCACCGACGTCGCGAGCCAGCACCCGCAGAAGCTGACCGAGCTGAAGGAGCTGTTCCTAGCCGAAGCGATCAAGCACAACGTCCTGCCGATGGATGACAGGCGGGAGGAGCTGTTCGATCCGCGAACCGCCGGTCGGCCTGACCTGATGTTCGGCCGGACCACCCTGACCCTGTCGGAGGGGATGGCGGGCCTGCTGGAGAACGACTTCATCAACACCAAAAACACGTCATTCACCATCGAAGCCGACATCGAGACGGGCAACGGCTTGGCGAACGGCGTGATCCTCGCGCAGGGAGGCCGGTTCGGCGGCTATAGCCTGTACGTGAAGGATGGCACGCCGATCTTCGCCTACAACTACTTAGGGCTCGAGAGTACGAAGGTGGCGGGGAGCACGACGCTGCCGGCCGGGAGGTCCATGCTGAAAATGGACTTCGCCTACGACGGTGGGGGACGTGGCAAGGGCGGGACCGTGATCCTTACGATCGATGGCCAGTCGGTCGGCACGGGGCAGGTCCCGAAGACCGAGCCCACCGTCTATTCGGCCGACGAGACGGCCGGCGTGGGGGTCGATTCGGAAACGCCCGTATCGGATGACTATACCCGGGCGACCAGCGAGTTCACCGGCACGATTCACAAGGTGACGATCTCCACGCGGGATTGATCGACCGCCTCATTTCGGCGCTACGAGGGCAGCCAGCCGAGGGCGATGTGCGCTGACCCTGTCGGCTGATGGTAGCGACGCTTCAGGGCGAGCGAGAACGAGGGCGGCGTAGCGCTCAGGGAAGGCCTCCCCCGGGCGGCAGCTGGATGATCCGCCCCGAACTGGACGCATTCGGACTCCCGGCATCCACCGAGATCAGGAGCTTGCCGCTCGGAAGCTGCTCAACATCGCGGACCCGCCCGATTCTCGCGACCACGATCTCCGTCTCGTCGGTGGCCGGGTCGTAGCGGAGCAGGTGCTGGGGGTTGAGGGCGCCCATCAAGAACGAACCGTTCCAGGATGGGAAGTGGCTGTCTTCGACGAGAAGCAGCCCCGACGGTGCGACGCGGAAATCCGGACCCCAGAACTTGGCCGGAAGGATCGAGAAGGCGGCGGCTTCCTCTTCCGTCATGTCGGATACGGGCGTTTCGTCGTAGTTGAGCCCGTAGGAGAAC
>JBDHFS010000321.1:0-3107 GCA_039590285.1 Gemmatimonadota bacterium
TCATCGGCGATGGCCTGGCGGCGGCCGCGGGCCAGTCCGGCACCGCACCCGCGGTGGCGGCAGCGCTGGAGTCGGCCAGCGCATTCACGATCTTCATCCACTCGATCCCGTACCTGTTCTATCCGCTGCTCGCGCTCCTGACGGTGGGCTTGATCGTCTTCCTTCAGAGGGACTTCGGGCCGATGCTGAAGGCCGAGCGACGCGCCTCGCGGGGTGAGGGACTGTACCGCGAAGGCGCGATGCTCATGTCGGAAGCCGGCTCGGACAAGATGGAGCCCGTCGACGGAGCGCCGCTCCGCTGGTACAACGCCGTGCTGCCCGTGCTCTCGGTCGTGTTCGTCGTGCTCTTCGGCCTCTACTTCCAGGGACGGGGAAATCTCGGCCGGCCGGGCACACTGTGGGAGATTTTCGCGGAGGCGAGCGCTTTCGACGCTCTGCTGTGGGGATCGCTCACCGGCTGCATCGTCGCGATTGCCATGGCCGTCGGTCAGCGGATCCTGACGGTGCACCAGGCAATCGACGGTCTGGTGGGCGGCATGCGCGCCATGTTCCTGGCCGGGATCATCCTGATCCTGGCGTGGTCACTGGGCGCCGTGACGGAAGCTCTCGGGACCGCTCCGTATATCAGCGGCTTGCTCGAGGGGAACCTGGCGCCCGAGCTGCTTCCCGCCCTCGTGTTCATGACCGCGGCCTCGATCGCGTTCGCGACCGGAACCTCGTGGGGGACGATGGGGATCCTTCTCCCGATCGTGATTCCGCTGGCCGTGGCGCTGGGTGGGACGGCCAGCCCGGAGACGGGAACCGCTTACGTGATCCTGCTCGGCTCGACAGCTTCCGTGCTCGCGGGCGCGATCTTCGGCGACCACTGCTCACCGATCTCGGACACGACGGTGATGAGCTCCATGGCCTCGGCGTGCGACCACGTGGACCACGTGCGCACGCAGCTGCCGTACGCACTCGTCGTGGGCGTCGTGGGGATCTTCATCGGCAACATCCCGACGGCGTACGGCTTCCCGGTGTGGCTGTCGCTCCTGCTGAGTGCGGCGGTCCTGTTCGCCCTGTTCCGGTTCTACGGGAAGAAGGACTGCGATTCGCCGCAGTGGGCGGGAGAGGCTGGCGAGGGCTGATGGCGTGTGGATCATCAACGAGATCAGCGAAATAGACGAGCAGCCTGCCGCGAGAGGGTCCAGCGATGAGCGACGCGAGCGAGGTACCGATCTTCGACTCCACGAGAGCTGCCGGCGAGGCCTATCCGCTCCTCAAGGAAGCCGTCGGCTCCATCCTGAACGGCAGCAACGAAGCACGGGCGGCATACGAGGCGTTGCTCGAGCGAGGACTCGACGACGACGAAGCCCGCGAGGAGATCGCCCGCGTGCTCCTGGCTACCATGTTCCACATCGGCGCGCAGTCGGAGAGGCTGGAGGAGGCCGGCGGAGGCCCAGGTCTGCGCACGGAGGCATTCCGTCGCCTGGCCGCGGGCGAGACGGCGCGCGAGATCTTCGAGGGGCCCGGCGAAGCACGCTGACGCGTCGCCACACCACGGTAGGCTCCCGGCGGGCGAGGTGAAGCGAGGTGTGGAAGTAAGTTAGGAAGTGGCGGAGCGGCCCGCTATCGATCGCGACGTGAGCCCAACGTCGTCAGTGGGTGACAGGTGGGGCAGGTCCGGGCATGAGCCCCAGGGAGCCGGGGTGCCGCTGGACGGCTGTGCGCTATATGGAGGGCAGCGGAACCGGAGTCACTGGCTCCTTGCCCTCCAGCACCGACCTCGCGTTGGCGGCCGCCAGCTCCCACATCGCCTGTCGGGCCTCACGGGTCGCGCTCCCCAGATGCGGAAGCACGAAACAGTCGGGAAGCTCTCGGAGCGACTGCGGGATATCCGGTTCGCTCTCGAACACGTCGAGCCCTGCGGCCGAGAGACGGCCCGCCCGCAGCGCATCGGCCACGGCCTCCTGGTCGATCACCGCTCCGCGCGCCGTGTTCACGAGCACCGCATCCGGCTTCATTAGCGCCAGACGGTCCGCATCCAGCAGTCGTTCCGTCTCCGGATTCAGAGGAAGGTGGATGCTGACGACGTCCGCTGTCCGCAGGATTTCCGCCAGGTCGGCGATTCGCCTCGCCCCCGGGTCGGCTTCGAGCTCGTCCGACGTCGCGCGGTCCCAGTAGGTGACGTCCATTCCGAACGCCGAGGCTCTCCGGGCCGTCGCGACGCCGATGCGTCCGGCTCCGAGGATGCCCAGCGTCTTCTCCCGCAGGCCGAAGCCAAGAAGTTGAGTCGGCCGCCAGCCGGTCCAGTCGCCGCTTCGGGCCAGGTCGAAGCCCTCGCCCAGACGGCGCATCGCGGCCAGGATCAGGGCCATCGCCAGATCAGCCGTCGCGTCGGTCAGAACATCCGGAGTGTTCGTAACGACAACGCCGCGGCGGGCGGCCGCCGCCAGATCGATGTTGTCGTAGCCGACACCGTAGTTCGCCACTACGCCAACGTGCGGAAGGCCGTCCAGTTCATCCGGCCCGACGGACTGCGACACGAGCGGGATCACGGCAACGACGTCCGCGCGCTTCGGGAGGGGGGCTCCGGGCGGGTTGAACAGTGTGTCCCGCCCACCCGGCCACTCGGGGTCCAGGCCGGACAGCTCCCTGAGCTCGCCGGCTACGAGGACGAGCTCCTGATCGACTGATTTCATCGGTCGCTTCCGAGTTCGAGCCGGGTGCGCGGTGGCTTCCGTGGTCCGGCCGTCACCGCCGGTCGGAGAAGAAGTCCTTGAGCAGGACGGATGACTCATCCGCCAGGAGTCCCGTTACGAGATCCACCCGGTGATTCAGGCGCCCGTCCTGGATCAGGTTGCCCAGGGAGCCGCACATGCCCGCCTTGGGGTCGTGAGCCGCGAACACCACTCTTTCGACCCGCGACAGAACGATGGCCCCGGCGCACATCGCGCACGGCTCGAGCGTCACGTACAGCGTGTGACCCACCAGACGCCAGTCTCCCTCGTGCGCCGCCGCCCTGCGGATCGCCAGCGTCTCGGAGTGTGCGGTCGGGTCGCTCAGCTCGCGCGTGCGGTTCCGCTCCTCGAAGGCCGTACCATCGGGCGCCACGACGACTGCCCCGA
>JBDHFS010000322.1:0-3065 GCA_039590285.1 Gemmatimonadota bacterium
GAGCTCGGGGGCGGCCGAGGCGCTCCCCTCGTAGCCCGAGGCCTGCATGGTGACCGACTGGATGAACGCCGGAGCCAGCGCGAGACTCACGAAGTCCGCCTGGGTCCCGCGGACGAAGCATTCGCGAGGGCCCGATTGGACGCCTGTGTCGGCGTCGAGCTCGAACCCCAAGAGTTCGGCCAGATCAGCGGCGACGGTCTCGAACGCCGGGCACAGGACGAACTCGCTTGTGGTCGTCTGCTGGGCGGGGGCCGCCGGTGTTCGCGTAGCCGGCGCGCTCGACTCGCCCGCCGTGTCTGTCGCGGCGTCATCCGTACCGCCACCACACCCGATCAGGAGCAGCGGCGCTGCCACGACCATCAGATAGGAGTGCGGGGCGTTCCGGGATTCACGGCGTCGCATGAGGTCACCTCGCTTGGGAAGTCCGGTTGGTGGTTACAGCGGATAGAGCGAGAAACCCTGAACAAGCCCGCCACAGGCCCCGCCTGCTACCATGCCGGGCGGTGATCCCGGGCCGGGATGCTGCCGACCGTCACACCCAGCCCAGCTGCTCCATCGCCCAGTGCGCGTTCCAGATCTTGTACATCTTCTCGACCCGGTCGTCTGCATTCATGACAAGCACGAAGACGTAGTGCGATTTCATCTCCCGGTTCGTCGGCGGAATCGGCCCGCCCTCACCGGCGTGGGTGCCGTGGAACGTGGCGAAGATCGTGGCCGCGCGGTTCTCCTCGTCCCACGCGGAGGTATGGATGTGGAAGTGACCGTCCGGCATCCAGGCGGGCACGCCGGCCATCCAGTCAACGTACTCCTTCGCGGTACCGAGCTCGGCGACCGGTCCGGCCTGGGCTTCGAACGACGCGCCGGGCTCCGCGTAGGGCTCGCAGGCCTCCCATCCCTCGGAGGACTCGCAGGCGTGGAAGAAACGGGTGGCGTTCTCGAAGGCGGACATGCTTCCCTCCTGGCTAGGTGAGCGGGTTTCGCACCGCTCATTCTACCCGACGAATTGCGGCCCGGCACCCGGTCACGGATCGTGGATCGAGAAAGCATCCTCATAGACAGCTGGAAATGGACAAATGGGACTTGTGTAGCGCGCCAGCTAGCCGCGCTTACGCGGACACGACCGGGGAGGATTTCACTGCGTGACCCGGTCCAAGCCCGGAGAGAAGGTTTAGAGTGGTTCCGATGCCGGCGTGGAAGACGGAGATCGAGGAGCTGCACGCGTTCTTCGAGGACTGGATCGGAGGGGCGATCGACGCCTCCGAGGAGCGATTCGGCCGACTGGAGGAGGCGCTGGCGGAGACGTTCACGTTCGTGACGACCTCCGGCGAGGTGCTGGGCCGGGAAGCGATCGTCTCCGCGGTACGCGAGGCTCACGGCACCCGGCTCGGTCTGCGAATCACGATCCGTGAGCCGAGCCTCGTGCAGGCGGACGAAGACCACCTCGTGGCCGTCTACCAGGAGTGGCAGGAGGTGGAGGGAGAGCGTACCGGTCGCGTCAGCACGGTAGTCTTTCGGAGGAGCGAGGAGGCGCCCAACGGCCTCGCCTGGATTCACGTCCACGAGACATGGATCCGCGGCAACGAGTCTCTTCGCTAAAGCCCGGTACTCATACGCGGCGGTGGCACGACCGCGGAGGGCGGGGTCGCTTACCTCTGCAACTCCGCGAGGAGCACCCTGAGTCCCCGGTGTGGCGTCAGCGCGATGCCGGTTTCGAGGGTCACGATAGCCGCCGCCACGTTCCCGAGCCTGCGTTGGGCCAGGGCCTTGACGTAGTACGGACCGCCGATGTTGCTGTCGAAGCGACCCTGGTTCAGCTCCGCCCGCCGCTCGAAGAGATCGATACCGATATCCGCCAGACGGATCGCCGAGCTCGGATCCGAGTCGACGCGGGAGTACCCGACCTCGGTCGCGGCGACCGAGTACTCGTCGAGCGCTCGCTCGGGGTAGAGGTCGAGTGCCAGCGGGGCATTCTGGAAGCGACGAAGACTCTCCTCGAACATCGCCAGCCGCTCGGGAGCGCGCTCCGGCTCCTGGATCGTGCCCGCGACGGCCTGCGTCGCCATCGGGTCGCCCCTTTCGACACTCGCCGCATAGCGAAACAGCCGCTCGTCGTCCTCCCAATTGCTCATGCGCACGATCGTCACCCCGGCGTAGGCGGCGATGACCAGCACGATCGGCAGATGACGCCACGCTCCCGCTCGCCTGCCGATCCAGAGGAGCCATGCACCGACGCAGCACGTGAGCCCCAGGGAAGCCGTAAACACGAGTCGGAAGGCGCCGCCCGTCCCGATCGCGACCGGCTGCAGGGTGAGGACCGCGGTCACGAGGAAGACGAGCCAGGCGAACGCCGGAAAGGATCTCTTTCGAAACAACAGGAAGAGCGCCAGTGCGGCCGACAGCAGCAACGCGAGAAAGCTCAGGATCTCCGCCAACCCGGGATCGCCCACATGCGGAATCACGAAAGGCGAGCTGAACGCGGGATTCAGGCGCTGCGTGATGAGCTGATCCCCGACGTAATACTCGAGAAACGTATTCGACGACAGGAGCACCCGGTCGAGTAGCGAAACGGATGCGTCGAAGAAGGTGCGCGTTCCCGTCGGACTGAGCAGCGCTCCCAGGGCCGAAAGACGCAGGTACGCGTAGACGAGAACACTCAGCGCGACTCCGGCGAAGGGCCACCATCGCCTCGACCGTTCGGTCCCGAAGACCCACTCGAACAGCAGCATGCACGGCAGCAACAGGACGACGCTCTCCTTGCTGCAGATGGCCAGGAAGAACGCGACCCCCGCGAGCGTCACCGACCAGAGGCGTTGCCCCGCACGCGGGCCCAGCACACACAACCATGACAGGAGTCCGAACAACAGCGCCAGCACTTCCTCGCGATGTTTGATGTTGCTGACGGTTTCCGTGTGGGATGGCAGCACGGCGAAGAGCGCGGCCAGGGAGAACGCGAAGATGCCCGCCGACGCCGCAGTTTTCCAGCGAGATCGTTCGAGGAGCAGGCGCAAGCAGAAAAAGGCTGCGAGCACGCATAACGCATACAGGAGGACGTTCGTCAGATGGAG
>JBDHFS010000323.1:0-3037 GCA_039590285.1 Gemmatimonadota bacterium
ACAACGACTCCTGGGAAGTCACCTTCCTCGACGGCGGCACCGAGTCGTGCGGCACCGACTGCCGCTATACGGAAGAAGAAGGGGGCACGGCCGTGTTCGAGGGGATCACGCTGGACAAGACCGGCGGCTACCGCATCTGCGCGACCGTGGCGGATGGCGGAGACCTCGGATTCACCTTCATTCCGGAGACGGTGTGCTCCAACGGGATCAACATACGGCCGAACTAGTGGTCTGAACCGAGTCTTCAGCCCGGGAGGCGCCGGTCCCGACAGGGCCGGCGCCTTCGCTATATGGGCTGCTCGTCACTCGGGCCTATTTCTCTGCCCTCCGCACCGCCTCACGGGCCTGCCACAGGTGTCGGCGCTGGTGTCCCTCCATGGACCGGAGCCACTGACCCAGGCTGAGCTTGAGCAGCGACATGGCCGGTGATGGGACCTTGATCCGCGCCAGATCGACTCCTGACGCGAGCTGGAGCGTCTCGATGTAGGAGTCCTGCAGCTCGAGGAACTCCCGTACGGCGGGCTCCTTCTCGTACACGCGGTGCGGTGGACGATACAGCTTCGGCGCCTTGAACCGTCTCTTCGGCGGGAGCTCGTCTCCGCCGGATTGTCTGGCGAACCATTTCTCGAACCGGCCGTACTCGAACGGGCCGTGCGCGAGCCACCCGCGCTCGCGGGCTGTTCTGGCGCTCTGTTCCAGCGCCGGAATCATCGCCCGAGCCGTCGCCGACAGGTGCTCCACGCACTCCGCGGCCGACCACGAATCCTGCGCAGGTCGGCGGTTGAACAGCTCGTGATCCAGCGGCCCGGTCAGATTCCGGATCTCGCCCTTGGCCCAGCGGAACCCTGACCGATAGGCTTCAAGCTCGGCATTGAGCGGGCGTTCCGCCACTGGATCGGCGGGGAGCTCGACGCCGGGCAACCCTTCACTCATCTCGCGTATCCTCTAGTAGGTGGATGGAGCGATCTTCAGCCCGACCCAATATAGGCCGGGACCGTTCTCCGAAAAGCCGACTGCGTGCCGAGGCGCGCTAATGCGAGAGGTTATCGAATGCGACGTAGAATGTGTGGAACCGGACCGCTGATCGTCGTTGTCCTGGCGTTGGGCGTCTCCGCCTGCGGTGAGGCCGGAGGCGAGGCGCCGGGTATCACTGCGGCCATCGACACGGTGAGCGGCATCCAGCGACTGTCCTACCCTGAATCGGGCGCGCCGGAGCTCTCCTGGAGACTCGACTCGGCGGCCGTGATCGGCGGGTACGGGGTGGATTCCGAACAGTACCAGTTCGATCAGGTGGGGCCGGGCAGTCTGGCCGGCGACGCCGGTGGAGAGCTGTTCGTGGTGGATGGAACCGGAAAACGAGTCCTCGGCTACGATGCGGCCGGCGCCTTCATCGGCTCCTGGGGACGCGAGGGCTCCGGACCCGGCGAGCTGCAGATGCCGACGGGCCTCGGTGTGGGAGCGGCCGATACGCTGTGGGTGCTGGACAGCAGCAACCGGCGCATCACTCTCCTCCCCCGCGATCCGGAGGCCGAGCCATCCAGCGTTCGCTTCCCGGAGGGCTCCACCATGATGGGGGGACGCATCGTTCCGGCCGCGAGCGGCGTGTACGGGGTGTTCGCCATGTTCTCATTCAGGCCTGGTGATGACACCGGGCCGCCGCCGCGCCCGCTGGTGCGGATGGGACGGGATGGTGTTGCGGAAGACACGGTGTGGACGGCGCCGGCACCCGTGTTCGATCGGATCGAGGTAGTGTCCGGCGGCAACGTCATGGTCATGATGGCGCAGCAGTCGTTCGCTCCACAGTTCCACTGGGACCGCTTTTCGGACGGGGCGTTCGCTCTGGCCGACGGGGCCGAGTACGACGTGCGGCTGGTAGGTGCGACGGGCCAGGAGCTGTTCCGTATACGGCGTGAGCCGGCGGCGCGGGCGACGACCGAGGCGGACCGGGAGTTCGAGCGAAACCGCCTGCGAGAGGCCTCCGTTCAGGGCAACTTCCCGGGCGCCGAGCAGATGATGGAGAAACGGCTCGAGCAGCTGACGTTCGCCGTAGTCGTCCCTCGACTGACGGGTCTGGTGATCGACACGGAGGACCGCCTATGGGTGGGCGTGTCCGTGGAGCGACCGGGCGAGACCGACCGCATCGATGTGTACGATCGTGACGGTTCGCTGCTTGGCGAAATCCAGCAGCCCGAGTTCTTCCCCAACCTGTTCTACGGCGATGGGCTGGCGGCTCGCCTCACAGAGGACGAGCTGGAAGTTCAGCAGATTGTCGTCTACAGCCTGGAGACCGAGGCAGAGGCTGGATAGGCCCTGCCTTCGAAAGGGCTGGGGCGGGCTCCCGCAGGCCGGCTCCCCGCGTTCGGCTCAGTGCTCGTCGGGCTCCTGCCGGGACAGGCGGTAAACCATCAGCGCAGCCCGTTTGGTCATCACGGGTATCGAAGTGAGGTCCACCGTCTCCCGAGGAGTGTGCGAACCGCTTCCCATGACGCCCAGTCCTCCGAGAGCGTCCGTGTACTGGGCCGCGAAGGAGATGTCTGCCGCGCCACGCCGTCCCGGGTCCACCGCCTCGATGGGGCCGAACCCGAGGTCGCGGCTCACGCCGTCGAGCTCCTGCAGAAGCCGATGGTTCCCGGTGGTCGGCGCCATCGGGGGATAGGAGTCTCGGAACCGGATCCGGGCGGAAGCCCGCGGCAGGCTCTCGGCCACGATCTCCCTCATGCGGACCTTGGTCGCCTCGAGCTGCTCCGTCGTGAGCGTGCGCAGATCGCCGGCCACTGTAACCGTCTGAGGAATCACGTTGGTCTTGCCGAAAGCCTCGCCTCGATCGTGCTCCGCATCGTACGTCACCGTGGTACCGCCCAGGATCAGTCCGGCACCAAACGTCAGATACTCCTCGCCTCGAAGTTCGTCGTAGAACCGGCTCAGGATGCGTGCGGTCTCGAAGATGGCGCCGGCCCCGTATTTCTCGCTGAAGATCACCGACGAGTGCCCTCGCGTCGCGGTCACGTCCAGCGTCCACCCGGTGAAACCGCGCCTG
>JBDHFS010000324.1:0-3037 GCA_039590285.1 Gemmatimonadota bacterium
TGAGCCAAGATCCTTATGTTCACCACTCTTCACGACCTCCAGCCCCACGCCCACCTTGCGCAACAACTCCTGCGCATTGGGAAACTCCATGATCACACCGATCGAACCCGTAATGGCCGCCGGCAACGCCAGAATGCTGTCCGCCGCGAGCGCGACGTAATAACCGCCCGAGGCTCCTACTTCGCCAATCCAGGCCACTACCGGACGGTCGTCCTCGATACGCAACTTCGAGATCTCGCTGTACAGGCTCTGGGACGTGCCCGCCACTCCGCCCGGTGAGCGGATCTCGATCACGAAACCGCGTACGGTCTCGTCGTCGCGGAACCTGGACAACTGCTCGAGGAACTCCGTGTCGGACTCGATGATTCCGGTGACGGGGAGCACCGCCACCCGGTCGGCGGAAACGAGCGGCACGTACCCACCCATGAGGAGCCGGCCAACGATGCCGGCGCCGATCGCGAAGAACGCGAGCAGAAGCGCGATGCTGAGAACCGTCGTGCGACGCTGCACGTAAATGGCTCCCGCGTGCGAAGTTGAGCCCCTGTGGCGGAAGCTGGCGCTCGAACCGAGTGGCTACACCCGGGAAGCGGCGCTCCCAGACATCCTGAAACTATCGCCTCGTCGGAAACGGTGTCAACCGGTTGCCACGGCGGAAGTTGCGTTCATCGATTCGATGAAGGCGGCGAATAGGTACCGGCTGTCATGCGGTCCGGGGGCCGCCTCGGGATGGTATTGCACCGCAAACACCGGAAGAGAAGCGTGTGAAAGACCTTCCACCGTACCATCATTGAGGTTGCGATGCGTCACGCTCAACTCCGGCGCTCCCTCCGCGAGGCCGTCCTCCTCGACCACCGCAAACCCGTGATTCTGGGACGTAATCTCCACTGCCCCGGTGCGAAGGTTCCGAACGGGATGGTTTCCCCCCCTGTGTCCGTACGGGAGCTTGAACGTACGCCCGCCGAACGCGCGGGCGATCAACTGGCATCCAAGACAGATCCCGAACAGCGGAACACCGGTATCGGCGATCGCCCGAAGCGTCCGCGTCGCGCCCGGGACAGCGGCCGGATCACCGGGACCGTTCGAAGCGAACACGCCATCCGGGTTCCCGCCGAGGATCGACTCCGCCGGGGTACCCGCGGGGACGACGTCCACTCGATACCCCTCCCGCGCCAGGAGGTCGAGGCTGCGCCGCTTGACCCCGAAGTCCAGACATACCACGCGCCCCAGCTCGTCACCCACGGGCGGTACCGTGTAGCCCTGCCTGGTGGAAACGCCGGTGACCAGATCCAGACCCAGCATCGGCGGGTGAGAACTGATTCGCGCCATCGCTTCCTCGGCCGGAAGCGAAACGGGGGCAATGAGACCTCGCATGGCTCCGCGTTCCCTGATATGCCTCGTCACGGCCCTCGTGTCGACTCCCGTGAGCGAGGCGATCCCGTGATCCGCCAAATAGGTCGCGAGACTCGACTCGGCTCGCCAGCCGCTGGTCGTCCTCGACATCTCCCGCAGCACGAATCCCGCGACCCACGGAGTCGAAGCCTGCTCATCCTGTCGGGCGACGCCGTAGTTGCCCATCATCGGGGCCGTCATGACGACGATCTGACCCGAGAACGAGGGGTCCGTCAGCACTTCCTGGTAACCCGTGTGGTTCGTGGTGAACACGAGCTCCCCCAATCCCTCCCCCCTTCCGCCGGCCAGCCGGCCGTCCCACCGGGTGCCATCCTCCAGCAGCAGGTACCCGTCAGGAGCTTGCGTCAGACTCACTCGTCACATCCAATTGAGGTTCGCCGCATTCAACCAGGACCACGGAGCAGGAATGGCCTCGGATCTGATCTATATCTACGCCGACGAAAGCTGCCTCGGCAACCAGAGACAGGATGCCGCCCGTCCGGGCGGCGCCGCTGGCATGCTGGAGCGCTTCGACACGCGAAAGGGCTGGTATCGAAGAGACTTCGCGGGTTTCGACCCCGACACCACCAACAACCGGATGGCGCTGTGGTCCGGCATTCTGGGCCTCACGGCCCTGAGACGCACGTGTGATGTCGTGTTTACGTCCGACAGCCAGTACCTCGTGCGAGGCATGAAGGAATGGGTGCACGCCTGGGCACGGAGGAACTGGAGGCGCAAAGCGGGTCCGATCGAGAACCTGGACCTGTGGAGAAGCCTCGTGTCAGCGGCCTCCAACCATAGCGTAGAATGGCGCTGGGTCCGTGGGCACGCGGACCACCCCAAGAATGAGTACGCCAACGATCTCGCGGTGCGTACGGCGAAGACGGGCACAGCCGCGCGCGGCCTCGTTACGTCCGGTTTCGGGGAATGGCTCGCCGAGCGGGTGGACTCCGGCAAGTACGTCGACTTCCTCGACCTGCCGCCCGACGAACCGTTCCGGCCGGACCCCGTGCCCCCGGCGGCTTACTGAGGCGTCGGAAGCTCAGTCGCCTTCCGGGTCCTCCTGCTCTCCACCCTCGTCCGGTGCGGCTGGCGTCGGAGTCTCGACGGGAACCGGCTGGGCGATCTCTCCCTGGCCTTCCGTTTCCAGCACAGACGTCGGCGGGGCCGTCTGCCCGAACTCCGTTCGGAGGATGGACTCGGGCGGGGCGGACTGCCGGGCCGACAACACGGCCAGCAACAGGGCCAACGCCAGGTATGCTCCTCCGCCGAACCAGGTCGCGCGCGTCAGAAAATTGGCCGCCTGGCGGCCGCCCATGAACGAGTCCGTTGACGACGATGCGCCGCCAAACTCAGCGGCCAGGCCACCACCCTTCCCTGACTGCATCAGGATAATGAAGATCAGGAGCACCGCAATGACGGTGATGAGAACGATCAGTAGCGTAAACATCCCACCTCTTCCGCGCGTGACAAAAAAGGTGCGGGCCACCCGGGGCCCGCACCAGGATGGAAATTAGGCCCGGGCGTCGACCGAGTCAACGACCGCGTCGACCCGGTGTCAGCGACTCTCCGAGCAGATCGCGGCAAAGTCCTCCGGATCCAGACTGGCCCCACCCACGAGCACTCCATCGATGCCCGGTGCGGCGAG
>JBDHFS010000325.1:0-3016 GCA_039590285.1 Gemmatimonadota bacterium
TGCCCTGCTGCTCTCGATCATCGGGATCTACGGGGTGATGTCCCATTTCGTGCAGCGGCATACGAGGGACATCGCGATCCGCATCGCGGTGGGCGGACGCCCGGCTCGTGTATCCCGCACGGTGGTGGGCCGCGGCATGCGGCTCGCGGGACTCGGCGTGCTCCTCGGAATCGGAGCCTCGTTCGTTCTCACGAGATTCCTGTCGGCGCTTCTGTTCGAGGTTGGCTCCACGGACCCCTGGACATTCGCGGCCGTGCCCGCCCTGATGGTCGGTGTCGCGATCCTCGCGTGCCTGGTGCCGGCGCAACGCGCGGCGGCCGTCGACCCGGCGAGGATTCTCCGGGAGGACTGACCGCGCGCGCCTCCGATGGCTTCAGTCCGTCACCGGCAACCCGCTCGGCACGGTCTCCGGCACCACGCCTGAGAGATCCCGCGACGACGGGTCGGTGAGCGCCCTCAGGAATGCGAGCAGGTCCTCCACCTGCCTGTCCGTCAGCTCGACGCTCTGCAGCTCGTTCGCCGCGGCGATCCTCGCGCGCAGAGTCGGTCGGGTCTGCACCCAGTCATCGCGCATGAGGAACCCCGCCAGGCGGACCTCGCCGAGCCAGTCCTGGCTCAGGCGCGAACCGCCCGCCACGGTCTCGAGCACCGCGGGGAGCGGCGGCAGATCGTCTACGTCGCAGACGTAGCTGTCCAGCGATGCGACCGGATCCAGGTGGTGGCGTACCACATCCTCCAACCGGTCGTACGCTCCGTCATGGCCCCACGGCCCGGTCAGCTCCACGTTTCGTAACGATGGGGTGCGGAACTTGAGCTCGTCCTCGGATCGCACGGTGACCCTTCCGCGGCCGAAGTCCTCGAGGAACGCCCTCTCGCCGCTGGCCCGCCAGTACTCGGAGTCCCTCCCGTCGTTCTTGCCCGGTCCGATCTGTGGCATGGCGATCGCGTGGAACTCGTGGTCCGTCTGAAACTTGCCCCCGTGGCAATCGGCACAGCCCGCGGCGCCGTAGAACAGGTCCATGCCGCGGAGCTCGGACGGGCTCATGCTGTACGAGCCACGCAGGTACCGGTCGAAGGGACTGCCGTCGGCCCGGAAGGCCACCGTCTCGAAGGCGGCGATCGCGTTGGCCGCCAGGACGTAACTGATGTCATCGACCTCGCGAACACGCTCCGGATACGCGGCCCGGAAGAGGTCCACGTATTCCGGGATTCCCTGCAGCCTCTCGGCCAGTTGCTCCCACACTCCACCCGGTCCGGCGGCGTTGTTCAGCGACACGGCGTCCGCTACCGGATTTTCGGCTTTGTGCCCTGCCATTTCGTCGGGTGACGTGACCGGAAACATGGCCTGCGCGGCCAGCACGGTCTCGAGTCCCTTCGGTAGCTTCCACTTGGCTGGAGTCACGAAGCCGCCCTCGAAGTGGCCTTCCGGGTCGGCTTCGACCCGGCCATCGTGAAACAGGCGGGTGAACTCTTGTGCCCCGAGGTTGAACAGACCCGGTGAGTTTCGGGGTATCCGGGCATGCACGGCCGTCGCGGCATCGCTTCCCGCCTCACGGTCCGGTCCGAGCCCGGTCGGTCCCTCTCCGAGCCCGAGGGCCAGGCCATCGGATGTCGCGTGCCGCGGGTGGTGGCACGTCGCACACGCAATGTTTCGGTTCCCACTCAAGATCTTGTCGAAGAACAGCACGCGTCCGAGATCGACCTTGGCGGCCGGCGGACGGCCGTTGTCGTAGTAATCGGCGTCCGTGACCGGATCTGGCGTGCGGGCCACCCGGCGAGCGATCTCTTCTATTCCCTGCCCCGCGATCGCGATCGCGGTGGCGGTAGCTATCAGTCCGAACAGGCTCTTCATGATCCACCTCGTTGGGACCGGGCGCCCGCGATTCGGTCGCGGGCGCCCATCAGTCCTGTCAGTCGCGCCTCAGATCCCTTCCCGATTCGGGAGCATCAGGAAGAGTGGGATATGGGCGTTGGTGCCGAACTCGCCCGGGCTGGCGCCCCAGTCCCGGCCGTCGCTGTGGTAGTTGATCGCGAGCATGGACGTCGTCCATACGTCGGTCATCTCGAGGCACGGCTTGAACGTGTGAACGAAGGACGCCTTGCCGTTCGCGTCGGCCCGGAAGACGCTCTCCGATCCGTCACGCGCACCGAGCGGAAGCTCGATCACGCCGGACTCGGGAGACGGCGGCATTGCGATGAAGGCGTGCCACATCGTGTACACTCCGGCCGGGACGAGACCCGTGAAGCTCGTGTCGAGGGTACCTTCGCCGTTCCGGCACGTGTACGTGCCCGTACCCTGGTGCTTGAGCCACTGGCCGAGCGTCAGGCCCATCGGCTCGCCCTTCGGGTACGGGCCGATCGCCTCCGGGTTCATGGGATCGTGCTCCACGGGGTGTGCCGCCCTGAACAGCGGAGCGCTCATGTCGTTGTCGCCGCGTGTGACGCGCCACACTTCATCCGAGCCGGGCTCGCGCTCGAGGTAGACATCCTGCTCGGGCAGGTCGGCGTCGAGGTGCGTGATGAAGGCCAGGTCGATCGAGGTCACGCTCTCGTCGGCCTTGGCGGCGAGAGCCGACTGCTGGACGATCGCCGCGTCGGCGGTCTGAGCCGTCACGATGCCTGCAAGCAGCAGCGTCGCCGCGACCAGAGCTGTGCGTGACGGGCCAATCCGGTGGATCATTTGGTTCTTCATGGTCATTCTCCATTCCATCTCGGGGTTTCGATTGTCCAAGGTCCGCAGGCGGATGCCTGTCCTCTCACAGGGAACTGCGGAACATCCGCTCAGCTCAGGACAGTGGTCCGGGCCGTCGTCAACGAGTAGGGTCCGGTGGCGGGCCCAGACAGGGCCGCCCGGGCGTGGGTCACGGATCTCATCCGCCGTGTCGCGCGACGCAGTCGACGGCCGCCGCGCGCGGCGGCCCCCACGACCAGCGCGCCGCTCACCAGGACGAGGTTCTTGACGATGTACTGACCCTCCAGGGTCAGGACGAACGGGCCGTCGGCGAACACGCTGCCG
>JBDHFS010000326.1:0-3009 GCA_039590285.1 Gemmatimonadota bacterium
TGAACACCCCGTAACGACCCCGATGCGGCCGCGAGCAGTCCCCTGAGGTGTCAGATTGAAACGATGCCGTGTCTGATGGCGAAGTGAACCAACTCGGCGCTGGAGTCCAGCTCCAGCCTGTCCATCATCTGGTACTTATGGAATTCCACCGTGCGCGCTGAGATCCCCAGTGAAGCCGCAACCTGTTTCGCCGAGCAGCCCTCGGCTAGCAGTTGCAGGATCTCCCGTTGACGAGGAGTAAGAGACGCTACCGGGTCGCTGGGTTCCTGTTGGTTGTTCCTCAGGTCCCGTAACACGTCTCCTGCCAGCGTCGGCGTCAGGTAAGTCTTGCCTTCCAAGGCGGCGCGAACGGCGGTGATCAGTTCGGCCGGCGCCGAGTGCTTGAGCACGTAGCCCAACGCCCCGGCGGCGAGGGCACGCCGCGCGTACGCCACCTCCCGATGCATGGTGAGAACGACCACCCGGACCCGATCATCGAGCTGCTTCAACCGCGCCAGCGCGTCGACCCCGTTCAGATGAGGCATCGTGATGTCGGCCACGATGACGTCGGGTTTGAGCTGCCGTGTCCGTTCCAGAAGGGCCCGGCCGTCCTCGACCACGTCCACCACTTCGAACTCGGACCCGAGGAGGCCTTTGATGCCCTCGGCCACCAGGCGGTGGTCGTCGGCCAGCAACACGCGCGGTCGCTGCCCGGCATTCATGACGGTCCTCTCCCCAACGGCACCCAGACCACGATGGAGGTACCCTGCCCCGGGGCGCTCTCGATGTCGAGCGCGCCGCCGAGCAGGTGGACCCGCTCTCGCATCCCGGTCAGCCCGAGCGCGGGATGGTCCGCGGGGACCGCTGGATCGAATCCTGCGCCGTCGTCGAGAACCGCAACCTGCAGCCCGCCGTCCAGTCCCCGCAGGGACACCTCCACATTCTCGGCTTTGGCGTGACGGGCGACGTTGCCCAACGCCTCCTGGACCACCCGGAACACGCAGAGGGCCGCATCGCGGGGGACGGATTCCGGGATTTCGTGGAACGTCACGTCCAAAGGCACGGACTCTTGCCGAGAGAACCGCTCGCATTCGCCGCGGAGCGCGTCGGCCAGGCCCAGGTCCGCCAGGACGGAGGGATGCAACCGATAAGCGAGCGCGTGGACGTCCTCGCTCAACTGGGCCAGCCCCTCCTGCAATCGGCGCAAGATCGCGTCCGTCGACGGAACGGAGGGCAGCGGCTCGAGGCTCGCGACGTCGATGGCCAGGCAGGCCAGGCGCTGTGTCACGTCGTCGTGAAGCTCCCGCGCGAGCCGTGCCCTCTCTTCTTCGTGGGCGGCGATCAGCCGCCCGCCCAGGTTGCGTATGGTCTGCTCTGCCCGCTTGCGTTCGGTGATTTCCACGGACACGCCCGTCAGCCGATCGGGTTGCCCGGGGACGTCGCGGGCGCGTCCGCGGGAGCAAATCCACCTCACGCGACCGTCGGTCCCTTCGACACGATATTCGACCTCGCCTTCACCTCTCGACTGCACGATCTCCTTGATCGTCCGCCGTATCGATTCGCGGTCTTCGGGATGGACCACGTCCAGGAACCGGTCCAGGGTGAACACCTCGTTCGATGGCAGGCCGAACAAGTCCAGGGCCCTCGACGTGGCCCAGACGCACCCGCTCGCGAGGTCCACGCTCCACAGGCCCATGCTCGCCGAATCGGCAGCCAGCGCCAGTCGCTCTTCGCTTTCACGCAGGAACTGGTCCGAACGTTTCCGTGCCAGCGCGTTGGCAAAGACCTCGGCGACCGCCCGGAGCTGGTTGACGAGCGGTTCCGGCCAGGCGCGTTCCGCCTGCGTAGTGTTGAAGGTCAAGGCGCCGACTACGGGCTCTCCCCCCACCGCCAGTGGAAAGGTCAGCGAGGAGCGGATGCCCAACTGACGCCGCACCTCCCTCTCGCCGGCGGCCTCGGGGGGCAGCTCATCAAGCGACGAGAGAACGAGGGTCTCACCCGACCTTATCAGATCGAGCGTCCACGGAAAGTACTCGTCGGCAGCCATGCGCTCGGGAATGGGCGGACCTTCGAGCGGTCGATAGATATGTGTAAGCGTGAGATTCCCCGGATCGTTTGCAGACCACTGCCAAAGGGAGCAAAGATCCAGGCCGAGCCACCCGCAGATTCGGCGCTGGGCGTCCTCGATCTCACGGTCCACCTTGTCGGAGGGTAGATTGATGAACTTCGAAGACAACTGGCCGATCAGCGTTTCGAAGCGAAGGTTTGAATCGAACTCTGCGCGGAGGCCGTCGTGCTCCCACGTCGTCGTGTCCGGATCTTGCATGACTTTCCGCCAGGAGCAGCGTGCCGTCCGCCCCATCTCGCCACGATAGCCGAGCCTTCCCGGGAGAGTCAAACACGGCCTGGCGGCCGGCGCGGATCGGTTCCGTTCGCCTGTGACGGGCTGCCGCTCCGGCCCTCCAGGAGGGACTCGACGGTTGGCAGGAGGTCCGTGGCCACGGACCGCTTGAGAACGAATCCGTCGGCCCCGGCCTCCGTCGCCGCCCGTCGCACCCCCGGTTCGTCGTAAACGCTCAGGAGGACCAATTTGATTCCGGGGCACCGATCACGCAGCCGTCGGATCCACAGGAGTTTGCCCTTGAGAGGGAGCGACAGGTCGACCACCGCGATCATGGGCCGAAGCCTTTCAGCGCTCTCCAGCAGGGACCTCTCATCGGCCACCGACACCACCACGTCGAAACGTGTGGCGAGCAATCCGCGGACGCGTTCGACGAGCCCCGGGTGACGCTCCGCGAGAAGCACGCAATAGCAGAACGCGTCTGGCATAAAGACGATTCCCCCCAGCTTCCGAGGGCGGGTCGAGCTTAGCGTGGCTGGAGCGCGGTAGGAACTAGTAGAAACACGGATGGGGAGCGAAAGAATTCCGAGGGTCCACGACCGGGGAGGACTCCAGCGGACTCCAGGGGACTGGAGAGGACAACAAGTTAACCCCAAACTCGTTGCCTCCTCTTGATCTTGCCACGAAAG
>JBDHFS010000327.1:0-2998 GCA_039590285.1 Gemmatimonadota bacterium
GCCGAACACGATGACGGCGACCGGCGCCACGATGCTTGCGGCAGCGGCGACAAGGGCCGGGGCGCGGTGAAACTGCCGGAAGGCGAAGAAGGACACGGCGAAAATGGTAACGTTCACCGCGGTGTTGGCCATCAGCACGGTCATCAGGACCCGCCGCGGCCGCGTCATGAGCTGGAACACCCTCCGGCGCAGCGGTCCCTCCCGGCGGAACCGGTACAACGCCTGCCGGTCCAAGGCGAACAATGCGGTTTCCGAGGCCGATACGGCGCCCGAGCAGGCTAACAGCAACACGAGAGCGAGCCAGATCATCGGTGGGGCATTCTATCGTATTACCGCAGGAGCGCGTTGCGGGCGAGGCCCGGAGCGAACCTGCGCCATCGTGTCAGGGTGAACGATCCGCCCGGGCGACGCGATCCTGCGACGCGTCGAATCTAGCCGTCAGATCGACGCTTCCCGCCGCTTCGGCCAGTTCCCGCCCGGAGGTGAGTATGTTCGCCGCGGCAGTAAACTGTCCGTTCCGGCGGTACGCCTCGCCAAGGTGCAGGTACGTGAGCGGATCATCGGGAGCGAGCCGGATCGCACGGCTCAGCTCCGCGACCGCGAGTGAATATTGCCCCAGTCCCACATAGATCCAACCCAAGGTATCTAGCGTGGCGGGGTTGTCGGAGTAGGCGACAGCGCGCTGCGCGTAGGGCCGGGCGAGCTCGTACTCGGCGAGCTCGTCCGAGAGCAGATACGCCAGGTTGTTCAGCGCAATCCAGTTATCGGGATCGTACTTGAGCCCTTCTTCATACGTCCGTCGTGCCGCCTGCGCGTCGCCGGCCGTGTGGTACAGCTCGGCGAGCTCGAACAGCAGGTCGACCCGCTCGTGGTCATTCGTACAGGTGGCGACGAGCCGCTCCAGCCGATTCGCAGCCTCCTCGTAGCGCACGGCCATCCGGTACAGCCGGGCGAGGATCCGGTCGTTGACCCGCGCCGCCGCCCCGTCAGGCGGGCGATCCTCAAACAGGGCGATCGCCTCATTGACGGATTCGAAGCTCGGTTCCACCGGTGGGAACGCGGCGCGGAGGTCGGAAGCCACTACAGCCACCGCCGTGCGACCGTCGCCCAGCGCAAGGCCCATGGCATGTCGAAAGTGCTCGACGGCCTCCTGTGTCCTGTCCGCCTTGACGAGCAATAGGGCGTGCCGGGACTCCAGCGTGGAGGTGACCCGGTCCGGGCGGACGTAGTGTTGATAGTAGTCGATGCCTTCGCCGGGACGGTTCATCCGAAGGTAGAGGTCGAGCACTCTCGTGAGGCTTTCGGCCGAGTGCCCGTCGATCTCGGCGGCGTGTCGGAAGTCAGAGAGAGCCTTGGCGTAGTCCCCGACCTCGACAGAGATTCGACCGCGCAAGAACAGCCACCGCGCGTCCGGTTTGCCGGCAGTGCGGTTGATTTGGGCTGTGACGAAGCGCTCCGCATCAGCGGATCCGCCCCGGTCGATGTAGGCACGGACGAGTTCCTCCAGTGCCTCCACGGAATCCGGCGTCTCCCGGACCAGGGACTCGAGCTCCCGGAGCTGCTGGTCGTGCCGCCCTGCTTGCTGATGAAGGCGCGCCAAGAGTAGCCGGGGTCGCAGATCAAGCGCCAGTGGGCTGACGTGCTTGAGGGTCTGCAGGTCCTGGACGGCCTGTTCCGGCTTCCCTTCGGCATATTGGTGAAGGGCGCGTTGGTACAGGGCATACGGGTCGCCCGGCCTTTGAGTCAGGTACTCCGTCAGCGAGTCGATCGCCTTATCGATCCGACCCTCTCGGGCGTACACCTCGCTTTCCAAGAGCAGCCCCTGGGGATAGTCCGGGGCCGTGGCTCGCAAATTGGCCACGGCGTCGCGTGCCAGCTTCGTGTCATTAAGCTTTCGGTGCAGGAGGCATGAGACGCGGGCCGCCATCACCGCCGGCAGCCGGTCCGATCCACGGGCACGTGCTCGAGCGACCGCCTTGTCGAACCACGGGAGGGCCTGATCGGGGCGGTCGAGGCGGTGCAGGTAGAAGTCGGCGAGGCTTTGAACGACCTCCAACGTCTCGGCCGTGTCCGCGGCGGTCAGAAGTGTCTGCTCCACGAGATCCAGCTCGCCGAGGCCGAGGTAGTGAGATGCGACGAGGATCTGCGCATTGGCTCTGGCCTCGGCCGTGCGTCGCGACCGGGCGTAACGTGTGGTCACCTCGAGTGACCGCTCCGGGCGGCCCGTCCGCCGGTAGTACTTGCTCGCCGTCACGACCAGGTCCTTGTCGTCGGGGCTCAGTTCGAGGAGGCGGGCCAAGAAGCGGTCGGCCCGGGGAAGATCGTCGACCGTCTCGCAGAGCCGGGCGAGCCTCGCGAGGTTCTCGACATCATCCGGCTGTTCCGCGAGGAGGCGCTCGCGACGCGCGATGGCGGCGTGCGGGTCCTGGTCTTCGTCCCTCGCCAGTAGCTCCGCCCGAACCCACCGGTCTGACGGAATCAGGCGCCGGCAGGCCTCAAAGGCCTCTTCAAACGCCTCGCTGTCGCCTCTCTGCTTGGCCAGCAACGCGAGCCCTCTGTGAGCTGCTCCGGCGTTGGGATTCACCCGGATGGCCCGCTCAAACGAGGCCTGAGCCTCCTCCGGCCGGCCGAGGATCTGAAGGCACTGGCCCAGTCGCGTGAGCGAATCCGCGTCCGTGGGCTGGGCTTCGATCGCCTCGCGGAAGGCTCTAACTGCCAGGTCGTACTCCTCGCGAAGCATGTGGTACAGGCCGAGGAGCGATTTCCCACCGCTCCCGTCGACGTTGTGTTGCATGGCCGCGTCGCGGGCTGCGATCGAGGCCGCCGGATCATCCAGGGTGGCCGCAATCTGGAGCTTCGTGACCAGCAGTGTGCGGTGTTGGGCCGGTGTGCTCCGCTGTGCGGCGGGTGTATCTCGAGCGACGACGTGCGCCAGAGCCACATCGAGATGCTGCAGGACCTGTTCCAGGTCACCTCGGTGTCCGCTAAAGCCGACGAG